>CAJMPK010000054.1 GCA_905215205.1 uncultured bacterium | reverse complement strand
CGACACGCATAAAAAGCCTCCCATTTCTCATGTCCAAGAAATGGGAGGCAGTTCACACTACGTGCGGCGGGGGTTCTTTCGTCCTGCGGAGTGTCCGCGAAGGTCAGCCCTCAGATCCTGCTACGACTACGTCCTCGGATTGTGTGGGCGGATGAAGGACGTGGTTGTGGGGGGCCTTTTGTCCCTTTGCTTTTTCGCGGCTTTGCCGCGAAACGCGCAGCACCTTGGGAAATGCATTGATGCGTGGACGGGGCTGGATTGCGGATTCAAATGCCTAGAGAGATATGGGTGCGAACGAGAAATCGTTATTGGGGTCATCCTTTTCCATAAACTCATCGAGACAAAACGTCATGTAGATTGGAACGTACAGAACCTTGCCCTCTTTGCTGAGGTTCTCGTGGCTCAGTACAACGGCCTCGGGAATTTTGTACTCGCCCACACTCATCAGACGATCGAGAGCCGCATGCGCTCGAACCTTCTTGCCCGATTTGACCTCGATTGGGACAACATGCCCGTGGGCGCCTTCGATCACAAAGTCAACTTCACCGACCTCACGCGTTTGGTAGTACCATGCATCCGCCCCGAGGGCAACGAGTTCCTGCGCGACCACGTTCTCATAGAGGCCACCAAGGTTGGGAGTTTTCATATCAAGATAGACAGCGCGTGCAGTGCTGCCGGGGTACCGCGATGCGAGCATGCCTGTATCAGACTCATATAGTTTGAAGGCCGTCGTTTTCTCCGTCCTCTTGAGAGGACTTCGTGGCTCCGTCACCCTGGCGACCATCAATCCAACACCTGCGTTAACAAGCCACAGGAAATCCTGCTCATATTTTTTAAGGCGAGCTCCCTCACCCAGAGACGAAACGACAAAGCGATGAGACTCCGCCTCAAGCTGAACGGGAATTTGCTCAAAAATCGACCGAACGTTAAACGCTCGAGTCGATGCATATTTTGAGATATCGCTTTTGTACTGATCGACCAGCTGAGTTTGAAGCTCACGTGTGCTCACGAGCGAATAACCCGAATCAATATAATTCTGAACGACCTCCGGCATGCCGCCGCAAACGATATAAGCTCTATAGTTCTTGAGCATCGCCTCATGAATATAGTTTTCGACAGGATGTTTCTCGACAAGGCAGCTGCGAATGCCTGCAAGCACATTCTCGCTAACGCTGTTTGCCCAACAAAACTCTTCAAAATCCATCGGGCGCATAACAATGTGTTCTACATACCCCACCGGAAAAGAAGAGATCCCCTTAAACTCAGTCCCAAGCATAGACCCCGAGAAGACATAGCTAAAGCGCCCATCCTCGACCAACGCCTTCATGAGTGTAACGATCTGCGGATACTCCTGAATCTCATCGACAAAGACAAGCGTATCGCCCTCAACAAGCGGCACATCCGCAAGAAGGGCTACGCGGTTGATAAAGTCAACGGAGTTCTTTGCGCCAACAAGTGCATTCCTTGCTTCGACATCGAGTAGTAAATTGACCTCAAAATACGAAGCGTAGTTGCTTTTTCCAAATGCGCGAATTGCATAGCTCTTGCCAATCTGACGCGCACCAGTAACGAGCAATGCCTTATTGGAGTTATTCTTCCAGCTCAAAAGCCTATCAGTGACCTTACGGCGTAGCATTAAACCCCCAAATGACAAAAATTGACAGATAGAATCGCCCAAAATCATACAAAAATTGGCAGATAATAATGTCGTAAATATACAAAAATTAGGAGATAGCAAAGGTTCGAATAGGCCTCAAGGCCGCTGAAACAGTGCTCTACTTTGCGAAGGGGCTGGGGACGCTGTTGGGTGCGTCTCCAGCCCTCTGATTCTTACTTTGGATCCCGATGGTGGGATGTTGTCGGTGCTGCTTGCTTGGTTACCTTGTCTCGCCGCTCTCTGTGCGTAGGCGGTAGCCGTGGACGAGGTCGCTAATAGCCGGCCAGGGAATCTGGCGGTCGACCCAAAATTGGAGCTGGACCAGATAGCGCTCGGTGGCGCGGGTGAGGGCAGCGAACTGTTCGTGAGTCTCTACCTGGGCGTAGAGGTCGCGGCTGTGGGCGAGGATTGCCGTGGTGTCATCCATTTTGCCGGTGACGTCGAAGGCGCCCGAGAACCAGTCGCACAGGCGCGCGGCGCTGTTGTTGATCGTTGAAAGGTCGGCGGTGCCGTCGTTGGCGTTTTCGTTGGCCTGGGCTCGCAGGAGGGAGAGGGCGTCGGCGGCGTTCATACAGTAGCCGACGGTGAAGTTCCAGACGGCGAATTCGCGGCCGGTGTCGAGCTTGCGGCGGCGCATCAGGTCGATGTCGCGGGGCTCCTCGAGCATCATTTGGTCGGCGAGGGCCTCAAGTGCAGTGGTGTACTCGGCAAGGTCGAGTGCGAACAGGGTGTTGATATCCATCATCTTTAGGCCTCCGTTTCGATCTCGACGATTTCGTTTTTAATGTACATGCCTTGGTTGTCCCAGACATTGCGGCAAGCAACGGCAAAACGCTCACGGTCTGCCTCGCAGATGCGGGCGAACATGTTGCAGGTGCCAAACGGCTCACAGACGTCAAAGAAGATGCAGATTGACGACCATCCGCCATACCAGCTCACTGCACCCGCCGGCTCGTGAAAGACGGGGTTCTCGATGTGCTCGTAATTGGCGATGGGGCCCGATACGGGATAGGTTACCTCGGCATCGCAGATCTTGGCCGAAAAGATACGTGACTCGACCGGACAGGACGATTCGAAGAGCTTGCATGCCTCGGGAGCCTTGTCCCAGAGCATGTCGGCGAGAAACGTCTCGCCATTCAGCGTGATCTTGAGCATTTTTGTCATAGTAAGGACCTCCTCAATCCGTCGCTCAAGGGGTTCGCTGGCGGATAAGGAGAAGACAGCAGCGGGGTCGCCGAACCCAAACTTCACGACAGATCTCTGTCGCCCCAGCCCGCGCTGTTTTTCGCTAAAGTACCATGCCGCAATTGCGCGCGCAATAACAGTTTTTGATTTTCTGGAAGCGGCAATCGACGAGACGGCTCGCCGGCTGCCGGCCGACGCGCGGCATAGGCGCTCGTCTATTCCTTATGCTGGATGAAAAACGCCATGTTATTGCAGGGCTGCATACTCGTCCAATAAGTGCATAGAATCTCGTATAGTGCGAGTAAGATTTTGCGCTGTCTGTTTTGCGTTTAGCAAAGATACAGTTTGCATAATCTGGTCTAATCCCTGCTCTATTAAAATAAAGTTGCACGTAAATGCCGTAGATATGCTTGAGCTGGGGTTCTGTACGCTGAGCGGATAAAAACGACCGTTCACCGTTCAACTATTTTCAAAATGAATAAAATGAGCGATAAAGAGAATATAAACCTTAATAAACTCGCATATTGCACGGGCGCGGGTTATTAATGGGTTGTAGGCCTTTTACAGAAAGGATTCCAGCAATGTCTAAGCCTCTTGGCAAGCCCGATCGTATTGTCGTCGCCCTTGGCGGCAACGCCCTCGGCAACAACCCCGTCGAGCAGATCGAGGCCGTGAGCAACACCGCCCACGCTCTCCTTGGTCTTATCGAGCAGGGTAACGAGATCATCATCACCCACGGCAACGGCCCGCAGGTCGGCATGATCCAGAACGCCTTCGCCGCCGCCCACGACGCCATCGGCACCCCCGAGATGCCGCTGCCCGAGTGCGGCGCCATGTCCCAGGGCTATATTGGTTATCACCTGCAGCAGGGCATCGGCCGCGAGATGCACAAGCGCTATAAGCGTTGGCACGCCGCCACCGTCGTCACCCAGATCGAGTGCGACCCGGATGATCCCGCGTTCAAGAACCCGACCAAGCCGATCGGCCCCTTCTACACCGAGGAGCAGGCCAAGGAGTTCATGGCCGAGGATCCCTCCAAGGTCTTCGTCGAGGATTCTGGCCGCGGCTGGCGTCGCGTCGTTGCTTCCCCCGATCCCAAGAAGATCGTCGAGGCTGACTCCATCCTCAACCTGCTCGACAACGAGTTCATCGTCATCGCCTGCGGTGGCGGCGGCATCCCCGTCGTCCGCGACTACGAGAACAAGGGCTGCTACAAGGGCGTTCCCGCCGTCATCGACAAGGACCTGGGCGGCGAGCTGCTGGCCGAGGACTGCGACGCCGATGTTCTGTTCCTGCTGACCGCCGTTGAGCATGTCGCCATCAACTTTGGCAAGCCCAACCAGGAGGAGCTCGAGGACCTCACCGCCGACGAGGCCGAGCGCCTGGCCGACGAGGGCCAGTTCGGCAAGGGTTCCATGGAGCCCAAGGTTCGCGCTGCCATCAAGTTCGCCCGTTCCCGCAAGGGCCGCACCTGCATCATCGGCGCTCTGGACAAGGCTGCCGAGACCATGGCCGGCCTCTCCGGCACCCGCATCCACGAGTAGTCTCTACTCTGTTGCCTCTCTCGTGGGCGCCAGGCAAAGCGCCCACAAACTAGCCTCTCTTCATGAGCCCCGCAGTCCGCTCCGACTGCGGGGCTTTTGCTATTCACCTAGTCATTGGGGACGTTCTTAAACGACTAGTAGTAGGCCCACATGGCTTCGACTTCGTTGAGGACCTCTACGACGCCCCAGCGGCGGGCGCTGCGGTTGGCCGAATTGGGGTCGTAGACGCCAATCTGGTTGGCATCGTCGATGCCGTAGAGCACGATGTAGTGGCCTACGTTGGTAAATGTACCGGGGCGCACTGCGGCGATGACGGGCGCACCCGAGCGAAGTGCTTGGGTAATCGATTCGCGATCGTTATAGAGCTGTGTTCCGTTGAGCCCCAGCTGCCACGCACCGCCTGTCATAAACGACCACTCGGTGGCACCAGTGGGGGCGTAGTTGCCGGCTTCGGCCAGTGCGCATATATCGACCGGTGTCTTATCGGTGTGGCCGGTCTTAAAGATATAGACCATGGTGAGGCAGGTGGGACCGCAAGCGTTTTCGCGAATAGTGCCGCCGGCATAGGGCAGCTCCGACCATGCGGGGTCAATTTGGTAGATGTGGGGCATGGTGCCGGCCTGCCATTGCGAGCGTGGGGTCGAGAACGCAAAGGAGTAGCCTGGCGCGACGGGAGCTTTAAGCAGCTTGTCCTCGGCAGTGGGCTCAAGACCGGCTGATCCGTGGGAGATACAGGATCCCAAAAACACAAAGACGAGGCAGGCGGCGATGGAGCAAAGCGCAAGGCGTAGGCGGCGGGCCGGAAGCGCGTGGCTTGTGGTGTGCGACGCGGGGTGAGGGGCGGAATTGCCGCGCTCGCGTTGAGGTCGCGAAAAGGAGCGCTTAACGTAGTAGTCGGTCTTATGTCGATCGTAGCGGCGTGGCTGCGATGTGTCGGTCTGGCGTTGGCGTGTGCTCGTACTCACGCGGTCTGACTGCCGCGCGGTACGGCTTTGTTGCCGCGAAGAAGCCCCGGGCTGCTCTTGGGGGCGCTGCGGGTTGTCGTTGTCGGAGGTGCTTCTGGGCGTTGGCGTGGTGCGGCCGGCAAGGCGCACGCTTTGTGGCCGTTGGTCGCCGTCATTGTATCCGTATGCCATTCGAATCACCTTGCCTCATGTGTAACTTGTCTATCCTACATAAAAAGATGCACGACACATGGGCATGTGCGCCAAAAGCCTGACAAATGGTATGAACGTTGCCGCGCCGCGCGCCAAGCGTCACGGCAGCAGGTATTCAAAATCAGACAAGATGAAAGCGTCCAAGACGAATGACGTCTCCCGCCGTTCGTCCCAAAAACGGCGCCGCTCGTTTTGCAGTTCTGCCTTCGGTCGAGCTACAAGCGGCGCTGCTGTGCCAAGGCCGTATCTTAAAGCCACGAAATAAAAGCGCGCGGCAAAACAGACCGCGCAAGGGGTGACGTCAAGGGGCGTCAAAAAGGAAAGGAGGGGAACAATGGCGGACAAGAACGCAGAAGTTACAGTCGAGGGTGACGGCGGCATGAAGAAAACGCTTTCGCTCTGGAACTTCTTCACCATCGGTTTCGGCGCCATCATCGGTACCGGTTGGGTTCTGCAGGTCGGCGACTGGATGGTCGTGGGCGGCGGTCCCGTTCCCGCTATGATCGCATTCCTCTTGGGTGCAATCTTCCTCGTGCCCGTCGGAGCTGTTTTCGGTGAACTCACGGCTGCTATCCCCATCTCGGGCGGTATCGTCGAGTATGTCGATCGTAGCTTTGGCCGTACGCTGAGCTACATCACCGGATGGCTTTTGGCCCTGGGCAACGGCATCCTGTGTCCGTGGGAGGCCATCGCCATCTCGACCCTCGTGTCCGAGATGTTCGGTAGCCTGCCCGGTCTTGAGTGGCTGCGCGCCGTCAAGCTCTACACCATCCTGGGCGCTGACGTTTATCTGTTCCCGACGCTGATCGCGCTCGGCTTTGCAGTCTACGTCATCTTTCTCAACTTCCGCGGTGCCAGCTCGGCTGCCAAGCTTCAGGCCTTCCTGACCAAGGCCCTGCTCTGCGGCATGCTGCTCGCCATGGGCGTCTCGCTGTTCACCGGCTCGCCGGACAACGCCATGCCCGTGTTCTCCCAGGTCGCTGGCGCTGGTGGCGGCAAGGCCGCTACCGAGAGCACCAGCCTGTTCGCCGGCATCGTGTCGGTCCTGGTTCTGACTCCGTTCTTCTACGCCGGTTTCGACACCATTCCTCAGCAGGCTGAGGAAGCGGCCGAGGGCCTCAACTGGAACAAGTTCGGCAAGATCATTTCCCTGGCCCTGCTGGCCGCCGGCGGCTTCTACATGGTTTGCATCTACTCGTTCGGCACCATCCTCGACTGGCATGAGTTTGTTAAGAGCCCGGTTCCCGCGCTCGCCTGCCTCAAGGGCATCAACATGCTCCTGTACCTGGCCATGCTCGTCATCGCCACGCTTGGACCCATGGGCCCGATGAACTCCTTCTACGGCGCCACGAGCCGCATCATGCTCGCCATGGGCCGCAAGGGCCAGCTGCCCGAGCAATTCGCCGAGGTCGACCCCAAGTCCGGCGCTCCCAAGCTTGCCTGCGTCGTTCTGGGCGTCATCACCGTCGTCGGTCCGTTTTTGGGCAAGAACATGCTCATCCCTCTGACCAACGTGTCGGCTCTCGCCTTCATCTTCTCCTGCGGCATGGTCGCGCTCGCCTGCCTGCGCATGCGCTTCACCGAGCCCGACCTGCCTCGTCCCTACGAGGTGCCCGGCGGCAAGTTTGGCATCGGCCTCGCTATCGCCGCCTGCGCCATCATCATCGGCCTGCTTGTGATTCCGTTCTCTCCCGCCTCCCTCAACATGGTGGAGTGGAGCATCGTGATTGGCTGGTTGGCTATTGGCCTGGCCCTCATGGCTTTCACCAATTCCCGCAAAAAGTAACGCCTAGCCGGGGCGGATCGGGTGCGCGGGCTCCTCTCTTCCGCGCACCGAACCCGGCGCCACTTGGGTAGCTTTGTGAGGCCTTAACCCAACACGGCCTCGCCCACTATATGGATCCATAAGGAGGAACCATGTCCACTAAGTATGCAATCGTTGGCGGTAAGCTCATCGACGGTACCGGTGCCGAGCCGGTCGAGAACTCCCTCGTTCTCGTCGACGACAACGGCAAGATCGAGTACGCCGGCGCCATGCAGGACCTTCCCGAGGGCGTTGAGGTCATCGACGCCGCCGACAAGACCGTCCTTCCCGGCCTGATCGACACCCACCTGCACTTCTCGGGCAACTTGACCGACGATGACACCGACTGGGTCATGCAGCCGCTCCTCGAGAAGCAGGCCGTCGCCGTCAAGCAGGCCTATGACTGCCTCACCCACGGCCTCACCACCGTCTGCGAGATCGGCCGCTTTGGTATCCAGATCCGTGACTGCATCGACAAGGGCGTCTTCAAGGGCCCGCGCGTTCTGGCCACCGGCCTTGGCTTCTGCCGCGTTGCCGGCCACGGCGACTCTCACCACTGCAGCCAGGAGCTCAACAAGGAATCGCACCCCTGGGGCGATCAGGTCGACGGTCCTTGGGATCTGCGCAAGGCCGTCCGTCGTCGCCTGCGCGAGAACCCCGATGCCATCAAGATCTGGGCTACCGGTGGCGGCATCTGGCGCTGGGACTCCGGCCGCGACCAGCACTACTGCTCCGAGGAGATTCAGGCCGTGGTCGAAGAGGCCAAGATGGTCGGCATCCCCGTGTGGAGCCACTGCTACAACAACCACGCCGCTGCCTACGATTCCGTTCGCTTTGGCTGCGAGCAGCTGATTCACGGCTTTGATATCGATGAGCGCACCATGGACCTCATGGCCGAGCAGGGCACCTTCTTCACCCCGACGATCGCCTTCCTGCCCACCTGGTACGCCACCTATCCGCCCGTCTACGTCCCCGAGCTGCACGACAAGTACGAGGGCACCCTGGTCGAGAAGGAGCTGCAGCGCAACTACGACTGCCTGCGCGAGGCCAAGAAGCGCGGCGTCGTCATGACGATCGGCTCCGACTCCTTCTCCTTCGTCACCCCGTACGGCACCTGCTCCATCGAGGAGATGTACGAGTTCGTCGACAAGATCGGCTTCACCCCGGTCGAGACCATCACCTGTGCCACCCTCAACGGTGCCAAGATGTGCCACATCGAGGACGAGACCGGTTCTATCGAGGCCGGCAAGTGCGCCGACCTGCTGGTCGTCAACGGTGACGTCGCCGCCGACATCCACGTGCTCAACACCGACAACATGGACGTCATCATGAAGGACGGCTGGATTGTCGAGGCCGGCACCTTCGGCGAGGCAAACAAGTACAGCGCCTAAGCTACCGTTCATCGATGGCTTGATGTAAAACACAGTATTTGATTGCATAATGCAATGGAGAGGGTCGCTTGCGGCCCTCTTTATTGCTATGGGGTGCGTCAGTAAAAAGGAG
>CAJMPK010000053.1 GCA_905215205.1 uncultured bacterium | reverse complement strand
GCCTTGGAGCTGCTGGTCGGCATACTCGTCAAACACGTCCTCGTCCGCACCCGTTTTATCACAGAACTCATCCTTGAGGTACGCAACAATAGCAGCATCCCAGTCACCGCCGCCCAAGTTTTTGTCGCCTTGGTTGCAGACGACCTCGATGTTCTTGGAGCCCTCGCTATGGCTAAACGAAACCGCGGAGACATCGAAAGTACCGCCGCCCAGGTCGTAGACGATAACGTCCTCGTCTTTATCGCTCTTGTCGCAACCATAGTTGATGGCGGCAGCAACCGGCTCCTGCACCGTGCCGTACACGTTAAGGCCGGCAATCTTTGCCGCAGCGAGCGTAGCCTGCGTCTCGGCATCACCAAAATAAGCAGGAACGGTGATGACGCAACCATCGTAGCCCATGGGCATGTTCTGAGAAGCATCGAAGGTGAGCTTCTTGAGCACATAAGCAGAAATCTGCTCGGGGGAGTAGGTCTCGCCGTCAACGGTGATTGCAACGGGGTTGTCGCCGATGATGCGCTTAACAAAAGAGGCCGTGAAATCGGGGTCGATCAAAGCATTGTCCTTGGCAGGCTGACCCACGTCGTACTTGGAGGGGTCATCCGGATCAAAGTGCACCACAGAGGGCGTGGTGTTGGAGCCCTCGGAGTTCTTGACCACCACCGGGTTACCCGTCTCGTCGATGTAAGAGAGGCAAGAGTAGGTGGTACCCAGGTCGATGCCGATTACCGTTGTCTTCTCGTCACTCATGATTATTTCCTTCCTTTAATGGTGACTAAACCGAATGAGACGATTAGGTTCCTTGCCTACTCGTCGTCTTTGTCTAATTGCTGCTCGGGCTCGACGTAGCCCTTTTTATACGTATACGCACGGACAAACGCCGGATCGAGAACAAACCCCGAAAGCTCATAGCCCGGCGACAGGACCTCGATAATGACGCCGCGCTTTTCAGAGTCGCCCGTCAAGGTGCGTGGCATAGCCAGCGTATGACGGCCACTCTCAAATCGATCTCCCGGTTCAGGCGCAAACGAGTTGACGCCGAAATCGCAAAGGACCTCAACGAGCATGTCGCGATAGACGGAAAGATCCTCCGCCTGCTGCTGAGCCGCATCCCCCTCAACGGTGCCAAGATAGGCCAGCGTCTTGTTCATGGCGTCGACCACCGACGTCACGCGCTTAAGCAGGGGCATGGTGATTTTCTCGTACACACCGGAGCGATAGCGCTCAATTTCCGCACTGTTGTTCTTGAGCACTTCCTCCTCAAAGGTGGTGCGATCGATCTTCTGGCGAAAGAGCCCCGTTAGCTGAGTAATACCCTCATCCAATGCATCGAGACGACGCGCCAGCTCCTCGGCAGGCATAACGGGAGTCGGCTCGCTAACTTCGACATCAGCAGTGGCATTCGCGTCGCAATCGCACTTCCCCTCCTCGACGGCTGCGTCGTCGGTGGCAGGCGTCTCAGTCTCAACGGGCTCGGCCGACTCCGCAGCAGGCTCAGCAGTCTCAACGGATTCGCTTGCGCACCCCACCTCATCGCATACAGGTTCTTCGGGTGCGACGTCCTCAAACGAGGGAACAAAAACATCGTCAGTCATGTGCGTCTACCTCTTCTTCCTTCGATCGATCTCGAGCTGCTGGGCATAAGAAACAGCGTTCTCAACGGGGAGGGAAATCGCCGTGGCAAACGTCGGGTCCGCCTGCCCCGCAATCCATGCAAACGGCTCGACAACGCCCTTGGGATCGTAAGCGCCGGCGAGACGCTCGTGACCAACGGCAGAGGCTGCAAAGAAGCGATACGAGCGGAAACTCGCCTTAAGCGACGTCAAGAAGTTACCCATGCCATATTCGAGCAGGACATCGCGAAGCACGGCATCCTGTGCGTCGGCGACAGGACACTCGGGATTTGCAGCAAGATACGCATCGCAGGCGGCCTGTCCGATTTTTTCATCCAAGCCCGGAAGATCCGCCTTGCTGAGCACCACGGCAAGGGGCATGGTGAATCTGCCCTGACGATCTGGCTTGGCAACGCTTTTGACTTTCTCAATCAAGGAAGCCAAGACGTCGTCGGGGTTCGAGCGGCCAGAAACGGCGGCATCCGTTGCCGAAAGCCCTTCCTCGAGCTCGCTTGCCAGATCGGGAATGCTCATGGGATCCACCAGCAGCACGGCACCCTCGGCGTATGCGTACTGAAGCTGGTCCTCATGCTCGTCGTTATTAAGGAAGGTCTCACCGGCGACGTCGTAGAGATGGATTAGACGGTCGGGATCGAGCCCGTCCTTGCGGACAAAGACGCTCAGCGAGAATGCGGAGGCGCGCTTGACGTCTGAGTCCTCACTCGTCATGCTCGCATCGCCCGATTGATAAATCTTCTCGAGCTCGGAGAAGAGCCCTCGCTTGTCATCATCGAGAAAATCGGTGTCATAGCCCTCCTTGGCTGCGCGGTCGAGCACAAGGTCGTGGGCAAGTGCCGCAATGTAGGAGGTCTTTCCTACCGAACGGCCACCAACAACGGGAATAGACATCGTCCTGGCCTCACCCGAAGCGACCGAATGGGCGCAATTGGGATTAGGACAGCACTGCTCCAAGTCAGAGCGATGGATGGTCGATCCATCAGGCCCCTTAGCAGACGCAAAGAAGGTGCACGGGAGCTTTTGGCCGCACTCGCACACATGCGTATAGAAGCCAAACGTGTTGGGACGAAGGTAGGAATGAACCTTGCCGCACTTGGGGCAAACATACCCAGGGGTCGGCCAAACATGCTTGCACTGCTCGCAGACAAACTCCATCTTGCGCGTTTTACGATACCAAGCATCCAATGCGCGCGAGAGACCAAAGAGGATATAAACGAGCACCATTACGACCATGATGACGGCCGAATGGATGAATGCAAAGATTACCGTTCCCGCAACGCCCGCAACAAGAAACGAGAGGAAGCAGATGCCCCACAGGACCTTGTGGATAAAGCCGCCATTGTAGAGCTCAGTAATTAATTCCCCGCGCGTAACCCTGTTAAGGACGATCGCCTCTCGAATCGTCGCTCCAAGATCAGAGAAACCCTTATCGAGCCAGTACTCAGCACGAGAAGGCTCGGGCGGCAAAAGAGCAGCCGTCTGGTTATAGCGCTCGTCAGTCAATGCCATAATCGCTAGCTCCTGTTCGAATCAATCGCATTTTTCTTAAATGCAGCCGCGTAATTCTTAAAAGCCTTAAAAACGCCATACGCGCAGAAGCTCAAAACAATAGCGCCAAGAACAAAGGTGATCTGGGCTTGAAAAGCCCTCACGATCGCGTAGACGACAATAAGAGCAAATCCGACGGCAATAATTCCAAATAACGCCATGTTTGTCTCCTCCTACTTCCTAAAAATGTTGATCAGCAAGTAAGCAGCGATGATTACGCCGAGACCGATGTATGCCTTCTGAAGGCCAGCGATTACGAGAACCAAAGCAACGGCAGAAAGGACGCAGGCTATTTGTCCCAGGCGCTTGTCTGACTCGTACTGCGTCGGTGCGACAGGTGCAGAAGCAGCGGCGCTTCCGCCTGCAGAGGAGCCCGAAGCCGTTCCGGCACCAGGCGTGGGGCTGGGCGCGGGGGTAGGAGCAGGACCGGAGGACGTCGTCGCGCTAGCCCCGGATGACGAATCAGAACCAGAATCAGAAGACGACCCCGTTCCGGAATCCGCCGACGAGCTCGTCGAGCCAGACGCACCTCCCGTCTGAGCGGCTCCGCAATAAGGGCAAAAAGCCATGCTATCGGGAATTGTTTTTCCGCAAGCCACGCATTGCATGTGAACTCCTTACACGTTCGCTATTAACCACGAAATCTTGGAAGAATGAACTTTGTAATGACAAACAACGCCGCGATGACGGCAACTACGATGCCCGCAGTCTTCAGGAAGCCAAAGATGATATCGCCGTAGGTATCGAGGATAAACTTGCCAATCATAAAGACGCCAAAGGGCAGCAGAATAACGGTGCCCCAGCCAACCTCGTCGATCAGGCCCTTCGAAGCCGCCGCGCCAACCTGAGCCGCGGCCTCGGCAGAGGGACCGGAACCATCCTGCGAGTCCGTTGAAGAGTCATCGCTAAGGCTTTCTCCCCTAGCAAACTTTCTCCAAAGCCTGCCGTCCATGCGGGTGGGCACATCATCGTCCCCCATACAGCGGCTAATATAGACGCCATATCTATCGCAGTGATCGGCAAGCGCGTAAGCTACCTCACTGTAATAGGCCGATCCGCAATCGACCCAGCACAGTGCGCGCAAAAGCCAGTCTTCCTCGCCGCGTCGGTCACCATTGCGGCTAGCGAACTTCGCGAGAGCGGCGGCCTGCATAAACTTGTCCCAGTCCGAGGACGCCCTATCGTACGCATCGCACTCCGCTTTATAGTCAAAGGTGTCATAAGGTATGGTCCGAGCTTCGTCGTAAAGCGCCACAACTCTTTCCTTTCAGCTGGTGAACTTTCGTATTATTTCTATCGCTGAAATTGCGAGAAGTGTTGCGCAACATCTAAAATGGTCGCAAAAGGTTATGCGAACGGCGGCCGGGACACCCTGCCCGTTGCTTTGCGTGACCATCATTCGATTCGTGCTACCCGTGTCATCGCGCCGAACGTTGAATGCGCCCACCAGCACATTCCTTACGAGTTGGCCTAAGCCCGGCAATCGGCGCGCACATTTTAAAGGCTCGTCAGGCTAACGACGGGAACGGAGGAGCATGCGTACACCAAGTTCAGAGATGTACGGAGATCTGCGAAGCTTCGGCGGCATCACCAACTGCGCCGCCGCCTCGATTCTCATTTCGAGCAAGTCTGATCTGTTCAGCCATGTCTCCAATCGTCCGTTTCTTTCGCGAAAGATTACAAACGCCGCGCCGGGTTCCATCGATCCCGCCGAGTTTTCTAACTTTGGCATTAGCACTCAGACGTTGTTTTCGAAAATCATCTCGAATTTGGGCGGATCAAATGCGCGCCGTCTCGTGTCCGCACACTATGCGGGACCAGCGGCACTCAACATGCAAGAAGCTCTAACCTGCATCGGCGAGGACGCAAGCGTCTATGCCAACGCACTGCACAGAATTAATAACGGGACGCTCAAATCAGAGCTGGACCGCGACATCTTATATCTGCATCTCTTTATCGCGTGCGGCTGTCTGCAAAACGCCTCAGCCGCCGTTGAGAGCACCGAGATATTTGCCAACGCGAGCCTTGCCGTCTCTTTAAAGACAGAACTGACAAGCCCGGGTAATCCGAAACGAGCCTCCCGCAAACCCAATCAAACCCAGCTGGGGTTAATTCGCGTAATCGGCAGCTCGATCGTCCCCCCGATTCACCCCCTGTCTATTGAACCCGAGGGAACAGTCATTGGCTCCATTAGTTACAACGCCTCCGATATCACTGATGTTGGAAGCTCGGTATCACGCCGGCATCTTCATATCTGGCTCGAAAACGGCACCTGGTACGCAAGGGGGCTTCATTCTACAAACGGGACGATTCTCATCAGCGGATCGAACGGAAAAGAGCGGACGCTCGAAATGCCCCGAAGCAAACGAGGGATTTCAGAGGCCTCTCCCTCCGCGATCATTGCAAATGGTGACATTCTTCAGCTGGGAACGGATACTTCCTTCCTTGTTGTATCCTTGGCTAAATAGCCGCTGGCAATATCTATCATGACGGGTCAAATCGTTTCCCTTCCGCTCTCCTCGTCTTGATGACCCAGCTTTATTCGTATTGACAGGAGCATTCTCATGGATATCGTCGACGGCAATAAACTCATTCGTCTCGACACGTTCGATACCGCCGTGGCGGTCGACCCCAGCGCCGAGGATGATGCCAAGCGCCGGTTTATGACGCTTATTCTTCAAACGGTGCACCGCGGCGCCGGCAGCATCGGACACGTGCTGCGCGCGACCAACACGAGCGGCGAGGTCTTTGCCGTCAAGCTGCTCAAGGACAACGTCATCCTTTCCGACCAGACGCCCGATCGCTCCGCCGAGCAAGCGGCTGCGCACCTGGCCAACACCGCCGCGCTGTTCGAGGAGTACCGTCATCTGTGCACCGTCTCGCACCTGCGCGGATTTCCGCGCGTCTATGGCTATGGATCGTGCGAGGACGACCCGCTCATCCTCATGGAGTGGGTCGAGGGCACCTCGCTCAAGCAGGCGCTGCCCTTGCTTCCGCACGATGTCTCGGGCGGGCTAACCACCCAGATGGTGGCCGCCGTTGGAAACGCCGTGCTTCGCGCACTCCTGATGACCCAGGGACTCGTAAATCCGGTCGTCCATCGCGACCTGTCGCCCGCCAACATTATGTTCCGTACCACCAGTCGAACGCTCGAGCAGCAGATCGTCGATTGCTCCTTTGACCCCTGCCTCATCGACATGGGCTCCGCGACCATGGCCCTCGGCGATGACACGATCACCCGGCGCGCCGACATCTGGCGCTTTGCCACGCCCGCATACGCCGCGCCCGAGATGCTCACGCAGGATATCGAAGGCATCGCGGCCCTTCGCCGCTCGCCCGCAATCGACGTCTACGCGCTTTCGAGCATTCTGTACCAGCTCTACAGCGGTCGCAAGCCGTTCGATGTGGAGTCGACGGGCGCCGCGGCAACCGGCTCGTTCTACCTCATAAAGACCAAGACCAAGCCGGCACCGCTCGAGCCGCGATGCGAGGGCGACAAAGCGCTTGTCCAGATCATCATGAAAGGCATCTCAGTCGAGCAGTGCGATCGTCCCACCGAGCAGCAGATGCTCGAGGTGCTCTCGGCATACCTCACCGATGCCGAATCCGAGGGCCGCGAAGGCGCAGGAGACGAGGCCGCGATTGATATCGATTCTGGCACGCACCTTAAGGTCGACGTCGCCGGCGAGCGCGCGCGAGAGATCCTGGAGCAGGCCCGGCACGATGCCATGACCCGTCGCCGCTTTATTATCGGTGGCGTTGTCGCGGCCGTTGCGGGGCTCGGCGTTATCGGGGCGGCAACCCATGGCTTTGGCATCCCCGACTACCTGGACGGCATCCGCGGTTCGCTTGACGACTACACCTGGGATCAGCTGCAGGAGATTTCGCTCAAGATTAAGGCCGCCGAGACCCGTAGCGAGGCACGCGAGATTGCCAAGCGCTATCATCTGCTCGATGACAACGGGCATATCCCCTATCCGTGCACCAAGCGCGTCACGCTCACCAACGGACTGCACGTCGGCGCGCAGCTTGTGGGCATCCGCCACGACGAGCTTCTGGACGGGACGGGCAAGGCCGGACTGACGTTTATGTTCGATGCTGGCATTGCCGAGCGCGACGCTGCGGCTGAACCGCCGAGCGCCGGCTGGGCAGATTGCGAGCTGCGGGAATGGCTCAACGGCGACGGCCTTAAGCTGCTGCCCAACGAGTTGCGCGCGCTCATTAAAGGGGTCAAGAAGGTCTCGAACAATGTGGGCGCCGCCAACAGCGCATCGTGCCTGAGCGAGTTGCCCGCAACCCTTTGGCTGCCCGCCATGGTCGAGCTGTGCGGTACGCAACCGCCCGATTCGTTTACCGAGGACTATCACTACCTGGCAGACATCTACAACGGCGAGGGCAAGGAGTATCAGCTCTTCCGCGAGCTCAAGGTGAGCCCGTATTCCACGAACGAGACGATGGTCCGCCAGTGGAAGGGCAAGGACACCTGTTGGTGGGAGCGCACGGTGAGCCCCGACACATCGGAGAGCGAAGGCACGCTCTATATGAACCGCGTGGGGCACGACGGCGACGTCTTTACGTACGCAACGCCTGCGGAAAAGCCAAACAAGCTAACCTGTGTGATCCCCGGGTTCTGTATCTAGGCGGCGGGCGTCTTGCCGTGACGGGACCCCTCCCCGGCAATTGTCTCGATCTGTAACAGTTAGAGGTCATTTTCCCTGCCAGATGTTACAGATTGAGATGATTGGTCGAGACGGTCCATCGGCCAACCAACCACCCTCATCTGTAACGAAATGTCATACATTTCTTTCTGTTCTGGACACCCCCAGGGGGTATGGGTGTATAGTATCGGCAGGCAAACATTCACACCGCCGAACTACAGAAAGGAGAAGCCATGGCTCAAGATAAGTTCGATGTGGGCGGCATGACGTGCGCCGCCTGCCAGGCGCACGTGGATCGCGCCGTGAGCAAACTCGACGGCGTCCAAAGCGTCGCGGTAAACCTGCTCGCCGGTTCCATGATGGTCGACTACGACCCCGCGCAAGTCTCCCCCGACGATATCTGCACCGCCGTCGACCGCGCAGGCTACTCGGCCTCGCCCATCAGCACGGGCACCGACGCTGTCCAAAGCGGAAGTGCGCAAGCCAGGTCCGGCGCCGCCCATATGGAGTCGCCGACCAAAAAGTTGGAGGCCGCCGCCTCTGCCATGCGCACCCGCCTCATCGTCTCGATCGTATTCCTCATCCCACTGTTCTACATAGGCATGGGGCACATGCTCGGTTGGCCACTGCCCGGCATTTTCACCGACCACACCCACAGCATGACGCTCGCACTCACCGAGCTCGTCCTGCTCATTCCCATCGTCTATGTCAACGACGCGTACTTTATCAACGGGTTTAAATCGCTTACGCACGGCGCACCTACCATGGACGCCCTTATTGCCGTGGGCGCCGCTGCTTCCATCGCCTGGTCGCTCTACGCCATGTTCATCATGGCCGACCAGCTAGCCGCGGGTCAGGTCCACGAGGCCATGATGACGGGCATGGACAACCTGTATTTTGAGAGCGCCGGCACCATCCTGTCGCTCGTCACCGTGGGCAAATATCTCGAGACACGCAGCAAATCCAAGACCGGCGGCGCCATCGAAGCGCTCATCGACTTGGCGCCCAAGACCGCGACCGTCGTGGCCGAGGACGGCACCGAAACCACCGTCGATGTCGACGCCATCCTTCCCGGCCAGGTCCTGCGCGTGCGCCCCGGCGAGTCCATCCCCGTCGATGGCGTGGTGCTC
>CAJMPK010000052.1 GCA_905215205.1 uncultured bacterium | reverse complement strand
GTCAAACGAGAGCGGGGCAAAAACCTCATCGCAGGCCTACCCCGCCTTCTTTGGTTCAACTAACCCGACCCCTTTGCACCATAGCAAAAAGGGGCAAAACCATCTGTTGGCTTTGCCCCTTCCTTAGCTTGATTTACTCATCCATGAGATAGTAGTGGCCCAGCGCGTCGGCACCCAGGATGGCGTTGGCGACCATCTCAGGCGTCACCTCAAACGGCATGTTGCACATGGTGTCCTCGGGCGCGCACGCGGCCTCGGCAACAATCATGGCCTTCTCGCGCGTAGCCTCGGCAACGCCCAGCTCCTTGAGCGTAACGGGCAGACCCAGCTCAATGCAGAAACCCAAGACTTCCTCGAGTTTCTCAGTCGGAGCATCCTCGAGTACCAGCTGGACGATGGTGCCGAAGGCGACCTTCTCGCCGTGATACATGCCGTGGCACTCGGGCAGCATCGTCAGGCCATTGTGGATGGCATGAGCAGCAGCAAGGCCCGAGCTCTCAAAGCCAATGCCCGAAAGCAGCGTATTGGCCTCAATGATGTGCTCGACGGCAGGCGTGAGCGCACCCTTCTCCAGCGCGACCTTGGCCTTGACGCCATCGGCCATAAGCGTCTCGTAGCAGAGCTTGGCGAGCGCCAGGCCGGCCATGCCGCCCTTGCCGCCGGCGCAAGTGCCGCCGTCGGCATCATGCGTCGCCTGGGCCTCAAAGTAGGTTGCGAGCGCATCGCCCATGCCGGAAACCGTCAGGCGCACCGGGCTCGCCGCGATAACCGTCGTATCCATAAGGACAATATTGGGGTTTGCCTTAAGGAAGAGATACTTGTCGAACTGGCCGTCGTCGGTGTAGAGCACCGAAAGTGCCGAGCACGGAGCATCGGTCGAAGCAATGGTGGGGCAAATGATGACCGGGGACTCCAGGTAGTAGGCAACGGCCTTCGCGGTGTCGAGGATCTTGCCGCCACCGACGCCGACGATGATGTCGCAACCGTTGTCGCGAGCGAGCGCAACCAGACGATCGACCTCGCCCTTGGAGCACTCGCCGTTAAAGTCCTCGAACAGCAGCTCGGCCTTGGCCTCGGCAAAGCCGCCCTCGATCTTGGCACCGACGCGCTTCTTGCCCGAAGGCGTCACGATGACGAGGGCCTTAGCGCCGAGCGGCTCAACATAGGAGCCGAGCTTGGCCAGCTCGTCCGGACCCTGGATGTACTTGCTGGGGCTATTGAAAATTGCAGCCATAACTATCCCATTCTCTAAAAGAAAAAAGAAAGGGGCTCCGTACGGATACGTGCGGAGCCCCTCGTTACGATAACAAGAGTCGATTAGAAATCGATGTCGGTGTCGTAGTAGCAGGCCTTGAGGATCTTCTCGAAGTCGGCAGCCTTGGTCTCACGCGGGTTCTCCGGCGTGCAGGCGTCGGTCTCGGCGTTCGCGGCGATCTCGGGCAGCTTGGCGAGGAACTCCTCCTCGGAAACCATCTGCGGGTTCTCGGCGTCGACCTTCACGCCACCATTCGCGTAATCCTTGATGGACTGCGGAATGTTGAGCTGGTCGTTGAGGTCGCGAATCTTCTGGACGAGCGCGGCGATGAGCTCCTCGTTGGTCTCGCCGGGAAGGTGCAGGATCTCCTTGGCCACGTAAGCGTAACGCTCGGCAGCACGGGGATCCTTGGAGTTCCACTGGATAACCTTGCCCAGGTACATAGCGTTTGCGGCACCATGGATGATGTGACCGTTCTCGAAGGCAGCACCGGTCTTGTGAGCCATGGAGTGAACGATGCCGAGCAGGCCCGAGGAGAAGGCGATACCGGCGATGCACTGAGCCTCGTGCATGTGCTGACGGGCCTCATGGTCGCCAGCATAGGACTTGGGCAGCCACTCGACGATCTCGCGGATGCCGTGCAGAGCGTTGGCGTCGGTGAACATGGAAGCGCAGGTGGAAACGTAGGCCTCCATGCAGTGGGTCAGAGCGTCCATGCCGGTGTGAGCGCACAGCTTGGCGGGCATGGTGTAGGTGAGCTCGGGGTCGACGATGGCGACATCAGGGGTGATGTTGAAGTCGGCCAGCGGGTACTTGATGCCCTTGGCGTAGTCGGTAATGACGGAGAAGGCAGTGACCTCGGTAGCGGTACCGGAGGTAGAGGAGATGGCGCAGAAGTGAGCCTTCTGACGCAGCTCGGGGAAGCTGAACGGCTGGATGATGTTATCGAAGGACTCCTCGGGATACTCGTAGAAGACCCACATGGCCTTAGCGGCATCGATGGGCGAGCCGCCGCCGATGGCGATAATCCAGTCGGGCTCGAACTCGCGCATGGCCTCGGCGCCCTTCATGACCGTCTCGATGGACGGATCGGACTCGACGCCTTCGAACAGCTTGACCTCCATGCCGGCCTCTTTGAGGTCGGCCTCAACGTCCTGCAGGAACCCGCCACGGCGCATAGAGCTGCCACCAGAAACGATGATGGCCTTCTTGCCCTTGAGGTTCTTCACCTCGTGGCGAGCGCCCTCACCAAAGTACAGATCGCGAGGATTGGTAAAACGTCCCATACTGTGCCTCCTAAACAAGCCCCTCTTAGACTTGCGTATATAACGGAGCACCCGATTGGCTCCGTCAGGACCGTTTTGCGCGTTGCCGGCGATGACAATGCGCGATGTCTAAACGTCTCAACGCTCAGACAAACACTATTCTACCGTTCTGGTTGGTCAGTTATTCACCTAAAGCCGACAATGATGAAACGTTTTTTCTATCCCTGAAGACCCTTGTGGGGCATTCATACTCCCAAGCTGGGCAAACGTTTTATCAAGGTTGCCCACATATCCCGGGCAGGACTGTGCCCCTCCAAAATGCGCCCCGTTCGCCGCCAAAAATCGACCGTTTGCGGCACCGTGATACCACTCAGTCGTCCAAGGTGCCGACATTTGTGCGACATCCGTCTTCGTGGTGCAAAGGTGCATGTCCAAGTGCGGCACCCCCCGTGTGCCACATGCGGGTAAAATAGAACTTTATATAGAGACATTTGAACCCTAACCGCAGCAAAGGAGGCCCCATGGCATTCGATCCCATTCAAGAGGATTGCCATCGCCTCGTTCTTGAGGCCTTGCGCCGCGACAATATCCCGCTCACCGACGGTGCCGCCGTAGAGCGTCTGATGGAACAATTCACCCGCAACCCCGCGCCGCTCATCGTGCACGACCGCGACCGCGCCGGGCACCTCATTGCCAAGGTGGTCGAGGCTGTCGACTACCGCATTCCCTTTATCCCTGACGATACCCAGGCAGAGCAAGAAGAGGCCGCTGCCGAGAACATGCTTCGCGAGGCAGCCGCGCTCGACCCCACCAACTGGGATGCCCAGCGCATGCTGACCGCCCTCACCGCCAACTCCAACGAGGAGTACGTACAGTACCTGGTATCCAAGCGCGATGAAGTCGAGCACGACCTGGCACTCAAGATCGCCTCGGCGCAGGACCCCTACGAGCGTGAGGCCGCAGGCGACCTTATGCGCCGCCCCTACCTGCGCTGGCTTGCCGCCCTTGCGTCGCGCGCCCTCATTAGCGGCCGCTATCGCATGTCGCTCGAAGCCGCAAACTGCAGCCTCGACTTTGCCCCCAACGATCCGGCCGGCGTCCGTCACACCGCGATGCTCGCCATGGCGAAGCTCGAATACCCCGCCGAGGAGCTCAAGCGCTTTCGCTCTGCCCACTCCGTCCCCTATCTCACCAACACGCCGCTACGCCGTCGTCCCAAGGACGCGGAGCGCGACTTGGACCCATGGACGCTCATCGCGCTGATGAGCGCTGCCTGGCGCGAGCTGGACTACGAGGGTGCCGAGCACTACTTGCGCATCCTTGCACGCTCGTGCCCACACGCAGCCGAGGCGCTCTATTTCCAAACCGAGTTTCCCGATGGCGTCTATGCCCGCGTCAACGTGGGCGTGGGCTCCACCGACGAGCTTGTCCTTGCGCTGTCCGAGGCGACGCCGGTACTGCAAGAGGGCTTGGGCGCCCCCGACAACGCCAGCTTTGCCGCCTGGGTCGCCACCAACGATATCGTGCGTTCCCAGATTGACGAGCGCATCCTGCGGGCGGCCGAGCAGGGCCTGCCGTTTAAGGGAGGAGACCTCTAATGGATCCGAGCGTCTACATCCCCGCCTACCTGGAGCGCGCCTACCTTGCGTCGCACCCCGAACTCACCGATGCAGCACGCGAGCTTGTCCATAACGACGTGAGCGTCAACCCTCATAAGTATGCGCAGACCGAGCATGCCCAGGCACTGCTGTCCTATGCAGGCGTCCACCGCCACCTGCTCGACGAGCTCCATCGCATCGAGGACATGGGCAGCGACGAGGAGTTTGAACAGACGCGCAACCACCTGTTCGACGATACGCGCGATGAGCTGCTCAAGATCGTCCGCGTCGACGCGCTGGCCGTCGATGCCCAGCTGCTCGCCATCATTTTGGCGGACACGCCCGTCGACGCCTGTCTGGGCGACCTGATGAAACTCGAGGCGACCACGGCCGATTACCTGCAGCGAAGCGTGCCCGGGTTCGACATGGAGGCCCCGCACTACTGGGCCAACAAGGTGCTGGCAGACGGCGTGACGGCGGCCGATCTCACCGTGAGCGAGCCGGCTCTTATCGGGTGGCTCCACACACTCGAGGCCATCTCGCAGCTGTGCTTGGCGAGCGCTCGTTACCGTGCTGCCGCCAACTATTCTCGCCGTGTTCTTAAGGCGGAAGGCTATCCCACCCGAGCTGCAGGCACCGTGTTACTCGCCCTCGCTCGTCTGGAAGACGAGGACAGCTTTTTTGCCCTGGCCCACCAGCTCGAGGAGCAGATGGGGGCCGATGCCCTCGAGAACTCCCCCTGGTACCTACTCGCCCGCACGATTCTGCTGTTCAAAACGAACAAGATGCGCCCGGCGACACGCGCGCTGCGCGAGTTTGCCAACCGCTGCGAGGGCGGCGCGTTCTTTTTGCTGAACCCCATGTATCAGACGCCGTACCTTCCCTGCCGGCCCGAACCGCACGACCCCTGGGACCTTTCGCATCAGGCAGTTTGGGAGGCCGACGGCATCATCTCGGATACTCCCGACTTTGCCCCCTGGGCCAACGCTTGCGAAGACGTATCGCAGCTTGCCCAGGAATTTGCGCGCCGTTACGGCTTTTAACGGCGCAAACGCCACGACCATGTCATTCACGTTAGGAACGGCTTCATGAACTTCCGCTCATCTCTCGCCTGCACCTCGAGCGATATCGCCCGCTGGGGACTGCGCTCTATCCTCAAACGCCAGGGTGGCGTGCTTCCCGGCCGCATCGCCATGAAGATCGACCCCGAGCTGCTAAGCGACCTCGCGGGCCTTGTCGACCGCAGCGTGGTAATCACCGGCACCAACGGCAAGACCACCACCTCCAACCTCATCGCCGACGCCGTTGCCGCCAGCGGCGCCACCGTGGTATGCAACCGTGCTGGCAACAACATGGAGCCGGGCGTGGTGGGCGCGTTGCTCGAGGCGCGCGGCAACCTTAAGCGAACCGCCAGCAGCAAGCGCGTAGGCGTCTTTGAGTGCGACGAACTCTACACGGTGCGTGTCCTGCCCAAGCTCAAGCCGACCTACTTTGTGCTGCTCAACCTCTTCCGCGACCAGCTGGATCGCTATGGCGAGATCGACCATACCCAAGACGTCATTGCCCATGCGTTGGAGCTCTCGCCGACAACAACGCTCATCTACAACGCCGACGACCCGCTGTGCGCCTCGATTGCCGCGCGCGTTCCCAACGCGAGTATTGCCTTTGGCATCGACGGCGCCACCAACACCGAGTCCGACCGTATTAGCGACTCGCGTTTTTGCTCACAGTGCAACGCGCCGCTGGAGTATGACTACGTGCAATACGGCCAGCTCGGCGCCTACCATTGCCCCTCGTGCGGCTGGGCCCGCCCTGCGCTTGTCCGTCGCGTGACGGGCGTGGAGCTCGGCTGCGACGGTTATGGTTTTGACCTGGTGTTTGGATCTGATTCCAGCGCGCCAGCCGCACACATCGCCACGCGCTACAACGGCCTGTACATGGTCTACAACGTTGCCGCCGCCTTCTTCGCCGCGCACGAGTTGGGCGTGGATACGGCGCTTCTACAGCCTACGCTCGATGCCTACGTCCCCGCCGGCGGACGCATGGGCCGCTGGGATATCGCCGGCCGCACCGTCGAGGCCAACCTGGCTAAGAATCCCGTAGGCTTCGATCGACAAATCCAGTCCATCAAGACGGCAGGCGGCAGACTCTGCGCTTTCTTCCTCAACGACAACGACGCCGACGGACACGATGTATCGTGGATCTACGACGTCGACTTTGAGCGCATCGTCGACACGCCGGGTCTTGTCGCCTTTGCCGGCGGCACGCGCGCACACGACATGCAGGTGCGCCTCAAGTATGCCGGCATCGATGCCGCGATTATCTCGGACGTCGCGCAGGCAATTGGCGCCGTGGCAGACGAGGCCGCCGATGACACCTTCTACGCCGTCGCCAACTACACGGCCTTCCCGCCGCTGGTCAAGGAGCTCGACGGACTGAAGGGCGCCACTGCCGACGCTGTTGCCGGGCGCGCCGTAGCCCGTGCCGACGGCGGCGCTCTTCCTGTCGGCGTCGCACCAGTCGAGCTTTCGCGCCCGCTGCGCATCGTCTACCTGTATCCCGATGCCCTTAACCTCTACGGCGACGGCGGCAATGTTATCGCGCTCGAGCGCCGTTGCGCCTGGCGTGGCATTCCCGCGCGTGTAGACGAGGTCCGTATGGGCGAAACGCTTGATTTGACCGATGCCGATATCCTCATGATGGGTGGCGGCTCCGACCGCGACCAGCTAGCCGTGGCACACGAGCTGCTCGCCCAAAAAGACAAGGTCGCGGCCTATGTTGAGGACGGCGGCACACTGCTTGCCATCTGTGGCAGCTATCAGCTGCTCGGCCGTTCGTACTACATGGGCGACGATCGCATTGAGGGCCTGGGCGTCATTGCCGCCGAAACCGTACGTGGCTCCGATCGCCTGATCGGCAACGTAGCCGTCAAAACTGATCTGGCACCTGAGCCCTTTGTGGGATTCGAGAACCACGGCGGCCGCACGCTTTTGGACGCCGATGCCACACCGCTCGGAACGTCCGTCGTCGCGGGCACCGGCAACAACGGCGACGATGGCCTTGAGGGTCTGATTTACAAGGGCGTCATCGGCACGTACCTGCACGGGCCGGCGCTGCCCAAGAACCCCGAACTCGCCGACTGGCTGATCGCGCACGCCCTCGAGCGCCGCGGCGATGCGCAGGCCACAGCCCTGCTGCCGCTCAAGCCCCTCGACGACACCTACGAGCACGCCGCCCACGACGCCGCCGTGAAGCTCCTCCCCTAGCACCCCACCACCACAAAGGGGACAGGCACCTTTGTGGTGGTTTTTCAGTTTGCCAACGATATGTGAACGGCTAAAAAAGTCTGCTATACTCTTTCCCGCTGTCCCCATCGTCTAGCGGCCAAGGACGCCACCCTTTCAAGGTGGATATCGCGGGTTCGAATCCCGCTGGGGGCACCACAGAATCTGAGAAGCCCGTTACCAATTCGGTAGCGGGCTTTTTGCTACCGATATGCCGGGATTCGAAGCCGACAGGGTGCGGAGCTGAGGAAACGCGCAAGCGTTTTCCAGCGCAGCACGCAAGGAGCGGAGCGACGCAGCGAAGGCGGGCGGCGCCAGCCGCACGCGGACATCCCGCTGGGGGCACCATTTGAAACGAGAAGCCCGTTACCCTCGCGGTGGCGGGCTTTTTGATACCCATGTGCCGGGATTCGAACCCGACAGGGTGCGGATCCCGGCATCATCGCAAGGCCTGTGGACAAAAAATAGCAAATATGAGTACTGTTACCATTTTAGTAACAGCGATTTCATGCCTTCAGAAGGCGATTTAGACCTCAGGTGTCCTACAGCGAAAGAATTGCAGACGTTTATCGGCTAAGTACTTGGACATATGTTGCGTAACACTACATATTTTGCAAATAAATAATGTTACAGGACTTGTGACAGTACTCATATTTGACGTTTTTTGCCCACAGCCCTTTCTACCTAGGCAAATCGGCGGCAAAACGGGCTTCAAAGCGTCCTTCGCAAACAAAAAGCCGGGGCCCGCGTAATGCGGACCCCGGCTTTCAACCGTGACGGTATGTTGTCCCAGTCCTACACGTAGAACAGGATGTCGTCGTAAGTCGGGACCGGCCAGTAGTCGGCGGCCACGATCTCCTCCATGGCATCCACGGCGGCGCGCAGCGTATCCATAGCGGGAACGACCTCGTGCGCGTACACGTTGGCCTGCTCCTGACCATCGAGGCTCTCGGCCTTCTGATGCACGGCGTCGAGCGCCTTGATGGAGTCGTTGATGGTGGTGATGCCGTTGCAGAGCTTGTTGAGCGTGTTCTGCTCACACTGCATGGCGGCCTCGGCGCCGGCGGCACGGATAGTCTCAAGGCCCTTAGCGACCTTGGTGGCATAGGCGGTAATGACCGGGCGATAGGTACGACGCGCCTCGCGAACCATCGTGGTAGCCTCGATGTTCATGAGCTTGTTGTACTTCTCGAGCTTGCAGTCGTAGCGGCACTGAGCCTCGGCCTTGGTCAGGACACCTGTCTCCTCAAAGAGCGCGATGGCCTTATCGGAAACAAAGGCAGGCAGGGCGTCGGCCGTGGTCTTGTTGTTGGCAAGGCCGCGCTTCTCGGCCTCGACGGGCCACTCGTCGGAGTAGCCATCGCCGGAGAAGAGAATGCGCTGGTGGTCGGTCAGGACCTTCTTGCAGTACTCGAGCGCGGCGTCCTGGAACTTATCCTCGGGCGTACCCTCGAGTGCGTCGGCGAAGGACTTGAGCGACTTGGCCACGGCGGCATCGAGCACCAGGTTGGAGTCGGAGACGTTCTGCTCGGAGCCGCAGGCACGGAACTCGAACTTGTTGCCGGTGAAGGCGAACGGGGAGGTGCGGTTGCGG
>CAJMPK010000051.1 GCA_905215205.1 uncultured bacterium | reverse complement strand
GCTGCCGCCATCTCGCGCAGCAGCGTCTCGCGGTCGCGCGTCACGATCAAATCCAGCGGGAAGTGAATCTCGTCGAGCATCTTGCGCGCGTGATCGAGCTTGCCAATGGCCATACCAATGTGGGCATCGGTCGACACACCAATACCCACGCCCAGCTCGGCGCAGCGCTCGGCGATCTTGCGGCATACGGCCCAATGTTCAGTGTCGACACCGTGTTCAAGACTATGGTTGTTGATCTCGATAATCTTGTGTTTGGCCTTAGCCGCCAACAGCACCTCGTCGATATCGAACGGCACACCCGAGCGCCCCGTGTGACCCAGCATGAACACCTTGGGATGCTCCAGGGCGTTGATATACATCTCGGTCGTCTGGGCCATCGTCGCACCCTCAGCAATCTGCGGATTATGCACGCTCGCAACCAAATAATCCAAATTACGCGTCACCAAATCGAACAGCGAATGCTGGTGACTGTACGAATCGCCGGCAATATCGAACGAAACGGGAATGTCCTCGCCAAACAAGCTTCCGTCCAGCGAAACGATATCGGCCTCGGCGCCGCGAAGCACCAGCACGCCACTCCAAATGCGTGGCCAGATATCCTGGTTAATAAAGAACTGGAAACTGCGCAGGTCATTGGGGCAAGCCGTAACCATAGAGCTCAAATGGTCAGCGGATCCGAGCACTTGCAGGCCACGCTCTGCCGCCCAGTACACATTCTCCTCAATGGTCGAATATGCATGCGCAGAGAACATCGTATGGGTATGAATGTCACAAGAAAGCAGGTAGGGCATCGGGTCTCCTTATCTGGCATGGCCGTCGCTTATATTCATTGTACGCATAGCCTTCGATAGTCGTAAAACCACTCCATCCCAAAGACACAACGTCCATGACAACGGGGTCCGGCTTAACACCAAACCCCGTTTCACGTAAAACATTGCAGGCAGAGCGCTTTACTTTTAACGATACTCGTCCGCCAACCGTTTCCAAGCGGGTAGCGAATTGACAATCGTTTCGTAACTCACGCAATAGCCCAGACGGAACCAACCCGGCATACCAAAGCTGTCCGAGGGAACCGCAAGCAGCTCATACTTCTTTGCGCGCTCGCAAAACGCATTCGCATCGGGCTCGAGTGCCTTCACCCACAGGTAGAAAGCACCGTCCGGCTCAACATAGGTATAGCCGTAGTCCGCCAAGGCGTCGGTGAGCGCCATGCGGTTGCGGGCATAGGCATCGATATCGCTCGGCTCATCGATGCAATCGATAATCACGCGCTGGAAGAGCGCCGGTGCGCATACAAAACCCAGCGTACGGGCAGCACCCGCAACAGCCGGCATCAGACGGGCAGCCTGCGGATTGGTGTTGGGAACCAAGATCCACCCCACGCGCTCACCCGGCAGCGACAGCGACTTGGAATACGAGTAGCACACGATGGTGTGCTCGTAGATCGAGGGCACCCAAGGCACCTCGGCACCGTACACAATCTCGCGGTACGGCTCATCCGAGATGAGCATAATCGGATTCTCGGGATCACGCCGAACGTTGGCCTCGCGCAGAACATTGGCCAGTCGCGTCAGCGTGTCGCGCGTATATACGGCACCGGTCGGGTTGTTGGGCGAGTCGATGATGACGGCCGCCGTCTTTTCGCTGATCGCCTTGAGCACGTTGTCCACGCTCAGCTGGAACGTGTCTTCATCGGCAGGCGCCTCGACACACGTACAGCCGGCCTTCTCAATCCACACGCGATACTCCGGAAAGTACGGGGTGATAACAATAACCTCGTCGCCCGGGTTCGTAACAGCATTGAGCGTGCAGGTGAGCGAGGCCGCGGCACCCACCGTCATAAAGACGTCCTTGCCCTCATAACTTGTGCCAAAGCGACGGTTGAGCGATTCGGCGACAGCTGCTCGACATTGCGGCAAGCCCGGAGCGGGGGTGTAGCCGTGCAGCTGGTCACTCGGCAGCTCCAAGGCCTTCTTAATGGACTCCGCCACGGCAGCGGGCGCCGGAACGCTCGGGTTGCCCAGCGAAAAATCGAATACGTTCTCCGCACCGATCTGTGCCTTGCGCTCAAGACCATAGCTAAAAATCTCACGGATGATGGAGCTTTCCGCACCGCGAGCATACATAGTTTCGTTGATCATCTGTTCCCCTTTCGCATAGGCGCTATTGTACGCTTTAGCCGAGCAAAGTGCCGTAGCAATGTTGATTGGGGACAGACTTAAATGCGTGAAAACGCTCATTTAAGTCTGTCCCCAATCAACAGACGGCCCCATATCGCTCAAAAGAAAAAGCCTCCGCAGGTTTTCCCACGGAGGCTTTCGTTAGAAGGACTATTTGTCAGTGTCGGCGTCGGCGTTGACGGCGTGGTCATCGCCAGCGTCATCGGATGCCACTTCGGCATCCTCCTGCATGGCCGCCTGCGCAAAGGCCGCGGCATCAGCCGCCAGCTCCTCCTCGCTCATGCGAGGCGCGCGCTTCTTGGTCGGCATGCCAGCCGCCTTGGCATTGCGTTCCTCCTTGGCCGCCAGGATATCGCCCTCGCGCTCAAGGTAGACATCCCACTCGTTGTCGAGCAGGGCGTTCACGGCGTCGCCTTCGACGGTCTCGCGCTCAAGCAGCACCTTCGCCATCAGATCGAGCTGATCGCGACGGGCATCCAAAATCTCGACCGCACGGCGATGGGCTTCGCGCATGATGCGCTGAACCTCGATATCGATGCGGCGCGCCGTCTCCTCGGAATAATCCTGGTGATCGGCATAGTCGCGACCCAGGAACACCTGATGCTGCGCCTCGCCAAAGACCTGCGTGCCCAGCTCCTCGCTCATGCCCAGGCGCGTGACCATCTCGCGCGCCATCTTGGTCGCGCGCTCCAGGTCGTTGCTCGCGCCCGACGTGATGTCGTCGCACATGAGCTCCTCGGCAACGCGACCGCCCAAGAACACGGCAAGCTCGTCGAGCATCTCGTTCTTGGTCTTGAGGAAGTGATCCTCCTGCGGAAGCTGCAACGTGTAGCCCAGAGCCTGGCCGCGGCTGACAATCGAAATCTTATGAACCGGATCGGAGTGCTCCAAGATGTGACCCACCAGGGCATGGCCGCTCTCATGGTAGGCAATCGTGGTGCGCTCGGCTTCGGTCATCACACGACCCTTGCGTTGCGGTCCGGCAATCACGCGCTCCATTGACTCCTCGACCTCGTCCATCGAGATCACGGAACGATGGCGGCGAGCAGCCAGCAGCGCAGACTCATTGAGCAGGTTCGCCAAATCGGCACCGGTAAAGCCAACGGTCATCTGGGCGAGCTTCTCAAACTTAACGTCCTCGTCCATCGGCTTGTTCTCGGCATGCACACGCAAGATCTGCTCGCGGCCCTTTACGTCCGGACGGTCGACCGTGACCTGGCGGTCAAAACGACCGGGGCGCAGCAATGCCGGGTCCAGAATATCGGGACGATTGGTTGCTGCAATCAGGATGACCGACTCGCTTTCCTCAAAACCATCCATCTCGACCAGCAGCTGGTTGAGCGTCTGCTCGCGCTCATCGTGGCCGCCACCCAGACCGGCTCCGCGCTGACGTCCCACGGCATCGATCTCATCAATAAAGATGATCGACGGAGCCTGGGACTTGGCCTCCTTAAAGAGGTCGCGCACGCGGCTGGCGCCGACGCCCACGAACATCTCGACAAAGTCAGAACCCGAGATGCTAAAGAACGGCACGCCCGCCTCGCCGGCAACGGCCTTAGCCAGCAGCGTCTTACCGGTACCCGGAGGACCAACCAGCAAAACGCCGCGCGGAATCTTGGCACCCAGTTTGCGATAGCGGTCCGGATCGCTCAGGAAGTCGCGAATCTCCTCGAGCTCCTCGACGGCCTCGTCCACGCCGGCAACGTCCTCGAACTTGACCTTGGGACGTGTGGCCTCGTTGGTCTTGGCATTGGTCTTGCCAAACTGCATGTTCCTATTATTGGCGCCCATCATCTGGCGCATAAAGTAGAACATGATGGCGATCAGGGCGATCGTCGGAAGCACGCTCATCGCCAGGTCGCCCCAAAAATCGGGATCGTTGGTGTTGACGATGTACTTGGTATCGGGGTGCTCCGCCATAAGCTCGGCAAGCGAATCGGAGCCGACATAGGTCGAGGAGAAGCTCTTGAGCTCGCTCGTATCGCCCTTGTCCTTTTTCGTCTTCCAGTAATGACCCGCCACGCTTCCGTCTTGAACCGTATAGGTCAAATCTTCGACGCGATCCTGCTTAATGGCGCTGACCATCTCGCTCGTCGCGAGCTTAACGGTATTGCTAGAGCTGGCAAAACCGGAGCCCATATTAAAGAAGGCATAGCCCAGAAGCGCGCAAGCCAAAAGAAAATACAGCCAGCCCGTACGCGTGGGCTTCTTGCCTCCGGGCATCCCCGGAATCTTTGGGTCCCGGGGAGCCTGGGAATTGTTGTCGTTACGGTCGTCGGGCATCTTACGAATAAACCTCCGGTTTCAAAATGCCCAGATACGGAAGGTTGCGATAGCGCTCGGCATAGTCGAGGCCGTAGCCCACCACAAAGGCATCGGGGCAATGGGTTCCAACATACTTGGGCGTGATGGCCGAGGTACGGTTCTCAACGTCCTTCCACAGGAAGGCAGCGACCTCCAGCGAAGCGGGCTTGCGACTCTCGAGGTTCTTCATCAGGTACTTGAGGGTCAGGCCCGAGTCCAGAATGTCCTCGACGATCAGCACGTCGCGACCACGGATGTCGATATCCAGGTCCTTAATGATACGCACGATGCCCGAAGACTTCACACCGTCGCCATAGCTCGAAACAGCCATGAAATCGATGTTGGTCGGCAGCTCGATCTTGCGCATCAGGTCGCCCATAAAGACAACAGCGCCGCGCAGAACCGCGATCAGCACCAGATCCTTACCCGCGTAGTCGCGCGTAATCTCCTCGCCCAGGCGAGAAACGATACCGTCGATATCCTCCTGCGTAAACAGAACCTTCTCGATATCCGGATGTTGAGAAGCCATGACAACCCTTTCTTGTGCTTAATCGCCCACACACCGCCGTATGGACGCGAACTATACATTCTAGCAGCGCACGGGGTATATTTTCCATCCCGCGCATCATCAGCGCGGGAATACCGTCAACGCCGCACAGAAAAGCTGGTGCGAGGGGCTAATCCGCGTCAACCACGCGAAGCAGATAGGCCACACGCGTCGCCGCCGTGCACTTAAAGCGTTCGTCCGCGCGAACTCCGGCGACCCACACCACGACACCTCCCGGCGCCGTCCTCACCATGGGCACGCCGGCGCGCTCGGAAACGGGAATGCGAGCCTCTCCTAGCAAGTCGGATACCTTCTTGCTTCGGCCACTCATTCCTAACGGGCACATCACGTCTCCCGGTGCGGGACCGTCCACCCACAGGCGCGCCAATCGCGCCTCGGCAGGGATCTCGCCACGCGAGCCCGCCAGGATCCGCTCACTATCGCTGTCGGCAAAACCCAGGGCAGCCGCGTCTACCAAAGCTGCCACTTCCCCGGCAGCCGCAAGCTCACGGGCGCGGCGCACGATATCGCATCCCGGCTCAACGGCCATCGGCTCTGCGACCAGCATGCGTCCCCCGCCCAGCGGCAAACGCCCGGGTATGGTGATCCAATCCGCGACCAGGCCCTCACGAGCCGCCGGCGCCTTAAACGCCAACATGCCAAATTCAACGCGCGCGTCAATTCCCGCCGGAAGCGTGACCGAACCCGTGCCCTCGGCAACGCAGGAAAGGACTCGCTCCACATGTCGCATCTCTGGACGAGCGTCCGGATCGATGCGTTTGATCGCCAGTCGCACGATGCGCCGCGCGATTACCACCTCGGCCGCAGCAAGGCGTCTGGCGTCGAGCACCAGCGCGCCCGCCGCCTCTTTACGCAAACAGCTTCGAAACGCCTGCGCCGACAGCTGAGATAGAAACGCGTCTTCGTCACCAAGGATCTCGCAGGCGGCGCCAATCGTCTTGCACACGCTCGCATTACGCTGTGCCACCACTGGCATTACCCGATGGCGCACGTAGTTTCGCAGATACGAGATATCCTCATTGCTCTCGTCCTCACGCCACGGCTGACCATGCACCCGTAGATAGCCCACGAGCTCGCCATGAGTTAGGTCGAGCAAGGGGCGCACCACGATATTCCTCCGGCGAGGAATGCTCGATAGGCCAGCGGGCCCTGAACCCTTAATCGCGTTCATCAAAAACGTTTCCGCGCGATCCGAAGACGTGTGCGCGGTGCAGATACGAGCCGCCGTTCGCGGTGCCCCCGTCTGGGCGCAGAGCTCGCGAACATACCTCCGCGCCGCGGCATAGCGCACCTCGCGGGCCGCGGCCTCAATATTGCCCGACTCCCCATCAAAATAAGCGTGCTCCACGCACAGCGGTAAACCATATTTCGCGCAGAGCTCACGCACAAAGGCCTCGTCGCCATCGGACGCCTTGCCGCGCAGATGATGGTTTACATGCAGCACATGCAGGCGCTCGCGAGCAATGGGGGCAACACCGCGTCCGTCTTGGATATCCAGCTTTGATGTGCACGCCATAAGAAGCAGTGCCGTCGAGTCCGCACCGCCTGATACCATGAGCACGACAGGAGCAGCCTGCTGCCTCGTCCGGGTCTCATCGACTGCCCCAGGCACGGCATGGTGTCCATAATGCTGAGATACCGTAGGCATTTGCTTCCTCCTCTATTCGTCCGCACCCATTGTATCCTTTGGAATCTTATGTCTCGTCTGCACCTTCATATCCTCGGCAGTGGCTCTAAAGGCAACTGCGCACTCATAGAGGGCCCGCAGGGGCTCATTATGGTCGATGACGGACTGTCTCGCCGCGAGACATTAAAGCGCATGGCAGAACTGGGGCTCTCGGCAGACAACGTCTCGGCTCTTCTCATTACTCATGAGCATAGCGATCACATCAAGGGCCTCGATGTCTGGTGCAAGCACTGGCACGGCCCCCTCTTTGCCAGCAGGGGCACTCTTTCGAACAAAGAAAATCTTTCGCATCTGCCTGTCGAGGAATTCGATCCCGGCGACGCCCTATCCATTGCCGGCATCCACGTGCAAACCTACTCAACATCACACGATGCCATCAATCCGGTCGGCTATCGATTCAATGCTCTCGATGATTCCATTGGGTTTGCCACCGACACCGGAGAGCTATCGAGCCAAGCCATTAAAACCCTCAAAGATTGTCGAGTCCTCGCACTCGAAAGCAACCACGATGTGACCATGCTGCGCGAGGGAGAATATCCCCGCTTTCTTCAGGAGCGCATCCTGTCTGCAAGGGGACACCTCTCCAACAGCCAAGCCGCCGAAGCCGCGCGCGAACTTGTTACAGATCGCACCGAACAGCTCATTGCCATGCATATCAGCCAAGATAACAATCGTCCGAGCCTTACCGTCAAAAGCTATGCCAAAGCTCTGGCCGCAACCCTGGATGACGAGGTCGGCAGCTCCGCAACCCTTCTCCAAGGATCGCGAAAACTCTCGATACGCCCTGCGAGTCAGTATCAGCCGGCAACCATTCAATAGACTGTCCTAGACAGCAAAAGGGGCCGAGAATCGCTTCCCAGCCCCTTTTGCTGTCTTTTAATAGCGCAGAACACCAACGAAGTTAGTCGATGGAGATCTTCGTAACGTTCTTCTTCTCGACGATCTTGGGAACCGTAACGGTCAGGATGCCGTCAGCGTACTTAGCCGAGAGGCCCTCGCTCGAAGCGTCCTTTAGATACACGCCACGCGTCGCGCTGTACGAGCTGAACTCCTTCTGCAGGAAATTCTTGCCCTCGTTCTCCTCATCTTCCTCGACATTCACGCTAATGGACAGACGGCCCTCGTTAAGCTCGACATCGATATCGTCCTTGGCGACGCCGGTCAGATAAGCCTTGACCTCATAGCCGTCGCCCTTATCCTCAACATCAACGGGAAACGCCTTGGAAGCAATCGAGTTGTTTGCAAGGTCGGTCATATCATCAAACAGATCGAACAGCGAGCTAGCAGAAGGACGAACGCCAAAAACCGAACGATAAGGAACCATGCTTGCCATGTTTACCACTCCTTTTAAGGACTGCCGAGCCATCTTCTAGGTGACTGGGACTTCTTTTGACGCTCTTATATATGCCCACCCAGCGCTCATATATACATCGACTATAAAGTTTTTTGAGTCCAGTACTATAAGCATATCTAAGTGTGTTTGACTCAGGTTTAAATAAGGTTAAGGTTCTTTGAACCAGAGCTTAAATAACGAGTATGTTCGCGGCTACAAATAACAGGGGGCTTACAATGAGCGCGTACACGTTGTTGGTAACGAGCTAAAGGGCATCATGGACGACCAAAACCAGAACAAAATGTTTATGCCGACGCAGGGGGAAGATACTTCCACGCAGCCGCCGCGGTTCCATCGCCCCCACATCTCGCAAGAGCCCATTAATGATCCGGAGCCCGAGTATGTGACGAGAAATCGATATCAAACGCTCGAGGATGCCCAAACGGGACGTAAACATATGGGCGTCGCCTCGGGAGACCCTGTATATCTGAAAGACGCACCATTATCTAAAAACAGCGCAGCTAGTGATGAGCCGATGAAAGCATCCGCCACTCATCGACAAAGAGGTCCTCGACCAAAGCAAACCTTGACGCATTCGGCTCGCTATCTCGAAACGCCAAAACAGGGAAAATCAATCTTCGTTTCGACAAGTAAACGACGCAAGCAGCATCGACTGACAATCCTGCTTTTGATCATTGCGGTCATAGCAGTTGCCCTTGTTATTCGATTTATCTTCTTTAAATAAAGGCTCAATACCAAAAACGATAAGATCGTCTGGTGTAATAGAGTCATTTACGCCCCGTAAACGCAAAAAAGGGGGAGGCCGCGTGGCCTCCCCCTTCTAAGTTCGATGACGGCTCGGTGCCGTCCACCGGTCAGCGGCGCCCTGGCCTCCCACGGGCTGACCCCGCAGTACTCTCGGCGCGATGGGGCTTAGCTTCCGGGTTCGGAACGGGACCGGGCGTGCCCCCCATGCTCTGGCCGCTGACCGGTGGGCGGCGCCCACCGTTACGGTGTCCGGTGTCTACTCACGTGCCCTGGGGGCCGCATGGCGTATAGGAAAGGGAACTGACTCGGGGGCATCCTCGTGCCCGGACCGCGCTTCTGAGCGCTGGGTCCCGCGGGCCGCGAGGTGCGGTTCCGGAAGAGCTCGGGCGATTAGTGCGGCTCGGCTGAGGACGTCGCCGTCCTTGCACCTGCCGTCTATCGACCAGGTAGTCTACCTGGGCCCTTACCGGAAGGAGAACTAATCCCTGGAACGGCTTCCCGCTTAGATGCCTTCAGCGGTTATCCGCGCCGCACGCGGCT
>CAJMPK010000050.1 GCA_905215205.1 uncultured bacterium | reverse complement strand
CCATTGACGACCATCTCAACGAGGCCGCCTACATCGTCCCCGGCCTGGGCGATGCCGGTGACCGTATCTACGGCACGCTGTAGTCTCTGGGCCAGACCGGCTAACGTCGAAAATACGAAGAAACGGTGCGCGCGGACGAGCAAAAAAGCGACCGGGCGCACCCCTGTTAACGGACGTTTCGCCCCGCAGGGTACGGAAAAACACATTGCCGTACCTGCGGCATAAAGAAGGCCTTAAGAAAACGTACAGGTGCGTATTAACCGTTTGTTTTTGGTTGTACTTTGGCGATTGGCTCGTACAATAGTCACCAATGTTTGGCGGGAACTGTTCTGTGAAGCGTTAAAAAGGAAAGTGAGGACGCCAGTGTTTCAGATAGCTGATCTGCTCGCTATCGTTGCAGGCGCCATCGCGGGCGCGGTCGCCTTTCTTCCCTTTGTCTTTACGCTCAAGCCGGTTCTTGACGATAAGCAGAATGCGGACATGCTCAAGGGCATGGTGAGTCTGGCGATCTCGGCAATCGCCCTGCTCGTCTTTACCTTGGTTGTGTTCGTGTTGTTCGGAGAGGCATTTCGCATGTTCCTCCTGGGCGAGGCGATTGGCTTCGTGGCCTTTATGGCCGCCTGCACGGTTCGTGTCGCCAAGGCGCTGCGAGATCCTCATGAGGTCGAAAGGTAAGTCGTGGAAATTTTTGAAAAGCTGCCTGATGAGATTAATCATCTGGTCAGCGAGTTCAGCTCCACCCCTGTCGTGGGCGATCTGAGCTGCGGCATCACGCAGTACTCGTTTTGGCTGATCGTCTCCACGATCGTGCTCCTGATCGTCCTGGCCGTGTTCAAGAAGAAGCAGACCCTGGTTCCCAAGGGCTTCTTCGTCAACGGTTTCGAGTACATCATCGAGTACGTCGAGAACGATATCGGCAAGGGCGTCGTGGGTGAGAACTGGAAGAAGCACTTCCCGTTCCTGTGCTCGCTTTTCCTGTTCATCCTGATCAACAACATGATCGGCCTGATCCCGGGAATGAAGCCCGGCACCGGTGCAATCGGCTCCACCGCCGCGCTCGCCATCTTCGCCTTCGTGTACTTCATCTACTACGGATGCAAGGCTCACGGCGTGATCGGCTACATCAAGAGCCTCGCCCCGCAGGGCGTGAGCTTCCCGATGAACGTGCTCGTGTGGGTCGTCGAGCTTTTCTCGACCTTCCTGCGCCTCATCACGCTCGCCGTCCGTCTGTTCTGCAACATGTTCGCAGGACACGTGGTCATGGGCTCGTTCGCCATCATGGCGAGCATGTTCATGCAGCCGCTGCTTCAGCAGGTTTCCGCGGCCCACGCCGTCGGCGCCCTGCCTTCGCTGGCCTGGCTTGCCATCCTCATCCTGATCTATGCGATCGAGCTTGTGGTCGGCGCCATCCAGGCTTACGTCTTCACGGTCCTTACCGCCGTGTATGTCTCCGAGGCAGAGGAGGTCGCGGAGGAGGAGTAGTCTTCCGTTCGCGCCTTAAAGGTAAGGCAATTCGTTAAACCGCCGGTGCCCGTACCCATGGAGCCCGGCAGTTATAAAAAGGTTATCCTGCGTGAAATAAGACACGCACGACAAAGGAGGAATCGTGGGAGTTATCGGTTACGGTCTCGGTGTTATCGGCGCTGGTCTTGCTATCGGCCTGTCTGCTCTGGGTGCTACGGGTGCTATGGCCCGTCAGCCTGAGGTCCAGGGCCGCGTGTTCACCGTCTTCATCATGGGCTCCGCCTTCGGCGAGGCTCTGGCTCTGATCGGCTTCGTTGTCGCGCTGATCGTTAAATAGCACGGAGCGTCAAGTATGAATCTTTCATCCCAGAAGAGCGCGATCGCACTCTCCGCGTCCGCGGCCGCGCTGCTCATGCCGGTTTCCGCGTTCGCCGAGGACGGCGCCGCCGGTGCGGACATCCTCATCCCTAAGATGGCGGAGTTCATCCCGGCGCTTATTGCCTTCCTGATTATCTGGATCGTGCTGGCCAAGGTCGCCCTGCCGGGCATCATGAAAACCATGGAGGAGCGCGGCAAGAAGATCGAGGAGAGCCTCGACGAGGCCGAGAAGACCAAGCAGGAGGCTATCGCCAAGCGCGCTGAGTCCGACTCGATCGTCACCGACGCCCGTCGTCAGGCTGCCGACATCGTTCTCGAGGCCCGTAAGGACGCCGAGTCCGAGCGCGCCCGTATCATCGAGGCTGCTCACAAGGAGGCCGAGGAGATCATCGCCAAGGCCCATACGACCGTCGAGGACGAGCGCAAGTCCATCTACGCCGGTGCCGCGAGCTCCATCGCCGACCTGTCCGTCGCCGTCGCCACCAAAATCGTGGGCGAGGCACTCGAGAACGAGGCCGAGCAGAAGAAGCTCATCGAGCGCTACATCCAGGAAGCAGGTAGCCTGAATGCCGACTAGCCGCTATCAGGACAAGGTGCTCGAGACCTACGCGCGCTCCCTTCTGGAAGCCGCTAAGGCCGAGAACCATGTGTTCGAGGACCTCGAGATGATCGAGCGCTTGGCTAGCGCCAGCCCCGAGATCATCGCTGTGCTCGACACCATGTCCAAGCGCGACCAGCTCGACCTTCTTCCCAAGGTGGCAGCTGCCTTTAAGTATGTTGCCGAGGAAGACGAGGATGTAGTGGGCGTGACCGTCACCACGGCGATCCCGCTCGACGACGAGCTGCGTCAAACCATCACTAAGAAATGCGAGCAGGACTTCGGCCGCAAGGTATTCCTTATCGAGCAGGTCGACCCGTCTATCGTGGGCGGCCTGGTGCTCGAGGCCCGCGGCGAGCGTCGTGACATTTCCGTCAAGACGCAGCTGCGCATCGCGCAGGAGACCCTCGCAAACTCTGCTAATTCGTACGGAGGTGAAGCCTAATGTCCGAAACCCTCAATGCCCAGGATATCGCCAAGAAACTGCAGGAGCAGCTCACGAGCCTCTCCGCGACGGTCGATACGCATGAGGTTTCAACGGTCGACGAGGTAGGCGACGGCATCGCGCGCGTCTCCGGCCTCAAGAGCGCCATGGCAGGCGAGCTTCTGGAGTTCAAGAGCTCCGATACCGGTGAGACCGTCTTCGGCCTTGCCCAGAACCTTGACCGTGACGAGGTCGGCGCCGTTCTGTTCGGTGCCGTCGACTCCATCAAGGAAGGCGACGAGTGCCGCACCACTGGCCGCATTATGGATATCCCTGTGAGCCGCGCCATGCTCGGCCGCGTCGTCAATCCGCTCGGCCAGCCCATCGACGGCCTGGGCGACATCGTCGCCACGCACCGTCGCCCCATCGAGTTCAAGGCCCCCGGCGTTATCGACCGTACCCCGGTGTGCGAGCCGGTTCAGACCGGTCTGTTGGCCATCGACTCCATGGTGCCTATCGGCCGTGGTCAGCGTGAGCTCATCATCGGCGACCGTAAGACCGGTAAGACCGCCATTGCCATCGACGCTATCCTTAATCAACGCGGCAAGGGCATGGTCTGCATCTATGTCGCCATCGGCCAGAAGGCCTCCACGGTTGCCAACATCCGCGAGACCCTCGCTCAGCACGGTGCGCTCGACTACACCATCATCGTTTCGGCAACCGCTGCCGATTCCGCCCCTATGCAGTACATCGCGCCTATGGCCGGTGCCGCTATCGGCGAGTTCTTCATGTACAACGGCGAGGACGGCAAGCCCGCCAGCGAGACCAACCCCGGCGGCCACGTGCTCGTCATCTACGACGACCTGTCCAAGCAGGCCGTGGCCTACCGTCAGATGTCGCTGACGCTGCATCGTCCGCCCGGACGCGAGGCCTATCCTGGTGACATCTTCTACCTGCACTCTCGTCTGCTCGAGCGTGCCGTCAAGATGTCCAAGAAGAACGGTTACGGCTCCATGACGGCTCTGCCGATCATCGAGACCCAGGACGGCGACGTCTCGGCCTACATTCCGACCAACGTCATTTCCATTACCGATGGTCAGATCTATCTGCAGTCCGAGCTCTTCTTCCAGGGTCAGCGCCCGGCAGTCGACGTGGGCATTTCCGTGTCCCGCGTTGGTGGCGACGCGCAGACCAAGGCTATGAAGCAGGTCGCCGGTAACCTCCGTCTGGACCTCGCTTCGTACCAGGAGCTCGCCGGCTTTACGCAGTTCGGCTCCGACCTCGACGAGGCTACTCAGAAGCAGCTGACCCATGGTGCCCGCATGACCGAGCTCCTGAAGCAGCCGCGCTACAAGCCGTTTGAGGTTGGCGAGCAGATCGTTACGCTGTTCGCTGGCAACGAGGGCTTCCTGGATGACCTGGAGATTGCCGACGTGCTGCCTTTCCGTGCCGAGCTCATCGAGTACATGGACAATGGCTTTGGCTCGCTGCTCGACAAGGTTCGCGCCAAGAAGATCGATGATGACACCAAGGCTGAGCTCTTGCGCGTCATCGGCGACTTCAAGCAGCAGTTCATGGCCAAGCACCATTCGGATGTTTCTGGATCAGAGGAGAACTAAGCCCCATGGCCAACCTTCGCGACATTAAGAAGCGAATCTCCTCGGTTACCACGACCAAGCAGATCACGCGCACGATGGAGATGGTCTCTACGGCCAAGATCCGTCGTGCCCTCGATCGCTCCAAGCAGGCCGAGCCCTATAAGGAGGCGCTGACCGACGTCATGTTGACGGTCGCCGGCGACGCCTCCTGTTCGGGCACCGATCCTATGCTGCAGAAGCATGAGAGCGTCAAGCATGGCCTGATTGTCGTTATTGCCTCGGACCGCGGCCTTGCCGGCGGTTTCAATACGACGGTGGAGCGCACGGCCGAAAAGCTCGCCGCTTCTTGGGCGAACGACGGCATCGAGTGCGAGATCATCGCGTGTGGGCGCAAACCGGCCACGTATTTCCGTGACCGCGCAAACGTCGTCATGCACTTTGAGGGCAACTCCTCTGAGCCCGATTTCAATCAGGCCCGCATGATCTCCTCTCATATCTGCGATGCGTATCGTGCCGGTGAGCTTGACCGTGTCGAGCTTGTCTACCACCACGCCAAGAACCGCGTGGATCAGGAGCTTCGCGTCGAGCATCTGTTGCCGCTCGACCCCGAGATGATCGCTATGGCCCACGGTCCGCGTAAGAACGAGACCGACGCCCCTAAGCGCATCTCGTCCACGTTCGAGTTCGTGCCCTCTCCCGAGCATGTTCTCGGCAAGCTTGTGCCGTCTTATATCCTGACGGTCATCTACCAGGCCCTGATCGATTCGGCGGCTGCCGAGCAGGGTGCACGCCGCAAGGCCATGCACTCCGCGACGGAAAACGCCACCGCGATCATCTCGACCCTTACCCGCACGTATAGTCGCGTGCGCCAGGCTTCGATCACGACCGAGATTAACGAGATCGTCGGCGGAGCCTCAGCATTGGAGGAACAGTAATGGCTAATAACACCGTAAAGCTTGCGGTCGAGGAAGCCACCAAGAAGACGACTGCCGGTGATGGTCGCATCGTACGAATCATCGGCCCTGTCGTCGACGTTAAGTTTGACGGCGCGGTGCCCCCGATCTACAATGCGCTCACGGTCGAGGCCGAGACCCCGATCGGTCATCTGAGCACGATCCTCGAGGTCGAGAGCCAGCTTCCGGGCGGCGTCGTCCGCACGGTCGCCATGTCCTCGACCGACGGCCTGCAGCGCGGCCTCATCGCCACCGATACCGGTGAGCCCATGAAGATGCCCGTTGGTCCCAAGACGCTCGGCCGCATTTGGAACGTCATGGGTAAGCCCGTCGACGGTAAGCCCATGCCCGAGGTGGAGGAGTTCTACCCCATCCACCATGCAGCGCCCCGCTTTGACGAGCTCACCACCAAGACCGAGATCTTCGAGACCGGCATCAAGGCCGTCGACCTGCTCGAGCCCTACATCCGTGGCGGCAAGACAGGTCTGTTTGGCGGCGCCGGCGTCGGCAAGACCGTTCTGATTCAGGAGCTCATCAACAACCTCGCCCAGGAGCACGGTGGCACCTCGGTGTTCACCGGCGTCGGCGAGCGTACCCGCGAGGGCACCGACCTGTTCCTCGAGATGAGCGAGTCTGGCGTTATCGACAAGACTTGCTTGGTCTATGGTCAGATGAACGAGCCGCCCGGAGCGCGTCTGCGCATCGGTCTGGCCGGCCTTACCACCGCTGAGTATTTCCGTGATCGTGGCCAGGACGTTCTGCTGTTCATCGACAACATCTTCCGCTTCTCCCAGGCAGGTTCCGAGGTTTCCGCACTGCTGGGCCGTATGCCGTCCGCCGTTGGTTACCAGCCCACGCTGGCAACCGAGATGGGCGACCTCCAGGAGCGCATTACCTCGACCAAGACGGGCTCCATTACCTCCGTCCAGGCTGTCTACGTCCCCGCAGACGACCTGACCGACCCGGCGCCTGCCACGACGTTTACGCACCTCGACGCCACCACGGTTCTTTCGCGTAGCATTTCGTCGCTCGGCCTGTTCCCGGCTATCGACCCGCTTGCGTCTTCTTCCGACGCTCTCGATCCCTCGATCGTCGGCGAGGAGCACTACCGTGTCGCCGTCAAGGTCCAGGAGCTCCTGCAGGAGTACTCCGACCTTCAGGACATCATCGCCATTCTGGGTATGGACGAGCTGTCCGAGGAGCAGCGCCTTACGGTCAACCGTGCCCGTAAGATTCAGCAGTTCCTCTCGCAGTCCTTCCACGTCGCCGAGAAGTTCACCGGCAACCCCGGTGTCTACGTCCGCGTCGAGGATACCGTCCGCTCTTTCGCCGAGATTGTCGACGGCAAGGCCGATGACCTGCCTGAGCAGGCATTCCGCTATGCCTCCACGATTGAGGACGTGCGTGAGCGTGCCCGCAAGATGGAGGAGAAGTAGGTTATGCGTATCCGCATCGTGTGCCCCGTGAGCCTCGCCTATGAGGGTGACGCTGCGTTTGTGTCGATTCCGTCTACGGATGGCGAGTTTGGCGTCCTGCCTGCTCACTCCAGCGAGATCTGCACGATCGACCGCGGTTACGTTCGCGTTTCCGATAAGGCCATGGGCACTGTCGACCACACGTTTGCCGTGGCCGGCGGCTATGCCCAGGTTGCGGACGATGTCGTGACCGTTCTCGCCGAGCGCGCTTGCGATTTGGCGACCGTCGACGCCGACAAGGTTAAAGCTGATATTCAAGGTTTTGAAGAGAAGCTGGGTAATTTGTCGGAGGATGATGCACGCCGCGCCTACCTCTATAATGAAATCGCATGGTGTAAGCTCAAGCTTGCCCAATAGTCAAACGATTTAGCGTTCGACCATTTGCGAACACATCATGCCCGGGATGGCCCAGCCACCCCGGGCATGCTTTTTGAAAGGGTAGACCTTGGATATTATCCGCGTTGAGGGTGGCCACGCCATCGGAGGCTCCGTGCCCGTCTCGGGTGCAAAGAATTCCGCACTCAAACTCATGGCTGCAACGCTTCTGGCGCCGGGCAAGACAACGCTTCAGAACGTGCCCGATATTTCCGATGTTCACGTGATGGGCAAGGTGCTCAAGGGCATGGGCGCTACGATCGATGTTCTCGACGAGCACACGCTCGAGATTGATACCTCTCAGGTCGATTCTTGGGAGGCCCCCTACGAGCTCGTTGCCAAGATGCGTGCTTCCACCGCCGTCATGGGACCCCTGCTGGGCCGCTTCCATCGCGCCAAGATTGCCATGCCGGGCGGCTGCAACCTGGGTGCTCGCAAGATCGATATGCACATTCTGGGTCTCGAGGCCCTGGGCGTTGAGTTTGATACCGCCCACGGTTACATCAACGCCAATGCGCCCCAAGGCCTGCGCGGTACCACCGTCACGCTCGAGTTCGCCAGCGTCGGTGCGACCGAGAACCTCATCATGGCCTCTGTGCGCGCACAGGGCACCACGGTTATCGACAATGCCGCCCGCGAGCCCGAGATTGTCGATCTCGCCAACATGCTCAACGAGATGGGCGCCAAGATTGTTGGCGCCGGCACGCCCGTCGTGACTATCGAAGGCGTGGAAGAGCTCCATCCTGTTACCCATCGCGTAGTAGGCGACCGCATCGAGGCCGGTACCTTTATCGTTGCCGGTGCGTTGATGGCCGACGATCGCGGTGTCGATGTCACGGGCTTTTGCCCCATTCACTTGGGCATGGTGCTCAAGAAGATGGAGCTCATGGGTATCGATTGCGAGCGCGTCGAGGATGGTGTCCATGTGAACCGTGCCGAGCGTATCAAGCCGGTCGACATCCAGACGCTTCCGTTCCCCGGCTTCCCGACGGACATGCAGGCGCAGATTATGGTACTCTCCGCCCTTGCCGACGGCAGTTCCGTTATTACCGAGAACATCTTCGAGAATCGCTTTATGTTTGCCTCTGAGCTGGTGCGCATGGGTGCCGACATTCGTATCGAGAGCCATCATGCCATGATTCATGGCGTCAAGGGCTTCTCGGGTGCACAGGTTACCTCGCCCGATCTGCGTGGCGGAGCGGCCCTCGTCGTAGCGGGCTTGATCGCCGACGGGACGACCGAGGTTTCGGCCATTCATCACATCAAGCGCGGCTACGAGCAGTTTGTCGAAAAGCTGCAGGCGCTCGGCGCGCATGTCGAGCATGCTACCGTCCCCGATCCCGTCATCTACTAATACAGGTTGCCTATGTTTAATAAAAAGCCCCTCGCGGATACTAGCACCCGAAGACCCTCAACTGGTGCGCAGGCCAAGATCTACAGTCGCGATAACGTGGCTCGCTATTCCGAGCGCGCTCGTCAACGTCGTCGTAGCCACACGATTCGTCACGTCGCGCTCATTGTCGTGCTTGGCGTGCTGCTGAGTGCCACTACCGCTGCCGGCCTGTGGTTTGCCACCATTATGGGCAAGCTCGGCGATTCTAATGTCATTACCGACAATCTGCGTCGGGTTCTGGTTGACACCGATGAGGCAAAGGATCCGTTCTACGTGCTGCTTCTTGGCACCGACGGCCGTCCGGGCGAGGATACGTATCGTGCCGACTCGATTATCCTGGCACGCATCGACCCCACGCAAAAGCAGGCGACGCTCATTTCCGTTCCGCGCGACACCAAGGTCGAGTACAAGGGCGAGACCATGAAGATCAACGCCTGCCATACCGTTGGCGGCGCCGAGGCCATGGTCGAGGCGGTCAACGAGCTGTGCGGTGTTCAGATTTCCCACTATGCCGAGGTCAGCTTCGACGGTATGCAGGCACTGATTGATTCGGTTGGCGGTATCGACATTAACGCAACCGATGATGTTGACGACCCCGAGCACCTGGATATTAAGATTACCGCTGGCCAGCAGCATATGGACGGTGCCACCGCCCTTACCTATGCCCGCTGCCGCTACACCTATGCCGACGGCGATTACACGCGCATGCGCCACCAGCGTCAGGTGCTTGGCGCCCTTGCCAACCAGATTCTCAATAACTTCGATGCCACGAAGATTTTTGGCCTGGTTAATTCGCTGTCCGATATGCTCGTAACCGATATG
>CAJMPK010000049.1 GCA_905215205.1 uncultured bacterium | reverse complement strand
GGTGCATCATCGACGTCTTCAATACAGAAGATATCAGTGCGGAATGTTTTCAAAACCAAGCCCGGTCCCGGCCTGCGGTAACATCGCAGGCGGTTCTTGGGCATCGCTTGCCGGCAGGGTTCCTTTGCTGAAATGGACTTGGCCGAAAGGGCCGCTGGTCCCAGTCGCTGGTTCGCGCTTTGCGTGAACTCCGCGCTACTGTGGGACAGTTAGGCTTCTGTTGTTGGACCCACTACATCTTCCCGGCCCAACATCGCCCGTAGCTTCTCAAAGCTTTCCTCGCTCAGGCAGTGCTCCATGTGGCAGCCCTCTTGCGACGCGACCTCAGCCGAAACACCCGCGTCCTCTAGCAGCCCCACGAAAAAGCAGTGACGCTCCCACATTTGGCGAGCGACCTCCAGACCACGCTCCGTCAGATGAACGTCGCGCTTGCCCATTTCGACATAGCCGTTGCTTTCCAACGTCGCCATGGCCTTGGAAACGCTCGCCTTGGTTACGCCGAGGTACTCCGCAACGTCAATCGAGCGCACGATGCCCTGACGTTCCGACAGAACGTAGATCGATTCGAGATAGTCTTCTCCGGATTCACGCAGGGCCATGGGCCGCCTTTCGCGATGGCTTCTAGTTAGCCTTTGGATACTTTTGCTTGATTTACTTTACCGCAAAAGTTGCCCATGTCTTACTACGTTGTCTAAAAAGTTAACCGTGTTTCACAAAATGCGCGGAGCAGGCAGGGCGACACGACACGCAACGCGCAAGGAGTGTCCCCAGCTACCGGCAGAAAAGGAACGTCCCCAAGTGCCAAGCCGCAGCTATAGCAGCCCAAAGCGCTTCGCGGCGTTATAGATTCCGTCGTCGTCCACGGCGGTCGTCACATAGGTCGCCGCAGCTTTCACCGTGTCCTGCGCGTTGCCCATGGCCACGCTCGTGCCCACGGCGGCAAACATCGACAGGTCGTTCTCGCCATCGCCAAAGGCAATCGCCTCGCTCGCGTCGATGCCCAGGCGCTCCAGCGTCGCCGCCACGCCCAGGTCCTTGCCGCCGTTGGCCGGAATAATGTCACAGAACAGGTCGCACCAGCGCGTGGTGAGCGAATGCGACACGGCGTCGGTCACGATATGTTCGTCGGCCGGGTCCACAAAGGCGCAGAACTGGTAGACCGGTGCGTCAAAGGCGTGCTCAAACGGCTCCTCGTGGTAGACGATTCCCGCGTTGCTGCCAGCCGTCACCACGCGCTCGGACAGGCGGTTCACAAACGAGTTCTCGCCCTGCATGCACAGCGAGTCGTAGCGCCCCTGCGCCACCTGGTCCACAATCACCGCAACGTCGTCCGGATCAATCGGGCAGCTGCGGTAAACCCCCTCGGCATCAAAGCAGTGCTGGCCCGAAAGCGTAATGTACGCATCCCAGCCCAGGTCGAACAGCCAGTCCGGCATCTGGTAGGTCGGACGGCCCGTGGCGATCACGCACGCAATCCCCTGCTCGCGAAAGCTGTCGAGCACCTGCTGCGCCGACGCCGGAATCCGGTGGGTCTTAAAGCTCAGCAGCGTACCGTCGATATCGAAAAACGCGGCTTTGATCATCCTCGTCTACTCCTCGCCCTCGAGCTTTTCGCTCACCTCGAGCCACGCCATCTCCAGCTCGTCCATGGCAGCGTGAGCCTCGTCGATCTTTGCCTGCTGCTCGCCGAGCGCCGTGTAGTTGGTGGGATCGACTTGGGCCATTGCTGCCTCGGCCTCCTCAACGCGAGCGCGCTGCGTCTCCATCTTGCGCTCGAGCGAGCTCACCTCGCGGCGGAGCTTCTGGCGCTCAGCATTGGAAAGGCCATTGGGCTGGCCGCTCGACTTGGGCTTTTCGGACGCAGCTGGCGCGGCACCGGTGTCGAACGTGCCGGTCTTGGCACTCGGCGCGCCCACGGGCTCGCCCTCGGCGGTAGCGTTGCACAGGCGCAGGTACTGGTCCACGCCGCCGGGCATATGCGTCAGGTGGCCGTCGAGCAGCGCCCACTGCTGGTCGGTCACGCGCTCCATGAGGAAACGGTCGTGCGTCACCAGGATCAGCGTGCCCGGCCAGCCGTCGAGCAGGTCCTCGACAATCGCGAGCATGTCGGTATCCAGGTCGTTACCGGGCTCGTCCAGGATAAGCACGTTGGGTTCGTCCAAGATCGTCAGCAGCAGCGACAGGCGACGGCGCTGGCCGCCCGAAAGATCGCCGATGCGGCTCCAGAGCTGCTGCGTCGTAAATCCCAGGCGCTCGCAGAGCTTCTCGGGCGAAGTCTCCTTGCCGTCGATGACGTAGTACTTCTTATAGTTGCTGAGCACCTCGCGGATCGTGTCGCCCATGTAGGGCTCGAGCTCCTCGAGCTGCTGCGACAGCACGCCAAAGCGCACCGTCTGGCCAATCTTTACACGGCCGCGCAGGGGCGCGATCTTGCCCTGAATCACGTCGAGCAGTGTCGACTTGCCGGCGCCGTTCTCGCCCAAAAGACCATAGCGGTCGCCCGCACCAATGAGCCAGGTCACATCGGTGAGCACCTGCTTGGGCGCGCCATCGGTATCCGCATAGCCGGCGTCCACGTCGACCACATCGATAACCTGCTTGCCCAGGCGGCTCACGGCCAGGCGCTTGAGCTCCAGCTCGTCACGCACGGGTGGCACGTCGGCAATCAGCTCGCGAGCAGCCTCAACGCGAAACTTGGGCTTGGTGGAACGCGCCTGGGCGCCGCGGCTCAGCCACGCGAGCTCCTTGCGCGCCATGTTGCGACGGCGCTCCTCGGTAACCGCGGCCATGCGGTCGCGCTCCACGCGCTGCAGGATATATGCGGAGTAACCGCCCTCGAAGGGATCGACCTGGCCGTCGTGGACCTCCCACATGCTGGTGCAGACCTCGTCCAAGAACCAACGGTCGTGCGTGACCACGAGCATGGCACCCTGACCGCGCTGCCAGCGGGCCTTTAAGTGGCGCGCGAGCCAGTTGATGGTGCGCATGTCCAGGTGGTTGGTGGGCTCGTCGAGCATGAGCACGTCATAGTCGCCGATCAGCAGGCGCGCGAGGTCCACGCGACGGCGCTGGCCGCCCGAAAGCTCGCCCACCGTGCCCTCCCAGGGCACATCGCTGATGAGGCCGGTCAGAATCTGGCGCGTGCGGGGGCTCGACGCCCACTCGTACTCGGGGGCGTCGCCCACAACGGCATGATGCACGGTATCAGTATCGACCAGGTTGTCCTTTTGACCGAGCAGACCGATCGTGGTGCCGCGACGGTGCGTCACGCGTCCGTCGTCGGGCTCCAGCGTGCCGGCGAGCACGCTCAGCAGCGTCGACTTGCCGTCCCCGTTTTTACCGACAATACCAATGCGGTCGCCCTCGCCCACGCCGAGCGTCACGCTATCGAAAATATGCTTGGTGGGAAACTCTAGGCTGACAGAATCGCATCCCAAAAGAATCGCCATATGCCCTGCTCCTTCGTAGAAATTCAACGTTGTCCATGATAGCAGCGAGCCCCACCCCAAACCACCACGAAGGCGCCTGTCCCCTTTGTGGTGGTCGTTTCGGTCGCAGAGCAAAAAGGCGGGCCATCTCCCACAAGAGATGACCCGCCTCTCCAATCAGTCCCGCGGCAACCGTGGCCGCCGCGGGCCTCAAGCATGTCCCGGACTAGGAGAACATGCCGGTGAGGTAATCATTCAGCCGCTTATCCTTGGGCCGTTGGAAAATCTCGTCGGTCTCGTCGTACTCGACCATATCACCCATGTAAAAGAACGCCGTGCGGTTGGACACACGCGATGCCTGCTCCATGTTGTGCGTCACGATGACGATGGCGCGCTCGGCCACAATCGACGACATGAGGTCCTCGATCGCCAGCGTCGAGATGGGATCGAGCGCCGAGCAGGGCTCGTCGAACAGAATCACGTCGGGGTTGAGTGCCAGCGTGCGCGCAATGCACAGACGCTGCTGCTGACCGCCCGAAAGCGCGTAGGCGCTCTTGTCGAGCTTGTCCTTGACCTCGTCCCACAGCGCCGCGCCGCGCAGACTCTCCTCGACCATGCGGTCGAGCTCGTCGCGGTCGGTGATACCGTGGCGCTTGGGCGCAAACGTGATGTTGTCGCGAATGGACTTGCGGAAAGGATTGGGCTGCTGGAACACCATGCCAATGGAGCGGCGCAGCTCGTAGGTGTTCTCGGTCTTGGTGTTCACGTTGCGCCCGCGGTAGTTGATCTCGCCTTCCACGCGGCAGCCGCGAATCTCGCGATTCATGAGGTTGAGGCTACGCAAGAAGGTCGACTTACCGCAGCCCGAAGGCCCAATGAGCGCCGTGATCTCGCCCTTGTGGAAGTCGAGCGACGTATTGTGCAGCGCATGGTAGTCGCCATAGTACACGTTGACGTCCTTGGTGGAGAGCACGACCTCGTCGCTCACGGCCTTGCCGCTCACGCGAACGCGCTTCTCGCTCTCCCCCACGCTCGACAGGAAGTCCTGGGTGTCGGACGATGCCGCTTCGGTTGCGGGCGTTTCATTCATCTCGCTCATTCGGCCGTCATCTTCCTTGCCAGTTGCTTGCCCACAATGCGGGCGACTACGTTAAACAGCAGCACGCAAATCATCAGCAGTGCAGCGGTGCCCCAGACGATCTGCTGGGCCTCGGGGCTGCCCTCGCCATAGATCTTGTAGATGTGCACGGCGAGCGACTCGCCGGGACGGAACACGTTCCAGGCGCAGGTAGGGCTCGACAGGTTAAAGCTCAAGAAGTTCAGGCGAACCGGCGAGCTCATGCCCGAGGTAAAGAGCAGCGCCGCGGCCTCGCCAAACACGCGGCCAGCCGAAAGCACGATGCCGGTCACGATAGCGGGCATGGCCTCGGGGATCAGGATGTGCAGCGTGGCCTCCCAGCGGGTGAGGTCCATAGCCAGGCACGCATCGCGCTGGGCCTGCGGCACGTCCTCGAGCGCCTGTTGGATCACGCGCACCAGGATGGAGATGTTGAACATGGTGAGCGCGACAGCGCCGGAGATGATGGAGTACTTCCAGCCCAGCTGCACCGAGAACACTAGAAAACCGAACATGCCGACGACGATGGAAGGCAGCGAGGACAAGGTCTCGATAGCGGTGGAGGCGATGTCGCGGATAGGGCCGTTCGGCGCGTACTCAACCAGGAAGACTGCCCCGCCCAGGCTGATGGGCACCGAGATGATCAAGGTGATCAGCAGCAGATAGAACGAGTCGAACAGCTGGTAGAGTACGCCGCCCTGGGTTCCGTTGGCGCGCGACGGCTGCGTGAGAAAACCCGGCTGGAACAGCGTCGAGATGCCCTCGAACAGGATGTAGGCCACCATGGAGACGACGATGAGCATGACTATGGCGACGATCGCCGTCAACACGCCCGTGGCGAAGCGGTCCTGCTTTTGGACACGCCCGAGCCTCGCCTCGTCGATGTGGATACGCGTGCTAGCCACGAGCCTTCGCCCCCTTGCGGCCGATAAAGTGGATGATCAGGATGAAGATGAGGCTCATGCCCATCAGCAGCAGGCCGAGTGCCCACAGAACATCGTCCTGGGCCGAGCCCTCGGCATAGACCGCCATAGACGTGGTAAGCGTGGTGGTGATGGTCGAGGCCGGCGACAGCAGCGACGCCGGCATGGCTTCGATGCCGCCGATAACCATGCGCACGGCGAGCGTCTCGCCAAAGGCGCGGGTCATGCCAAGGATGACCGCGGTCATGAGCGACGGCATGGCGGACTTGAGTACCACGTGCCAGATGGTCTGCCAGCGGGTGTAGCCCAGCGCGAGCGAGCCCTGGCGGTAGCTATCGGGCACGGCGCGCAGGCCATCGACCGAAAGCGTGGTCATGGTCGGCAGGATCATGACGGCCAGCACGATGGCGCCGGGCAAGATGCCCAGACCCGTGCTCACGTGGAAAACGCTCTTCATAAGGCCGACGACCACGTGAAAGCCGATCAGGCCAAAGACGACCGAGGGAATGCCGGTCAAAAGCTCAATAAGCGGCTGAAAGACCTTGGAGCCAAATTTGGGTTGAATCTCGACCGCAAAGATGGCAGAGCCGATGGCGATGGGCAGCGCGATAAGCGTGGAGAGCACCATGACCGCAAACGAGGTGACGATCAGGGGCAGGGCGCCGGTATAGGGCAGGCCGTTTTCGGCTGTGTTGGCCAGGTCCCACTTGGTGCCGGTGAAAAACTCGACGACCGAAACGCCGTCCTTGAGAAAAGCCGAGAGGCCCTTTTGGGCGACCATAAAGATGAGCGCGGCAACGACAAGCGTCACGAGCGCAACGCACGCGCCCGTGACGCCCAGGCCCACGTTCTCAAGGTCGCGCTTTGGCAGTTGCTTTGCCATTGCAAACCTTTCCGGGGCGATTACTTATTTAGCGGAGACCTTGCCGCTGGCGTCCTTGACGACCTTCATGGCAGAAACGGGGATAAAGCCCTGCTCCTCGACGAGTTTGCCCTGGACGTCGTCAGAGAGCATGAACTCCAGGAAGGCCTTGGTGGCTTCGTCGGCGTCCTTTGCGCAGTACATGTGCTCGGTAGCCCAGATCTTGAAAGAGTCGTCGGTGACGTTCTTGCTCTTGGGCTCGACGCCCTCGACTTTGATGGCGTTGAACTTGGAGTCATCGAAGTGCGAGAAGTCGAGGTAGGAGATGGCGTTGTCGGTGCTGCCCATCTGAGTCTGGACGTCGCCGGACTTGTCGAGCTCGGCGTCGCCCTTAAAGTCGACGGCCTCGTCGCCAAAGACGGCCGCCTCGAAGGTGGCACGGGTGCCGGAGCCGGCCTTGCGGTTGAGAACGACGATGGTGGCGTCATCGCCGCCGACCTCCTTCCAGTTGGTGATCTGGCCAGAGAAGATGCCCTTGAGCTGCTCGAGGGACAGGTCGTCGACCGTCACGTTCTTGGAGACGACGGGGCCCATGCCCACAACGGCGACCTCGTGGTCGACGAGGTTCTTGACCTGATCGGCCTCAAGCTTGGTCTCGGCGAAGACGTCGGAGTTACCGATGGTGACGGTGCCAGCAGCGACAGCGGTCAGACCCTTGCCCGAACCGTTGCCCGAGCCGGAGACGGAGACGTCCGGGTTGGCATCCATGAACTTCTCGGCAGCAGCCTCGACGAGAGCCTGGAACGAGGAGGCACCGTCGTAGGTCACCTCGCCGGAGACGGACTCGGCAGCAGCGGCGCTACCCTTGTCGGCGGCATCGGATGCGCCGGAGCCGCCGCAACCAACGAGACCGAGGCCGACGATGCTGGCAAGACCACCAGCGAGGCCGAGGAACTGACGACGAGAATAAGCCTGATCGAGCATGATCTTCCTTTCATACATGCGACTCGCGGGCACCCTGCCCGCTTTGCTGTTTGGAAAGATACGACCCCGACCGGGCGACAGCCGCGTTATCTGCGGTTTCTTACGGGCATCTGATAGACCCTTACCGCAAGCTCTGTCCAGCCTTTACAAACGGATAACAATCCAGCGCCGAACATGGCGCACCTTTTACACCAATAAAAACAAAGTTGCGGTGAAATAGTTCCTGCTTGGCCATCAAATGGCCCATTCTAGGAACTATTCCACCGCAACTTAGATTGGGAAACCGCGTAACCTTAAAGCTCCAACTCGTTGAGCTTTAAGATTGCCACGATGTAGATCTTGAGCGCCTGCTTGAGCTGCTCCTCGTTGGCGCACTCATTGGGGCCGTGCATCTGGCCGCCCCATGCGGGCAGCTCCAGGCCGGTCTCCTCGGGGCCAAACGATACGGCGCGGGCAAAGTTGCGCGCGTACGTGCCGCCGCCCATGGCAAAGGGCTCGGCATGCTTGCCCGTAAACTCGTTATAGGTATCAATAAGCGCTTTCACGGCCGGATCGTCGGCAGACACCGAGAACGGCACCTTTGCATGACCCACGCGACACGTCACGTCAAAGCGCCCCACGAGCGGCTCGAGCTGCTCGCGGATGGTATCGGCGCTCGTGCTATCGGGGAAACGCACGTCGATGACCTGCTCGATGTGGCCATCCGCCACACGGATGACGCCGGGATTGCAGGTGAGCGGGCCAAATGCGGGGCTCGTCGCGTCGATACCCAGGCCGCGACCATAGGCGTCCGCATGTACAAAGGCCAAAAACTTGACAAACTCGTGCTCGGCAGGCGTCAGCAGGCGCTCGTCACGGGCACCAAACGCGTCCTCGGCCTCGCGCAGATACGCCACGATCAGGCCGACGGCATTGATCGTTCCCTCGGGCATCGAGGCATGACCGCCAATGCCGTGGGCGAAAATCTGCGCATGCCCGTTATCGAGTGCTGTAATCTCCAGGCGGTCAGCGTTCTCAACGGGCGCCGGCAGTTCATCGGCGGCAATCGCAAGCTCGCAGATAGACTGCGACGGAATGGCGTTGCTCGCCTCGGCACCGCTCCACGACACGATGCGCCCGCCGTCGATCTTGGAGCTCACAAACGTCGCCCCGAACTGGCCCTTCTCGGCATTGCAGACCGGGAACTCGGCATCGGGCGTAAACAGAAAGTCGGGGTTTGCATAGTTCTCCAGATAATGGTGAACGTCGGACATGCCCACTTCCTCATCGCAGCCCAGCAGCGCGCGGAAGGTGTAGCGCGGCACAATGCCGTGCTTGAGCAGGTACGCGCCGGCGTAGAGCGACAGCACCGCCGGGCCCTTGTCGTCGATTACGCCACGGCCGAGCAGCCAGCCCTCGCGACGCTCCATCGCAAACGGGTCGGTGTTCCAGCCGGGGCCTGCGGGCACCACGTCCACGTGGCAGATGGTCGCGAGCTGCTTGTCGCCGCGACCCGGGATATCGGCAATGCCCACGTAACCCTCGTCGTCGCTTGTCTGATAGCCGAGCTTCTGCGCGATGCCGAGCGCGCAATCGAGCGCGTCACGGACCGGACGGCCAAACGGCGCGCCGGGCTCCGCATTGGCAGAAACCGCCACGGACGGATAGCTCACCAGCTGCTCGATATCGGCGACGGCATCCTCCCAGACCTCGTCGACATACTCGGTAACGCTCTGCTCCACCTGATTCATGGACGACCTCCTTACCAATGAGGGGCAAGTGTGCCGCCCCTCACATCAAGTACTTATATAGCGAAAAGTTTAGCAAGCTCGGCCACCGAATGCACCACCGCATCGGCGCCCGCGGCCTCGTGCTCGCCCGGCGCCGCCGCGCCCGAATAGATGCCAATACACGGCACGCCCATCGCGTGCGCGCCCTCCACGTCGTTAAAGCGGTCGCCGATCATCACGGCCTCGTCAGCAGTCGCGCCGAGCGCCGCCAGCGCATCGCGGACCGAATCCGCCTTGGTCTCGCGTCCCTGAGGCGGATTCATGCCGACCACGGCCTCAAACTGAGAAAGCCCCAGCTCGCCCACCATGTCGATGCACTTTGCCTCCATGCGCGACGTCGCCACGGCCATACGCTTGCCCCGGGCGGCTAACCCATCCAGCAGCTCGGGGATCCCATCGAACACGGGGTACTCCTCCGGTCCCAGCTCATCAAAAAAGGTGCGATACTCGTCGGCCACCACAAGCGACTCCTCGCGGGAAAAGCCGTAAAAGTCGTGAAAGCTCTTCCACAGGGGCGGCCCGATCATGCGGCGCAGGTCAC
>CAJMPK010000048.1 GCA_905215205.1 uncultured bacterium | reverse complement strand
CTTCCTATCTGGACGCTATTCCGCTGTCAAAGTGCGCAAGAAATTGTACGTTACCCGCGTGAATAGCCTGCTCATTAAACACCCTCCTTAGTTACAACATCATATGAACCTGCATGGCCATGCTTGACAAAAAGAGTCTAGCATATTTATTAGATAATATAAAATATTACTTTCACATTATTTTACATTTGTTTTCTAGTTTTTAAAAACAATTGACAACGGTGCAGCTAAGCCACCTGAGACAAGAATCCGCTGGAATACCATGGATTTCAGCACCCTTTTACTGGGTACGTAAAAGCCATCTTTTCACTTGACATAACAACAGCCCATCTCCACCTGCATTTTGCATGCGGATGGTAAACCCCATAAAGGACACGACTATCACTTTATTAATCTAACAAGCATCGTACTAACGATGGCAAAATCGACTCGCCTGTGCTGGCAACGTCTATTTCACTGGAAAAAAACGGCATTCAAAGAGCGAGATTATGGCTCGTCAGGTAATTTGCCGAACGCGGCGATGTACTCGTCCTCGTCCATCCAGTCGATGATGTCACCAGGCTTGCAGCGGAGCGCCTTGCACATGGCTTCAAGCGTCGAGAAGCGGATGCCCTTGAGACGACCGGTCTTGATACGCGAGATATTCACCGGAGAGATGCCAACCTTCTCTGCCAGCTCGATGGAGGACATCTTGCGGTCCGCCATCACGCGATCGAGTCGCATAACGATGGGCATGATGTCCCCCTTTCTAGTACGTCATAAAACGTTAGCGTCATTTTACAGAATGTTATCCGAGTCTTCCTGTAAGATTCTGCCGTATTCAGAAATGGCGGCAAAGATGAAGAACATGATGGACGTGGAGAGTTGGCGCAGGTCGAGCGTTGGACCAACCGCAGCTCCCGCTTCGTAGCCTTGAAAGCTCGACAGGGAGATGCTTGGGACAAGCAGCCCAAGCGCTACCTGCACGAGCATGAGAATCGCAATGACAAGAAGCCTATAGGTTTGTCCTTTGCTAAAGATCTCGCCCTTCCGTGCCACGACCAGAGCAAACGAAATGAAAACGACGAGGACAACGGCATCAAGAACATCGCTGCAAAACGTAATAATCAGATAGCACCACACATTACCAGAAGCTTCAAGATTAGATGGGAAGCCGATGGACAACATGTCGCTCACGTCAAAGATTAAGTTGATGAGACAGCCAAAAGTGAGCACGCAACAAAGCGCTATCAGCAGCCTAATTAGCTTCGATGCCTGTTTCGCCAAGTCCAGCATAATTGCTCCTCATGTAGCTTCATCCAATAAGAAGCTAAAAGCCGATCCTGATACCTCCGATTATTCTGCATGGCCTTTTGCTCTGCACCTCAATCGCAAACAGCATTAGAAAACTCCTTTCACGCCATTGCCGCAAGCACGAAGCTCACGGCATCCTCAATCGACCGCTTGTTGTACGCACAGTATGGGTCGCGGCAATCTGCGCGACCATATTCCATATAAGCTCGTGCTCTACAACCACCTCCGCATAGATAGCGCTTGTTACAGTCCTTGCAGCCGTCGAGCTCGTCGACAGTGGGCAAAGCAAACCGAGCGAGCGAATCGCGCAACGTATCGGCTGAATCCTCAAACGCACTACCCAAGAGAAATGGAGCATAGCGCAGCATGTGACACGGATACACCGAGCCATCGGCGGCAACGCTCACACCCGTTTTGCCTGCTCCGCAGCACGCACAGGCTTGAAGGGTTGGCTGCGCGCCATCAAGGAAGACGCTGTCAACACCCGCCGTTGCCCCTGCCGCCTGCATGACCTCGGCAAGGCGCACGAAATCGTCATCGCTCGGTGCAAGGTCGCCGAGTGTGCCGGTAAGTCCGCTCAGCAAGCTGAAGCCCACGGTAGCGCCGAGCTGTTTACCCAGCTCAAGGTATGCCGGGACGTCGTCTATGTTCTTGGCATGAATCGTTGGAAGAATATGCGCTTGAATGCCGGCACCCTTGATGCGTTTGATCACCTCGACCAGCCGGTCAAAGAGCTGCTTGCCGCGAATATAGGACGGGCTCTGCGACGGCGGCCCATCAAACGAGACGGAAATGGTGTCTACCTTGCCTGCAAGCGGGGCGATACGTTCGTCGGTGCAAAGCATGCCGTTGGTAAGGATGATAACCGTGGCAATTCCGCCCTGTTTGGCATGCGCAGCAAGCTCGGCAAGATCCTCTCGTAGGAACGGCTCACCGCCCGAGACAATCAACTGCTCGACACCAAGCTCAGCAAGCACATCGACGGCATGCGCCAGCTGGTCAAACGTCGGATCCTCATCACGGTTGCGTCCTTCATCCCTTGAGTAGCACCCCACACATGAAAGGTTGCACCGATTGGTCACGTGGAGATAGGCCGAGCGAAGCCGTGCCCGACCGAGGTGCACTGCGCCCTCGCCCGCTCCATCCTCAATAAAGCCATGCTGCCTCATGTAGGCAACAAGCTCGACGCAGTCCGCAGGCACGTCCTCCTCGGGAACGTCGTGCGCCGCCATGGCATCGCACAATGCTGCGCCGCTGCCGCTCAGACCGACAATGGCTCCCGTTTCGACGTTCCCGACCGCAGGCACCTGCCCAAGACGCAAGCATTTTTTGAGAGCCTCATTGACATAATGCCCCCTATAAATAAATTTGCCTATTACATTGTATCTCTTATACAAAATAGATGTGAATCTTATCTTTATCCCAATTGTAATCGCTCGCTGTTTTCGCACGTCACCAAATGAAGCATCATGCATATTACTCAGAGATAAGTTTTCATATATTTTTTAATATCTTATTTTATTTTCTTACTATTAAATTTATACTTTGACTAGGAGATGGTGAAAATGAAGCATAGGAAAGCTCTCTTATCGGTCCTCCTTCTGTTCGGCGTCTTAGCCATTCTTGTTTTAACCACATTGGAACCCATTTCAAGCGAACATCATAAGGCGTATTCTCATCAATCACTTCCAATCAAGAATGCAATTAACTTTAATCTCGGAGGTGGGCAGCGGTACTTCGATATGCTCAATCGAGACGGAGAAAACCTTCTGATATTCTGGGGCTCGTGGTGTCCGCACTGTGAATCGCTGCTTGATCAGATAGTGAAGGCAGATGACTACGAGACCATAGCCAAGAACCTATTTACCGTTTCGGAAGATACGCTCATCTCTGATGTAGAGAATCATCGTGGTGAATTCCCGATATATCTCGACCAAGATAAAAGTGTCTATAACGCATATGGCCTAGAGCACGTCCCGACCGTCCTCGTTATTGACGGCCAAGGTCGCGTCATAGGTTCATCAGAAGGCGAACAGGCATCACTCGACCTAATCAAAGAATATGTATCCAACAACAGCTAATAAGTCATCCGCGAGGAGGTGAATACAGCCCGGATGAACACCATCGTCGTATCTTGGAAGGAGCAGCATGAACAAGCTTTCGAAAGGTCTCACTGCAATTATTTGCATCGAACTTATTATTGGCTCATTGTGCGTTACCAATGCCTACGCGATTCAAGCAGACGACGCGATACAGTCAGAAGACAGCCAAGTGTATGTGGGCGATTCGTACGACGAGAGCTACGAAATCACTCCTTTTGAACGCGGTCGCTGCACCGATTCATATTCAAAAGCTTGGTGTAACTCGCACGGCTTTAAAAACAATAGGCCGGTCCCCCATAAGGTCCAGCTCAACGCAAAGGAGAGGAAGTGCCTGAACGAACTATACGTTAATGGGACTGCAAGCGTAATTGCTGGGTACATTTCAACAGGCGCAGGTGGGGCCTTATTCGCTACGGCCCAAGCAGCCTATAGGCTCTTTAATTGCCTATTCTAATGATGGGACGTTTAATGAAACAAAAATGGGACCTAGACCCAATTGTTGTCGTTTCATCAGTTTGCCTCATGATAATCGCAACGCTAGATATTTTCCTCGACCTGCCTAGTAGTGTGGTACGAATTCTTCTTTCACTATCGAGCATGATCTTTTTCGGAGGAATTATCCACCAAGCATATAGAACGAGACATCGCGTTATTGCAGCAGCCGCTTCAGCTCTATTCATTCTGTACTTTATGTCCTTATTTTATTCTGTAGCAGAGTAGATTATTAAGTTCCTCTGCACAGCATAAGCCGATGCGTCGAGCCACGGCATCCGGAAAGAAAATTTCCGGATGCCACTTCTTTGTTGCGGGGTTGATTTCACTGTCAAACGAAGTGCAACACAAAACGCGCAGGACAAAATGACCCCGTCCCAAAATGGGTCAATGAGACAAATGTGCCTGGCACCTTTGTCTCATTCGGCGCTCGTGGCCCAACGGTGGTAGCCGATGATGAACGGGTCCAGGTCGCCCTCCTCCAGCACGGCGTCGACGTTGCCGGTCTCCACGCCGGTGCGGAGGTCCTTGACCATCTGGTACGGATAGAGCACGTAGCTGCGGATCTGGTTGCCGAAGCCGATCTCGGTCTTGGGACCGCGGATCTCGTCGAGTTTGTCCTCGCGCTTCTGCAGTTCCAGCTCGTACAGGCGCGCCTTCAAGATCTGCATGCACGCGGCCTTGTTCTGGATCTGCGAGCGCTCGTTCTGGCAGGTCACGACGATGCCCGTAGGCAGGTGCGTCACGCGCACGGCGGAATCCGTCGTGTTCACGCCCTGGCCGCCGGGGCCGCTCGCGTGGTACACATCCACGCGGATATCGTCGGGCGCAATCTCGATGTCGATGTCGTCGGGCAGCACGGGGATAACCTCCACGCCCGCGAACGTGGTCTGGCGGCGCTTCTTGGCATCCGTGGGGCTGATGCGCACCAAGCGGTGCACGCCGGCCTCGGCGCGGAGCATCCCGAACGCATCCTTGCCCTCTACGGTGAAGGTCGCACGGTCGATGCCGATCTGTTCGGCCGCCGGGCAGTCGTTGACCGTGACCTTCCAGCCGTGGCGCGCACAGTACTTCATATACATCTTGAACAGCATGAAGGTCCAGTCCTGGGCCTCCAAGCCACCCTGGCCGGGCTTGATGGTCACGATGGCATCGCCGTGGTCGAACTCTCCGGTAAACCAACTCGTAAGTTCCAGCTGGTCGATGGAGCGGCCCAACACCTCGGCCGTGGACGCCGCCTCGGCTACCAAGCCGGCCGCCTCGGGGTCGTCCCCCATCTCGCCGGCGAGCTCAAGCGCGGCGCGCGCGTCGGCAAGCTCCGCGCGGGCATCCTCGACGGCCTTCACATCATCGCGCGCCGCCGAGAGCTCTGCCATGATTGCGCGCGCATGCTCGGCATCGTCCCAGAAGCCCGGCTGGGCGCTCTGGCGCTCGAGCTCCGCCGCACGCTCGCGTTTCTCGTCCAGATGAAAATAGACCTCAACCTCATCGAGGCGCGCCGCCAAGGCGTCGAGTGCCTCGGCCGTGATGCTCTCCTCGGCCATTAGCGGTTCCTACCGTGGCAGTTCTTGAACTTCTTACCGCTACCGCAGGGGCAGGGGTCGTTGCGCCCCACGTTGGCGTACGGGTCGCCGCTCTCGGCCTTGACGTAGGTCTTGACCGTACCCTGTGCGGGTGCCGGCGCGCGGCCAGCAGCGTTGGCAGCCTGCGCGGCGGCCTCGCGACGAATGGTCGAGGAGCCTCCCTCGCCATCGACATCGGACGGGCCGGAGTACGTCGCGTTCGAAAGCTCCGCAGGTTCCTCGGCCGCCCGCTGCGCGGCGGGCGGGGCCTGCTTGACCTCGATGCGCAGGATGGTGCGCAGGTAGTCCTCGTACATGGTGTCCACGAGCGTCTGGAACGCGCGGAACGCCTCGCTCTTGTACTCCACGAGCGGGTCGCGCTGGCCGAAGCCGCGGAGCCCAATGCCCTGCTTGAGGTAGTCCATCTCCTGCAGGTAGCTCATCCAGCGCGTATCGATCACGCGGAGCATGACCTGCGTGTTGAGCTCGCGCATGAGCTCCTCGCCCACGCGCTCGGCCTTCTGGTCGTAGCAATCCTTGACATAGGCGAGCACCTGCTCGTTGATCGCGCTGAAGCTCGCGTCCTCGTCATCGATCTGCGGCGCGTCCGTGCGACCGGTGAGCTCGACGATCCACTTGTGCAGGCCCTCGAAGTCGCGCTCGCCCTTCTTGGAGTCCTTGGGGCAGAACTCGGCGACGCAACGCTCGACGGTATCGGCCATGACGTCGGTGATGTGCCCGGCGAGGTCCTTGCCGTCGAGCACCTTGTTACGCTCGGCGTAGATGACCTGGCGCTGCTTGTTCATGACGTCGTCGTACTCGAGCACGTTCTTACGCATGGAGAAGTTGATGTTCTCGACCTTGCGCTGCGCGCCCTCGACGGCCTTAGAGATGAACTTGTGCTGGATGGGCAGGTCGTCCATATCGGCCGACGACATGAGGCTCGAGATGCGATCCATCTTGTCGCCACCGAAAAGCCGCATGAGGTCGTCCTCGAGCGAGAGGCAGAACTGCGTCTCACCGGGATCGCCCTGACGGCCGGCGCGGCCGCGGAGCTGGTTATCGATACGGCGGCTCTCGTGCCGCTCGGTGCCGATTACCGTGAGGCCGCCCGCCGCAAGCACCTGCTCACGCTCGCGGGCGCACGTCTCGCGGGCCTGCTTGAGCGCCTCCTCATAGGCTGCCGCCCGAAGCTCCTCGTAGCCCTCGGCCTCGGGGTCGAGCCCCTTTGCCTCGACCATCTCGTTCGCGAGCTCCTCGGGGTTGCCGCCGAGCAGGATGTCCGTACCACGGCCTGCCATGTTCGTTGCGATGGTCACAGCGCCCAAGCGGCCGGCCTGCGCAACGATGTGCGCCTCGCGCTCGTGGAACTTTGCGTTCAGGACCTCGTGCTTGATCCCGCGCTTGTTGAGCAGGCGCGACAAGCGCTCGGAGCTCTCGATGGAGACGGTGCCCACGAGCACGGGCTGACCTTCGGCATGACGCTCGGCAACCTCATCGGCGACGGCGCGGTACTTGGCATCAATCGTGCGGTACACGAGGTCGTCATGGTCTTTACGGACCACCGGCTTGTTGGGCGGAATGACCTGCACGGGCAGGTTGTAGATCTCGCGGAACTCGGCATCCTCGGTGATGGCGGTACCGGTCATGCCGGCAAGCTTATCGTAGAGGCGGAAGTAATTCTGCAGGGTGATCGTGGCGAGCGTCTGGTTCTCCTCGCGCACGAGCACGCCCTCTTTGGCCTCGATGGCCTGGTGGAGGCCATCGGAATAGCGGCGGCCTTCCATGATGCGGCCCGTGAACTCGTCGACGATCTTGACCTCGCCGTTCGTGACCACGTACTGCTTGTCGCGGTGGAACATGTACTGGGCCTTGAGCGCCTGCTGCAGGTGGTTCACGAGCTGGCCGGAAAGGTCGGCGTAGATGTCGTCGATGCCGAGGCGCTTCTCGATCTTCTTCAAGCCCTGCTCGGTTGCTGCGATGGTGTGTTTGGCCTCGTCCATTACGAAATCGCCGTCGGGCTCGGGCGCGGGCTCGGGCGACAGCGGGTCGTGCTCGACCTCGGGGGCGCGCTTAAGACCGCGGACCGCGCGGGCAAAGTCCTTGTAGGTGCTCGCCGACTTGGTGCCGGCGCCGGAGATGATAAGCGGGGTGCGCGCTTCGTCGATAAGAATCGAGTCGACCTCGTCCACGATGGCAAAGGCATGGCCGCGTTGCACGCGCTGCGATGCGCGAAGCACCATGTTGTCGCGCAGGTAATCGAAGCCGAACTCCGAGTTGGTGCCGTACGTGACATCTGCCTCGTAGGCAGGACGCTTCTGCATGAGCGGCATGCCGTTCTGCAAAAGGCCGACCTTCATGCCAAGGAAGCGGTAGATCTGGCCCATCCACTCAGAGTCGCGCTTGGCGAGGTAATCGTTCACGGTGACGATGTGCACGCCCTTGCCGGAAATCGCGTTGAGGTAGCCGGCGAGCGTTGAGACGAGCGTCTTGCCTTCACCGGTCTTCATCTCTGCAATCTGGCCGTCATGGAGCGTCATGCCGCCGATGAGCTGCACATCGAAGTGGCGGAGGCCGGTGGTGCGCTTGGACGCCTCGCGAACCACGGCAAACGCCTCGGGTAGCATGCTGTCGAGCGACTCGCCGTTCGCATAGCGCTCGCGGAAGAGCTCGGTCTGGTGGGCGAGCTCCTCGTCGTCCATCTTCTCGTAGGTGGGCTCGAGGCCGTTGATCTTCTCGACGACCTTCTGATAGCGCTTGAGCTCCTTATCGGAGCCGATTGAAAGGAGTTTTGAGACGAATCCCATGTGGTTCCCTTTTCACAGGAGGTAGTTCGCGCCGCGCGACACCCGCCGCGCCCCAGAACCGCCCCCGATGGACATACTCAGACTGCTTAACTCTATCCCTTTGGCGCGCGGACGATACACACGGCGCGCGCTTCCCACGGAGAAACCACGGTGAATGGGCTCCCGGGGCCATGTCTCGGCTGCTTGCCTGCAACTCGGGCAGTTCCGACTCGCACGCACATCTTGCAAGCAGAGAATACGCATATCGACAACGAGCAGGCAGCGGCTTCGCGACGAACGTGCCCGCGCCGTTAGGAAGCACAGCAGTTTACTCTCATGGTCAATTTAATATGATTGGTGGTAGTTAAGAAGCGGCGCACGCCCAGCTAAACCTCATTTTGGGGGCTTATTCATGATTGCCATCGATAATCGGGCAAAAGGCACCCTGCCTGGACCACTCCACAACGCTCTTCAGCAGCGCTAGGTGCTCCCAAGCACCACTAACCGTACTAAATTGGCCATGAGGGCGAGAATTTATAAAATCGCAGCCGAACGAATGCCCATACAAGCCTCGCTATATGATTGGTTGCGTCAAGTAATTACGTCAACCATGCTAGGGGGCTCACGTTGAACATGAGACTGGCGAAACGCGAGGTACGCGAGGCGAATGCGCTGCGGGCAATCGTCGATAGCTGCCAGACAGTGCGCGTCGGCACCGTTGACGAAGAGGGAATGTTCATCGTTCCCATGAGCTTTGGCTACGACTGGGAACTGGACGAATCCGGCACTCCCCGCCTAACGCTTTGGCTGCATTCAGCTGGCGCGGGACGCAAGGCCGCGGCATTTGGGGCAAACGGAAACGCCGGGGTCGACGTCGCGATCGAGATGGACTGCGAAGATGGCGTCATCACCGGGCCGTACGCGTGCTCGTACTCCTTTGCGTACCGGAGCATCATGGGGACGGGGCGCATCTACCCCATCACTAGCGGCGAAGACAAGGTCTACGGCCTCACGCGCATCATGGAGCACATGGCTCCCGGCGCACCGCAAGCGCTCGGCCCGGGCGTGCTCGACCGCACGACGGTGTGGCGTATCGACGTTGCGCGCTTCACCGGCAAGCAGCGCCAGCCCAAGGCATAAGTCGCCAAAGTAATAAGACCTTGCCAGAACGCTGCATGACGGGTTTTCGCCCACCAAATCTAACGGGCTTCATCCAGACGAACTTTCAATAAGGTAGGCCGTTACCTTTCAACCGGGCAGGCCATTATTCAAGTGACCATTAATTAGGCGAGCCTTTATCAAGGCACCCAAAACAGGCGCGCCTCGACCTTCGTGATTGTTGGGCAGCTTTCGAATGTTCGAGGCATCGTTGGGCGAGATTCCGTCATAGCGCGGGCCCTATGCGGCGAAATATCGCCCAAATACGCCCCAGATGTCCGAACCTCGCCCGACAACGCCCCAGGCGTCATATTTCCCCGGGCGCCCGAATCTCGCCCGACAACGCTCCGAACATCCA
>CAJMPK010000047.1 GCA_905215205.1 uncultured bacterium | reverse complement strand
CATACTCATCGATAGGAGAGTTGGCGGCATCGAAGTGCGAAAGGATGGAACGCAGAATGGAAATAGCCACATCGGCAATGGTGTCGAGCTCCTCATCGGTCAGCTCTTCACCAGCCTTGTAACGCTGTGCAATCTCGGGATAATCGCCCGCGACCCGCGGGGCAACCTCCTCAAGCATATCCTCGACGATCTCTTCAGACATAACGAACTCCAAAAGTTAGGTACCTAAATAAGAATACTATCCCACTACTTCTTCTTGTGCGGGCGCGGCTTCTTCTCGCGACGAGTAACCTCGACCTGCAGCGGAGCGTTCTTAAGACGCTCTTCCTCATCGGCCTTGGCCTTATCGATAACCTTCTGCGTCACGAAGATCTGCTGGACAACCTGCCAGGCGGAAGACACGTCGTAGTACAACAGAACGCCGACGGGCAGGCTCCAACCCATCCAAAGCATCATGACGGTCATGACAACGGCCATCATGCGCATGCTCTGGGCCTGCTGACCAGTCTGATTGCGTGACATATACAGCTGCGGAATCAGGGTCAAGACAGCGAACAGAATCAGGCAAACCAGCGCAGGCAGCGCAACCATAAAGCCATCGGCAAAGGAAGCGCTCGGCGTGGTGGTAAGGTCAGGCAGGATATTGAAGAACGAGAACGTGCCGTCGCTAAAGTAGTTCGGCAGGTTACGCAGCAGCGTAAACAGGGCGAACAGGACAGGCATCTGGATTAACAGCGGCAGACAACCAGCCATGGGGTTGAACTTGTTCTCGCTGTAGAACTTCTGCATCTCCTCGGCCTGACGCTGGGGATCGTCGGCATAGCGCTCCTGGATCTCGAGCATCTTAGGCTGCAGCACCTGCATGCGAGCCGTCGACTTGGTCGACTTGAGCATAAGCGGCGTCAGCAGCAGACGGATGATGACCACCAGGATGATGATGGACAGGCCCCAGTCGACCGCAAAGGTCTGGATGAGCTTGAGCAGCTCGAAAAGGATGTTAACGATCCAATCCCACATGTAAGTTTTCCTCCGATAGCGAGTGCCCGCTAGGGCACAGGGTCATAACCGCCGACGTGCAGGGGATTGCAGCGAGCGATGCGCCTCACGGCAAGCCAGCAGCCTCTCAAAACACCGTACTTCTCAATCGCCTGAACGGCATATTGCGAGCACGTTGGGTAATAAATGCAGGCGTCAGGCAATAAGGGCGAAATAACCTGTTGATATATGCGAATAGGAGCGATGGCAACACGTCGCAAAACGTGATTGCTCATCGCTCCTCCCCGGCGACGCCGGCGCGTTTCATAAGCGAACGCAACGCCTTGTCCATCTCCTGCGGCGAGGAAACCCTCGTCTTGGGAGTTGCGAACAAGATGATGTCATAACCCGCAACGGGAAATCCGCAGCTGCGGGCGGCCTCGCGCATCACACGCTTAGATCGGTTGCGCACGACGGCACAACCGAGTCGCTTAGCACCAACGAAGGCGACCCTTCCGGAGTCGCCTTCGCCAACCGATTCACATATGGTCATTCGAATCAGAGGGTGATTGAAACGACGCCCCTGACTGAACACATGCTCGAAATCTTGCCGAGACTTAATAGTCTTCATGCGAGATGTGTGTATCGCTGCTAGACAGTGAGACGCTTGCGGCCCTTGGCGCGGCGACGGGCGAGCACGGCACGACCACCCTTGGTGGCCATACGGGCACGGAAGCCATGGGTCTTGGCACGCTTACGCTTATTAGGCTGATACGTACGCTTCATCTTAAGTTCCTCCTGCTGCATTTCGAGTGTCCGCGGGAGCGCGGACGCAGATATAGACACGTGAGCTTGAAGATTGTAGGGAAATCAATGTTCAAATGTCAAGAAATCAAAGGTAAAAGGTTGCGCAGTTCACACGGTTCCCCCATAAGCCGAGCTCGATTTAGCGGTGTATGGCAACTTTTCACGATATTTCATCGAGTTTTCAACAGGTCATGTTGGCAATGTTGAGAACTTTTCGCCTGTTTTCCAAAGTTTTCAACAGGTTTTGAAAAGTTGTCGAAAGATGAGAAACATTGCACAGTGAGCTACTATTTGTTCGAAACCTTTTGAAAGATTGCGAGCGGCATGTCTGACGACTTTTACACCATGGTCGATTCCGGAGACCCGGCACCCGACAACGAGCACATCACCGGCGTGCGCGAAGAGCGTGAAGAAGGCGAGCAGACGACCACGCAGGCGCCAAAAGCCATGTACGCCGCGCGCATCGCCGTCTATGACGACATGCTGTCGACACCGCGTGTGATCGTCATTGATCCGCAAGATGTCCGCACGTATTTGGAAGAGACGACCAACACCGTCTACCAATGCATGAAAGAACAAGGTGGCCATATCTCGCTCATGGTCATCCGCGAGATTGTCGAAAACTTTATCCACGCGCACTTTGCCGAGCCCATCATCTCGATTCTGGACGGCGGAGACACCATCCGCTTTGCCGATCAAGGGCCCGGCATCGACGACAAGGAGCGCGCTTTCGACTTTGGCGTTACCAGTGCAAACAGCAAGATGAAGCGCTATATCCGTGGAACCGGAGCAGGGTTTCCCATGGTGCAGGAGTATTTGGAAAACGCCGGCGGTGCCGTATCCATCGAGGACAACATGGGCAACGGCACCGTGGTTACGGTAAGCCTGAACCCTAAACGCGTGCAGGAAATCGAGCGCGCCGGCGGACGCGGTGCTGCCGTGCGGCCCGAGACGGAGCACCCCACATATCCCCTGCCGGGAGCTTTTGCGCAGCAGCCCATGGCAACGCAGCAGATGCAGCCCCCCGTGGGACAGATGCAGCAGCCCGGAATGCTTCCTACACAAGAGCCCCAGGCGACATCGATGTCGATGCTGCCAAACATGCCAGAGACCATGCCGCTGGCGGATCAGGATGCAGCAGCAATGCAGCAGGCGACGGGGGCACCGGGTGGCCAGCAAATGGGCTATCAGCCGTACCAACAGGGATATCCATATCAGCAGATGCCGCCACTGGGGTATGGCCAGCAGTTCCCGCAGCAGTACCAGCAGGGATATCAGCAGCCGTACCAGCAGATGCCGCAGCAGCAGTACAACCCTTGGGCCCAGCAGATGCCTCCGCAGCCTTACCAACAGTGGCCTCAAAGTTTTCAACAGCAAATGCCGCCGATGCAGAGTTCTCAACAACCAGCAGCTCAAATGATGTATCCTAATGCAGCAAATCAGTATGCGCAGCCACAACCGGACGTGTTCGTAAGCGATCGCGGCAACGCCGCGCTGGGCTATTTGGCGCAAAATCAAGCGTGCGGTGCAACCGATCTGGCGAGGACGTTTGGAAACTCGGCCCCCACTTGGTCACGCACGCTCAATGACTTGGCGCAGGCCGGCTTGGTCATCAAGCATGGCCAGAAATACCATCTGACCGAACTCGGCGCCGCTCGCGTGCGAGCTCAGAGCTAAAGAACGGGAGAGACAGTGGACGAGGAAGCAAGCATCATCCTGGGGGATGCCATCGCCTTTTGCCAGCGCGACGGCCAAGATGCACGCCTCATCAACATGCTGGGGCAATCGCGCGCCATAAGCCTGACCGAAGATACGCTCACGATCGAGGCGCCCTCGCGCTTTGCCATCGCGCAGCTCAAAAAGCATCAGCCGACTATTGAGGCCTATCTGGAAGAAATCGCCTTTGCACCGATTGCGCTCGACATCGTGGCACCGCAAGGCGCCGCGACGGAATCCGCTGCCGCGACGGCGCCCGCCACGGCTCCCGCTGCTTCCCCGGCGGTGCCGGCCTCCGCAGGCGACGCGCCGACAATCGAGCACCAGCACGGTGATGTTTCCCGTGAAACCATGGCACCATTGCCGACAGCGGCGGCGACGTCAACGAACGCACCCGTCACGCACATGCCCATCGCTCACGACGCAGCGGCGGGCGCTGATTCGGGCATTGCAATCAAGAACACGCTCTCGGCCGATGATTTTCGTCGCATGATGAACCAGATGAAGGGCGGAGCGCCGACTAAATCCACGCAAGCTGCGACCCCCGCTTCACCCATGCCAGCACCGACCGTGCCGGCTGAGCAGAATACGGATGGAGCCCCGCTCGCCGCGAACTCAAAATTTACCTTTGAGAACTTTGTCTACGGCCCCGAGAACAGCCATGCCTATCGCTCGGCACTCAAGTTTGCCGCCCTCGCGGACGAGCGCGGCACGTGCACATCACTGTTCATCTACGGCAAATCGGGCCTGGGCAAGACGCACCTGCTACTTGCCATCAAAAACGAGCTCGCCGAGAAGTCGCCTGAGATCAAGGTCAAGTATGCCAACTCCCAGGCATATCTGGACGACCTGATGACCGAGTTCGACCGCCAAAAGAAGAGCAACGCCCCCATCATGCAGGCGTACCACGGCGTGGACGTGCTCATCATCGATGACATCCAAAACATCATCGGCAAGCGCGCGAGCGTGGACTACTTTTTCCAGCTCATGGACGAGTTCATCCGCAACAACAAGAAGGTCGTCATCGCGGCAGACCGCGCCCCCAAGGACCTGAGCATGGACGAGCGTCTGACCAGCCGCTTCAACGCCGGCATGCTCTGCCTGGTCGCAGAGCCCAGCTACGAGATGAAATACAAGATCTTGCAGCGCTATTACGAAAACACCATCGTCGCCGCTCCCGAGGCAGGCGACGACTCGCTGCTGGCGGCCTATGGGGGCGACGGCGGACACCTGACCGACGAGCACTTTAAACACATGGCCGAGGTCTCGGGCACCAACATCCGCGAACTCGAGAGCTTTTGCGAGCGCTGCGCCGGCGAGGCGGGCGACCGCGAGCGCGAGGGCGGAGAGCTCACCTTTGACGATATCGACGCCATCGCCGGCCAGTACTTCGACACATCGGCCAAAAAGATCAACGTGCAAACGGTTCAGTCCGTCATTGAAGAGCAGTACGGCGTGACGCACGAGGAGCTCATCGGCCCGCGACGTAACGCCAATATCGCCAAGGCACGCCACATTGCCATCTATCTGGCCATCGAGATGTGCGAGATGACGACCACGGCGGTGGGCGCCGAATTTGGCAACCGCAACCACTCGACCGTCAGCACGAGCTACAAAAAGGTCCAGAAGATGATCCAGGAAGACCGCACCGTCACCGAAGACCTCAAATCGTTGCGCGATAAAATTACACTGCGCTCGTAGGGAAATAGAGACACCTGTTGAAAACTTGTCGAAACCACGGGCATAAGGTGTCTAAAACCCAGACCGCGGTGATGAAAAGTTTTGCGCAGGTTTTGAACGTGGAAAACCACCCCTGTTGCACACAGGTTGCTGTCGATTCTCTTTCTGGGTCTGACCTGCGTCTTTGGGAGTAATCAACAGTTTCGTCAGTGCTATTACTATTATTAAGATATTTATATCTATAGAAAGGTATTAAAGATGAAGTTCACCGTCAGCCAGAGCTCGCTTACACAAGCCATCGGCGTCGTTATGAAGGGTGTCGCTTCGGCATCCACCCTTCCCATCCTGTCGGGCGTGCTCGTCAAGGCGCAAGACGGCATCTTGGAATTCCAGACCTCTAACTACACCATCTCGATCCGTCATCGCATTGCGGCGCATGTCGAAGAAGAGGGCGAGATGGTCATCCCCTGTAAGATGCTCTCCAATATCACCAAGACCCTCCCCGATGCCCCGGTCACCTTTGAGCTGTCCGAGCGCCAGGTGTTGATTAGTTGCGAGAAGAGCTCATTCCGCCTGAACACGCTCGATGCCAATGACTTCCCCGAGTTTCCGGCCTATGCCATCGAGAGTGCCGTGGAGCTGCCGACCGATATCTTGTCCGAAATGGTCGGCCGCGTGTGGCGCGTCACCTCGACCGACAAGGCCCGCCCCATCCTGGGCGGCGTGCACATGAAGGTCGAGAACAACACCGTGCGCCTGGTGGCGACCGATTCCTTCCGCTTGGCCGTGTGCGATACGCAGGTCGAGACCTCGACCCTCGAGGGCTCCTTTGAGCTTAACGTTCCGGCCGACGCCTTTAACGACGCGCTGAACATCATGGCCAGCCAGGCGACCATCATGATCGGGGCTACCGACACCCAGGTCGTCTTTGAGGCCGGCAACACCACCTACGTGTCGCGCCGCATCGAGGGCGTGTACCCCAACTACAAGCAGCTCATCCCCGATTCGTGCGTGACGAGCGTCAAGATCGACGTCGCCGCCTTTAACGCCGCCCTCAAGCGCGTGGCCGTTATCGCGAGCGCCAACCCCGCCGTCAAGTTCGAGATCGATGTCGAGAACGGGCAGATGGGCCTGTCCTCCATTTCCAATGACCAGGACCTTGCGCAGGAGACAATCGATGTCGAGGCCGAGGGCGAGTCGGGCACCATCGCCTTCAACTACCACTACATCTTCGGGTGCCTCAATGCCCTGTCCAAGGAGAAGGAGATTACGCTGGAGCTCAAGAGCTACTCGCAGGCGGGCATCTTCAAGTCCTACGACAAGATCAACTACCTGTACCTGGTCATGCCGGTCCGCATATAGCGCTGCGCCATGACCATGTTCGCCCGCGATCTTTCCGTCGCGCACTACCGCAGCTTCGATAGCTATCGCCTTGCCCTGGACGAGGGCATGACGATACTTGCGGGACCCAACGCGGCGGGAAAGACCAATCTCATAGAGGCGCTGCAGCTGCTGACGAGCGGCGCCTCGTTTAGGCATCCGACCGCAGCCGAGCTCGTCCATGACGGCGTGGGCTCGTGCAAGGCCGAGCTGAGGCTCGAGGGCGACGGCCGCGTGCTTGATATGGGATTGAGCGCGGAGGACGGTAAACGCTCGTTTAGCCGCAACGGCAAGAGATGCTCTGCCGCCGGTGTGCGCGGGGTTCTGCCGAGCGTGCTGTTTTGCCCCGACCATCTGGACATGGTTAAGCGAGGCGCCAGTGTGCGCCGCGCCGCCCTCGATGAGTTTGGCATGCAACTGAGCGCACGCTATGCCGATCTTGCGAGCACCTATGGGCGCTGCGTGACTCAGCGTAACGCCTTGCTCAAGGAGACCTGGTGCTGCCGCGAGATGCTCGGCGCGTGGAACGATTCGATTGCCCGCGCGGGCTCGGCCCTGCTCGTGCACCGGTTGGCCCTGCTCGACCGGCTGGCGGGCCATGTGCGCACTGCCTACGGGCAAGTGGCGTCCGGCGAGGCTGCCAACGTGGCCTATGCGTCTACGCTGGGGGATTTGCCCCAGGTCGAGGATCGCGAAGAGCTGAAGGGCTGGGCGTACGAGCGCATGCTGGCTGCGCTTGACGAGCACGCCGACGAGGAAATTCGCCGCGGCGTGACGTTGGTGGGACCGCATCGCGATGAGATTGAGTTTACCGTGGCGGGTCGTTCCGCCCGTTCGTTTGCCAGCCAAGGTCAGCAGCGGACGTTGGTTTTGGCCTGGAAGGTGGCGGAGGTGGCCGTGGCTCGCGATGTCCTGGGCACCGCCCCACTGCTGCTTTTAGACGACGTGATGAGCGAGCTCGACGGCGAGCGTCGCGGTGCTTTCCTGCGGCTGATCGGCGATGATATCCAGGCGGTCATAACCACGACCAACCTGGGGTACTTTACCGATGACCTGCTTGATCGAGCCAAGGTGGTGAGCATGGGTGAGACGTGCTAATTACGAGCGCGAGAGCGAGACGGTTGCCTTCAGTGGATTTTTGAGCGCAGAGCGTCAGCGCATCCTGGCGGCCGCGACACCTGAGCGCCGCGCGCAGATGGAGGCTGCCGAGGAGTCGCGCGCGGTCTATCGCGCGTGGAACGCGGTGTGCTCGGGCACGCGCGAGGGGCGGCATGTGACGGGCTTGCGCTACCTGCCCGAGTCCAATGAGCTGCTGGTATATCTCGATTCGCCCTCGTGGACGCAGGAAATGACGCTGTTGCGCGAGATCATCCGCGCGCGCATGGAGCGCGCCGGTGCGCATGTGGACGGCCTGGTGTTCAAAACCACCGCGCCCGGTCACACGCCGCCCGCCGCCAAGGGGCGCCTGCGCCCGGCGACGACCGAGCGCCCGTCGGCCCCGCACGCCGACCTAAGTGAGGCCGAGCGCACCGAGATTGAGCGCCAAGTGGCGCCCATCGAAGACCAAAAACTGCGCGAGGCCCTCGAGAATGCCATGAGAGCCAGTGCCGAGTGGGCCAAGGGCGTGCAAAGCAAAAAAGAGCCTTAAATCGCATCTGGTGGCCTTGTAGAGCCAAATACCCTCGTTCCCGAGGGTATTTTTTTACGATAAACTAGTAAGGCTGTACACATTTTCTTGACTGAAGGAGGACGTGTGGCAAACGAAAACGATTACGATGGCGGCGAGATTAAGATTCTCGAAGGTCTCGAGGCCGTTCGTAAGCGCCCGGGCATGTATATCGGCTCGACGAGCGCCAGCGGTCTGCATCACCTGGTGTGGGAGATCGTTGACAACTCCGTCGACGAGGCCATGGCCGGTTTCTGCACCGAGATCCAGGTGACGGTCCACGCCGACAACTCCATCACGGTCGTCGACAACGGGCGCGGCATCCCCGTCGACGAGCACCCTGTTAAAAAGATCCCGACGCTCGAGGTCGTTATGACGATTCTGCACGCCGGCGGTAAGTTCGATAACTCGGCCTATAAGGTTTCGGGCGGCCTGCACGGCGTGGGCATCTCCGTCGTCAACGCACTGTCCAAGCGCGTGGTCGTTCAGGTTCGTCGCGACGGCAACACCTACGAGATGGAGTTCTCGCGCGGCAAGACCGTCAAGAAGATGGAGGTCGTGGGCACCTCGGATTCGACGGGCACCACCGTCACCTTCTGGCCCGACGACGAGATCTTCGAGACATGCGTCTACGATTTCGATACGCTGCACAACCGTCTGCAAGAGACGGCGTTTCTCAATAAGAATCTAAAGATCGTGCTGACCGACGAGCGCGAGGCGACTCCCCATGTGGAGGAGTTTTGCTACGAGGGCGGCATCATCGACTTCGTCAAGTTCCTCAACGAGGGCAAGGACGTCCCCGAGGCCTTTAAGGAGCCCATCTACATCGAGGGCAAATCGGACCCGGACGCGCCTGTGACCAAGATGGGCGAGGTCGAGGTTTCCCTGCAGTGGAATAGCGGTTACGGCGAGAACGTCATGTCGTTTGCCAACGACATCTATACCCCCGAGGGCGGCATGCACCTTGAGGGCTTCCGCACCGCGCTCACCCGTGTGATCAACGACTACGCGCGCAAACAGAACCTGCTCAAGGAAAAAGACGCCAACCTGACCGGCGACGATGTGCGCGAGGGCCTTTCGGCCGTTATCTCGGTCAAGCTGCCCGACCCGCAATTTGAGGGCCAGACCAAGGCCAAGCTCGGCAGCTCCTATATGCGCGCGCTGACGCTCAAGATCGTGACCGACGGCCTCGCCGATTACCTCGAGGAGCATCCCAAGCCCGCTCGCGAGATCGTCAAGAAGGCCCAGCAGGCATGCAAGGCCCGCAACGCCGCCCGCAAGGCGCGCGAAGCGACCCGTCGCAAGAGCCTGCTCGAGACGGCGTCCCTGCCCGGTAAGCTCGCCGACTGCTCGGTGCGCGATGCCGAGCTGACCGAGCTCTTCATCGTAGAGGGTGACTCGGCAGGCGGTTCAGCCAAGGACGGCCGTCGCCGAGACATCCAGGCGATTCTGCCCCTGCGCGGCAAGATTTTGAACGTCGAACGCGTTGGTGACCATCGCGCGTTCTCGAGTGACACCATCCAGTCATTGATTACCGCGATCGGCTGCGGCGTCACGACGAGTGCCGGCGACGGCGGCGACTTCGATATCACCAAGGCGCGCTACCACAAGATCATCATCATGACCGATGCAGAC
>CAJMPK010000046.1 GCA_905215205.1 uncultured bacterium | reverse complement strand
CGGGCGGCAGCTTCTTGCAGTATCCCGGTGCGCTCGAGGTGGGCGTTGAGTTCTTCTCGCTCTCCAAGTCGTTTAACGTCACCGGTGCTCGCATCGGCTTTTTGGTCGGCCGCGAGGACGTGGTCTCTGCCTTTGCCAAGCTACGCGGCCAGATCGACTTCGGTATGTTCTTCCCAATCCAGAAGGCTGCTGTCGCTTGCCTGAACGGTCCGCGTGATGAGGTCGAGGCGCAGCGTCTGAAGTACCAGGAACGCCGCGATGCCCTGTGCGACGGTCTTGAGGGCCTGGGCTGGGAGCGTCCCAACGCGCATGGCTCTATGTTTGTGTGGGCCAAGCTTCCTGGTGGTCGCACCGATTCCATGGCGTTTTGCGAGGAGCTCATGGAGAAGGCCGGTGTTGTGGTGACGCCGGGCGCGAGCTTTGGTCCTTCGGGCGAGGGGCACGTGCGCATGGCGCTGGTCCTGCCGCCCGATCAGATCGCTTTGGCTGTCGAGGCCATTCGCGAGGCGGGCCTGTATTAGAAACCTATTTCGACTCGTCAATAGCTCGAAACCGATTTCGTGCAGTTATTTTACGAATTCTGCAAACAATTTCGGTAAACGGTCGATTTTTGGCTGCGAATAGGAGCATAATCAAAGTCCCGATTGGATGTATTGGGATTACGGCAAGCCGCTCGGGTCGTTCCCGGGCGGCTTGTTTGTGGAGAGAGATGGGAGTTTCTAATGGTTAACGAGAAGAAGGTCGCTATTGTCGGCTGCGGTTTCGTCGGTTCGTCTTCGGCGTTCGCGCTGATGCAGAGTGGTCTGTTCTCCGAGATGGTCCTCATCGACGTGGACAAGAACCGCGCCGAGGGTGAGGCTCTGGATATCGCGCACGGCATGACGTTTGCCGAGCCGATGAAGATCTACGCCGGCGATTATTCCGATGTCGCCGACGCCGCCATGATCGTCGTCACCGCTGGCGCTGCCCAGAAGCCCGGTGAGACCCGCCTGGACCTGGTCAATAAGAACGTCAGCATCTTTAAGTCCATTATTCCCGAGATTAAGAAGTCTGGCTTCGACGGCATTCTGCTCATCGTCTCCAACCCGGTTGATGTTCTGACCTATGCTGCCATTAAGATGTCCGGCCTGCCCGAGGGCCATGTCATCGGCTCCGGCACCGTGCTCGACACCGGCCGTCTGCAGCAGATGCTCGGCGCTCACGTCGAGGTTGACCCGCGCGATGTCCAGGCCTATGTCATGGGTGAGCACGGCGACTCCGAGTTTGTCGCTTGGTCCAGCGCCCAGGTTGCCGGCGTGCCGCTGAACACCTTCTGCGAGCTTCATGGTCATCTGGAGCATGAGGCTGCCGAGAAGCGCATCGCCGAGGACGTCAAGAACTCCGCCTACACCATCATCGAGAAGAAGCACGCCACCTACTACGGCGTCGCCATGGCCGTTAAGCGCATCTGCACTGCCGTCATGCGCGATGAGCAGACCGTTCTGCCCGTCTCCTCGCTTATGGTGGGCGAGTACGGCCTGTCCGATCTGGCCATCTCCATGCCGACCGTCGTTGGCCGCGACGGCGTTGTCTGCCGCGTCCCCGTGCCGCTGAACGATGACGAGCAGCATGAGCTCACCGCCTCCGCCAAGGCCCTCAAGGACATCATCGACAGCGTCGACTTCTCCTGCTAAATCAAGCTCTTTTGGGCAACAGGCTACAATGAAAGGCGTCCGGGCCACACGGTCCGGGCGCCTTTTTGGTGCGAGGGGTCAGGTTACTTTGCACCACCCCAATGCACCATAGTTGATGGGAGGGCCATGTCGGATTCGCCTAATTTTTTGACCTATGCCCAGACGGCGTTTGATCCGTTTGAGGAGCGGCCGTTCTGCGCGGTGGATAGCCTGGTCTTTGCGTGGTTGTCCTATTTGCGTTTGCCGGGTGATATGGCGGAGCTGACGAACTGGCAGGGCCTAGACGTACGCGAGCTGCTGCGCGCCGAGTGCTACCAAGACATGATTGGCGACCTGTGGGATCCGGAGGGGAGCCGTGCCCTGTTGGAGGCTGTGGCAGCAAGCCCTCGCTACCGTGGCGTTCGTGTTTGCGGCTATCGTAGCGTGAGTGATGCCGAGACAACGGAGCAGTTTGCGGCCATGACGTTCCGATTTCCGGCGGGGTTTAGCTATCTTGCCTTCCGGGGGACCGACAGCACGATTGTGGGCTGGAAAGAGGACTTTAACATGGCGTTCCGGTGTCCTGTGCCGGCCCAGGAATCCGCAGCGCGTTATGTAGACGAGGCGGCGGATGTGATTGACGGGCCGCTTTTGTGCGGAGGTCATTCCAAGGGTGGAAACCTTGCGGTGTACGGTGCGGCGATGTGCCCCGATGTCGCCCGTGAGCGAATCGAACGGGCGTATTCCCATGATGGTCCGGGCTTCGTCGAGGAGTTTCTGAGCGGCAACGCCTTCGCCGATCTATCCGGTCGAATCGACAAGACGCTACCTCGGTCGTCGATCTTTGGCATGATGTTCGAGACACAGGAGGACTATGCCATCGTTGAGAGCACCGAGTTCAGCCTGCTTCAGCATAATCCTTTTAGCTGGGTGGTTGATGGTCGCGACTTCGTGTACTGTGAGCGCCTGTCCGCCGGTGCTCGATACGTTGATGGCTCCATTCGCGAGATGCTGCTTGCGGTGTCGCCTAGCGAGCGCGAGCGTTTTGTAGATGCGTTGTTCTCCGTGTTTGAGGCTACGGGCGCCGAACGTTTTGCGGATATCGCCGGGAACATGCGCGAGAACCTGCCTGTGATGCTCCGGGCCGCCCAAGGCTTTGACAAGGATACGCGCCATTTTGTTTCGCAGACCATCGCGGCAATTCTTAGATGTGCATTGCTGCCCAAACGCCCTCAGATCGACATGTCCGCTGCCGGTAAGAGTCTGGCAGAACAACTCGAGGCCTGGCAGTCCGAGCTCCTGCGTTAACCATTGGTGCAGAGAAACCTGGCCCCAATGCAGCAATCTTCGATGCGCTTGGGGCGGGCTCGACCGCTATACTGATTCGTGCCGAAATCGATCTAGAACGGAATGCCGTATATGAAAATCAATCACGCGATTCTGCATATCCTGGACTTTGACTCTGCCGTTAACGTTATGAGCCAGCGCGAGCTCGATATCGAGAGCCGTACCGTCCGCAATTTCGTAACCACGCATCTGCGCCGCGCACGAACCTCGGCCGACAATAAACGTGCCACGTTTGCCGAGAACTCTGCGTTTGGCGGCGAGCTCAAGGGCTATTTCTTCGGCGAGCGCGAGTTCGTGGACCTGTCGCAGCAGATTGCTGAGTTTATCTCCTCCGAACTCACCAAAGCCGAGAAAGCTGAGTCCACCGACGTGCTCGTGGCCGATTTTGACGACGATGAGGATGCCCGCTGGTTTGCCGTGATGCTGCTGGGCTCCAAGCAGGCTTTTATGCACGAAGTGGGCCGCGAGGAGGGGGAGGTGCGCAACGACATCGCGCGCCACTACGCCATTCTGCCGAACCCCTCGCAAAAGGTGCCGAGCTATGCCATCGTGCGCGCGAGCACCATGGAGATCGGCTATGTGGACAAGAAACGCAAGATCGCCGGCGAGGACCGTATGCTTATCCCCGATGGCCTGCTGCAGTGCGACACGGGCGTATCGGGCAAGGAGGTCATCGACACCGTGACGCGTGTGGTCGAGGAAGTCGCCGAGGAGCACGGTGCCAACACGGCCGTGGCGCTCGCCAAGGTTAAGGCCGCTGTGGCCGAGAAGGTCGAGGATGACGAGGAGCTGCCGCCTTGGGATATCGTCGATGAGGTCTTTGAGGACGAACCGGTCATCAAGGAAAGCGTGCGCGCGGCACTGACCGAGGAGAAGGTTCCCGAGCACGTTCCCGTGGAGCGCAGGCAGGTCGAGCGCGCTGCCGTGCGCAATCACAAGATCCGTACCGACACGGGTATCGAGATCAGCTTCCCGGCCGAGATGGGTTCGAATTCCGAGTACATTGAGTTCGTTAATGAGCCCAACGGCCTCATCTCCATCGAGCTAAAAAACATCGGGTCAATTGAGAATCGATAGGGCTTTTTTCTTTCGAATAAAAGTCTGGATTATATTTTGAAGTATACTTTGAAATATAATCCAGATTATTTTTTGGAGGTCAAAATGTCCCCGCTTGTTCTGGAAAAACCGGTGTTTACAAAAGACCAGGTTGTTTCGGCTACCGAAGCAAGCAAGTCTTTATCTGCCATTCGTAAACGCGCAAAACGCGCTCCACAGTTCATTGCCGATCATAACGATATCGATACCGTGATTATCGACTATGCCGCCTATGAGGAAATGTACGGTGCGCTGCAGTATCTGCACGAACTTGAGATAAATCGCATCGCTGCGGGTCGAGTCAAGCATGGCCCGCATGAATTTGTTCCGTTTGAGGACGCCCTAACTACCGAGGAGCTCGCGGAGTTTGAATCGATGGATCCGGACGCGATCCCCGATGAGGATCTTTTCGAATGAGTGGGCATTTTGTCGTCGGCTTTTTGAATCGAGACGTTGAGAAGGAATATCAAAAACTTGATGGATCTCAGCGAAGACTCGTCCGTATTGCAGTCGCGAAATTAAAGACGCGCGCTGATGAAATCGGAACGCCGCTCCATGGCGAGCTTGCCGGCTGCAAAAAGATCAAATGGCGGAATGCAGGACTTCGAATGGTTTTTCGAATCCGGGAGGACGGAACGGTTGAGATTGCCGAGATCGTGGCAATAGGGCGGCGCGACCGTTCCGAGGTCTATAAGATGGCCGCAGGGCGCCTGTCAAAGCGACCCGCCATGGTTGAATACGACGGAACCCTGAGATGATGAAGGCCGAAGCCTCGGACGAGGGCTTCGGCCTTTTTACTTGGGGCTGAATTACGTTGCAGGTTGAGCATACGTCAGATTGCCGCCTAGGTGTGTTTGCGGCGTCGACTAGTTACGCGGTTTGGTAAAACCGCGTAACTTCTACAGTTGACGTAAGCTCTCTTCCAGGCCGGTCTTGCTGTTGGTCTTCTCGTCGCGCATCTTGATGACGCGGGCGGGGACACCGGCCACGACGGAGCCGGCGGGGACGTCCTCGACGCACACGGCGCCGGCGGCAACGACAGCGCCCTTGCCTACGTGCACGCCCTCCAGGACCACGGCGTTGGCGCCGATCATGACATCGTCCTCGATGATGACAGGCGTGGCGCTCGCGGGCTCCACGACGCCCGCCAACACGGTGCCGGCGCCGATATGGCAGTTCTTGCCCACGGTGGCACGGCCGCCCAGCACGGCGCCCATATCGATCATGGAACCCTCGCCGATAACGGAGCCGATGTTGATGATGGCGCCCATCATGATGACGGCGCGATCGCCAATTTCGACGCGGTCGCGGATGATCGCGCCCGGCTCGATGCGGGCGTTGATGCCCTTAAGGTCGAGCATGGGCACGGCGGAGTTGCGGCAATCGTTCTCCACATCGTAGTAATCGATGGAATCGGCGTTGGCGTCGAGGATTGCCTTGAGCTCATCCCAGTCACCAAAGACGGTCTTGCCACGACGACCGCCGTAGACGTGCGCATTGCCCCACTGGACCTTCATGCCCGGCTTTTCGCGCACGTACAGTTTGACGGGCGTTTTCTTGGGCGCGGTTGCGATGTAGTTGATAATCTCCTGTGCATCCATCTCGGCTGCATTACTCATTTGCTGTCTCTCCTTTGAGTGAATCCGGTTGATACCTGGTTAGGCAAACATGACCTGGTCGAACGTATAGAAGCCGGGTTCGCGGGTGACGAGCTTCTGCGCGGCTGCCAGGGCGCCGTTGACGAAGATCTGGCGGCTCGTGGCGCGGTGCGTGAGCGTGACCTCCTCGTCCTGGCCAAAGAAACTTACTTTGTGCACGCCGGCGACGGTGCCGCCGCGCAGCGAGTGCATACCGATCTCCTTGGGGTCACGCGCACCGCACATGCCCTCGCGGCCATAGACGGGGTAGTAGCCTGCCTCGGGCTCAGCTTCGACGATGGCGTCGAGCAACAACTTAGCAGTGCCGCTGGGGGCGTCGACCTTTTGATTATGGTGCGTCTCGACGATTTCGCAGTCAAAGCCGGGCAGCTCGCGCGTGGCCTGGGCAACCAGATGGCGCAGGGCGGCGATACCGATAGAGTAGTTGCCCGAGTGCATAACACGGGCGTTCTGACCCAGCTCGCGCAGGCGATCCATCTGCTCGGGCGTATAACCCGTGGTGCCCGAGACCAACGCCGCGCCCGTGCGCCCGACATAGGCGACGACGGCATCGAAGGTCACGACGTTCGAGAAGTCGATGATGACGTCGGCTGCCGGGGCGTTCTCGAGCTCGGACAAGTCGAAGCCGATCTGGGCGACGATGTCGAAAACGGGCTCTCCAGCGGTGTTGACAATGCCCTCGGCGGTGGTGCGGATGAGCGAGCCCATGCGGCCCGTTCCCATAATGACGGTCTTAATCAAGCAGACCAGCCCCCTTCAGAGCATCGGTAAGTGCAGAGCGCGTGTCGTCTGCCATGGGGCACAGCGGCATGCGGTAGTTTGCCTCGATCATACCCATCTGGGCGAGCGCCTCTTTGACGGGGATGGGGTTGACCTCACTAAAGAGGGCATTGATGAGCGGCTGGCCGGCAATCTGGATATCGCGGGCGCGCTCCACGTCGCCGTCCAGATAGGCGCGGCACATGTCGTGCACGAGCTGCGGCTGAACGTCGGCCCACACGCTGATGGTGCCCGAGGCGCCCAGGCTCATGAGCGGCACGGTAAGCGCGTCCTCGCCCGAGTACATGCGGAAGTCGTCTGACAGCAGGTGGGCGATCTTGGCCGCGTAGGCGACGTTGCCCGAGGCTTCCTTAATACCCATGATGTTGGGATGTGCGGCCAGGCGCTCTACGTTGCGCTCGCTGATGCCGCAGCCGCAACGGCCGGGGATGTTGTACAGGATGCAGGGGATGTCCACGGCATCGGCGACGGTCTTAAAGTGCTGATAGATACCCTCTTCGTTGGACTTGTTGTAGTAGGGGGTAATGAGCAGCAGGCCGTCGGCTCCCAAGCCCTGGTAGGTGAGCGACTTGGTGAGCATGGTCTGCGTGGAGTTGGAGCCCGAGCCGGCGATGACGGGGATGCGTCCTGCAACTTGCTTGACCACGGCGGCGACGACGGAGTTGTCCTCGTCGTCGGTCATCGTGGCGCTCTCGCCGGTGGTGCCCAGGGTGAGGATGGCGTCGGTGCCGTTTTGCAGGTGGAAATCGATAAGGCGCTCGAGTGCGTCAAAGTCGACACTGCCATCCTTTTTAAACGGCGTGACGAGGGCGACGATCGAGCCCTCGAGATTGCGGATGTCCATGTTCTTCTCCTTCGCGTCCGCGATCTGGATGCGTTTGTTCCATTGGGCGGCGACTGCCAGGCGCTCGTCTTGGGCGCGGCGGCGGGCACTTTCGGCGCGCGACCTGGCCAGCAGCTCGCGGCCGCACGGCAGCACGTCGAGTGTGGCAAAGTAATCGCCCGGGCGCTCGGCGCGGCGGATGAGGTCGGCCGCGCCATCGGGGCGCAGCAGGACCTCGGCCGAGCGCAGCCGTCCGTTGTAGTTGTAGCCCATGGAGTAGCCATGCGCACCGGTATCGTGGATTACAAGCAGGTCACCCATGTCGATATGCGGCAGCTTGCGATCGATAGCGAACTTGTCGTTGTTCTCGCATAGGTTGCCGGTGATGTCATAGGTGTTCGTGACGGGCGCTGTGGCCTTGTCGGCGCCGCCCGGCTGACCCATCACCGTGATGTGGTGGTAAGCGCCATACATGGCGGGACGAATGAGGTCGACGGCACTGGCGTCCACGCCGATATAGTCCTTGTAGATCTGCTTCTCGTGGATAGCCTTGGTGACCAGGCAGCCGTAGGGTCCCATCATAAAGCGGCCCATCTCGGTGCAGATGGCCACATCGCCCATGCCGGCGGGAACCAGGATTTCGTCGTATGCCGCGTGTACTCCCTCGCCGATGGCGCGAATGTCGTTGGTCTGCTGCTCGGGCAGGTAGGGGATGCCGACGCCGCCGGACAGATTGATGAAGGCGACATGTGCACCGGTCTCGCGCTCCAGGCGCACGGCAAGCTCAAAGAGGATGCGCGCGAGCTTGGGGTAGTAGTCGTTGGTGACAGTGTTGCTGGCAAGGAATGCGTGGATGCCAAAGTCCTCGGCGCCCTTTGCCTTGAGCATGCGGAAGGCCTCGAAGAGCTGCTCGGTGGTCATGCCATATTTGGAGTCGCCCGGGTTGTCCATGATGCCGTTGGAGAGCTGGAACAGGCCGCCTGGATTAAAGCGGCAGCTGACCGTCTTGGGGATGGGCCCTGCAACACGCTCAAAGAACTCAATGTGGCTGATGTCGTCAAAGTTGACGATGGCACCCAGCTTGTCGGCGAGCTCAAAGTCGGCAGCCGGCGTGTCGTTGGACGAGAACATGATGTCGTGTCCCGTGATACCCAGCGATCGGGCGATCATGAGCTCGGTATAGCTCGAGCAATCGCAGCCGCAGCCATATTCGTTGAGAATGGAGATGAGCGCCGGGTTGGGGTTGGCCTTGACGGCAAAGTATTCCTTAAAGCCCGGGTTCCATGCAAAGGCGTCGCGCACTTCTTGCATGTTGCGGCGGATGCCCGTCTCGTCATATAGATGAAACGGCGTGGGGAACTGCTCGACGATATGCTCGAGCGTCTCCTTGTCCACAAACGGCTGCTTGGCCGCATACGCCTCGTTGGGGGTCAATGCCATGTCCCGTAAACCTCGCTATCCAGACGGCGCCATCTGCGCATCGAATCCGCATAGCGTGGACCCAATGTCCGGATAGCGCTCCCGCATTGCTGCAGACAGTCCTGCGGGTGTTTCCCGCAGGCCCACCAGGTTGTTCGTGCCTGAAAAACCCAGTTCGGCGGGTTTCGCCTCCCCACGGGGTCAAAGCCTGCCGGCTCGCCCGCGGCTCTTCGTGCCCGCGCCTCTATCAAGTGGTAACGACCCTACCACGTTGCACTTTAGCAAACAAGAGTATTCGTATATAACGTTTAAAAAATGCAGCAATATGCTGGAAACATGTGTGCCACAATCCTGTATCACAATAAGTTGCAACAGATATGCCTCACGAAGGGATCCTCTATGACCGAGCTCCAAGAACTCCGTCGCTATCGCCGCGATCTCCATCGCATCCCGGAGCTCGATTCCGATCTTCCGCAAACCATTGCCTATATCGAGGGCGTGCTGGCGCCGCTCGCTTGCGAGGTGACCCATCCGTGCCCCAGCTGCGTCTGCGCTTTCTTCGATGCTGGCGTTGGTGCCGCGCATGCCACGGCGATTCGCGCCGATATGGATGCGCTGCCCATTGCCGAGGCAACAGGGGCAGCGTTCGTCTCGACTCATCCTGGCAAGATGCACGCTTGCGGACATGACGGACACATGGCTATGGCACTTGCCGCCGCGACGTATGTCGATCGTACGATTCGCGAGCAGCCGGGCGCCATGAGGCGCAACGTGCTTTTTGTGTTCCAGCCGGCCGAGGAGACGACCGGTGGTGCCAAGACAGTATGCGAGAGCGGCGTGTTCGAGCGCTACGGGGTCGACCGCATTTTTGGCTTTCACGTGTGGCCCGATCTGCCCGCCGGCACGTTGGCGAGTTGTTCCGGTCCGCTGCTGGCGCGTTCGAGCGAGACGCATATCCATATTCACGGAACGAGCATCCATATTGCTAAGACCTATGGTGTGCCGGTTGAGGAGTCGCACGATGCTGCGTTGGCGGCAGCGAAGTTTTTGGTTGCCGAGCGCGAGCTGATGGACGAGCTGGGCGCCGACGAGCCCTGTATCGGTAAGTTCGGCCTGCTGCAGGCTGGTACGGTCTGCAATGCGGTGGCGGGG
>CAJMPK010000045.1 GCA_905215205.1 uncultured bacterium | reverse complement strand
TTGCGCCGACACCTCCATATAGTGCTGCATGCGCGGTACGGCCGTGATGTAGTCGATGCCATCGGGAATCTCGAATAGGCGGCAGCGATTGTGAATCCCTAAGTCCTTCATGGCCTGCGTGATGGCGAGGCAGATGGTCGTGCGCCCGCGCGATTCGTCGGCAACGACCAGGTTGGTGGTGAGCGGATCGAGCCCACGGTCGACGCACTCGACGCTGGCATAAAACGTCTTGAGGTCGATGCAGATATAGGTGTGCTGCTCGTGCGCCATCCGTGTCCCTTCATCAAACACATGTTCTTATCGAATACTTGTTCGATAATACCCGCTCGTCCGGACATCGTCAAAACCTGTCAAAAAGGACCGGTTTGTTTTGGTAGGTATGGTCGTGCAGCTGCATCGGGGGTTTAACGCAGCCCTAAAGAGCGCGAAACAGCCCGGAAAAGCTCGCTTCGTAGCATGAGCCTAACGATTGATACCGCCTATACGCACGGAAGGGTTGTGGAAAAGATGGTCAATTATGGGTTTGGTATGCCGACGCGCCTTGTTGCGGATGGAGACGTGGCTCGCTGGTGCGGACGATTGGTCGCTCACTACGGTGGCACCAAGGCGCTGGTCGTGTTGGGCGGTGACAAACATACGCACGATGAGCTCGTCTCGGTGGCGCTCGGCTCGCTTGATCGAGCTCTGCTCGAACGCGTGCTTTTTCGCTGCGGCTTGGTCGGGGGCGATGGGGGAGACGATTTGGTCGATGAGGCCGTAGCCCTGGCGACCGACGAAGGCGTGGACTTTGTCCTGGCGATTGGCGATGCCGATACTGCCGGCTTTGCGCGCGAGCTCGCGCGTCGCATGGCGGCGCTCGATGCCGGCGAAGACGGTTTTGTCCCTTATGGGTGCATTGTCTCGGAGGGCAAGGTGCCTGCTGTCGTGGGCACCGGTGAGGTTCCCGTTTTTGCCATTATCGCGCCCGAACTTCTGAAGGGCATCGGGTCTCCTCTGCGTGAGTTGCTCGGTAGCGTCTGCGCTGCGGCCTAATATCTGCCAGGAAGGGACAGGTTAATTTTGGTAGGTAAAGCGTTTGACCTGCCAAAATTAACCTGTCCCTTTTTGGTCGGTCGCCGTTTAGGGACGGATTGGCAACGCTCGCTGATTACGGTCTTGACCTGCGCTAGAATAGGGGCATCTGATTATCCGGGCGCATGGAGGTATGCGCCCGTATGTTGAGGAGGACTTTATGGCAACTGTTGCCGCACCTATCGACGCTACGTCGACCGCCGCTTGGAAGGCGCTCGAGGCTCATCAGGAGAAGCTCGAGGCCGAAGGTATCGACCTCAAGGCCTGGTTCGCCGCCGATGCTGAGCGCGTGAACAAGCTGAGCTTTGACGCCGGTGACCTGCACTTCGACCTGTCCAAGAACCTGGTGACCGATGAGACCGTCAAGCTGCTGTGCGATCTTGCCCGCGAGGTGAAGCTCGAGGAGCGCCGCGACGCCATGTTCTCCGGCGAGCACATCAACACCACCGAGGACCGCGCCGTCCTGCACACCGCGCTTCGCCGCCCGGCAAGCGAGAAGGGCCAGCTCGTCGTTGACGGCCAGGATGTCGTCGCCGACGTGCACGAGGTCCTCGACCGCATGTATGCCTTCGCCGAGCGCGTGCGCTCCGGTGAGTGGAAGGGCGTAACCGGTAAGAAGATCGAGCACCTGGTGTCCATCGGCATCGGCGGCTCCGATCTGGGCCCGGTTATGGCCTACGAGGCCCTGCGTCCCTACGCCGACGCCGGCATCGACTGCCGCTACATCTCCAACATCGACCCCAACGACCAGGCCGAGAAGCTCAAGGGCCTGGATCCCGAGACCACGCTCGTAATCATCGTCTCCAAGACCTTCACCACGCTCGAGACCCTCACCAACGCTCGCGAGGTCAAGACCTGGATGCTCGAGCAGCTCAAGGCCCAGGGCGCCATCGATGGCTCCGATGAGCAGAACGCCGAGGCCGTGGCAAAGCACTTCGTCGCCGTTTCCACCGCACTCGAGAAGGTTGAGGCCTTCGGTATCGACCCCGCCAACGCCTTTGGCTTCTGGAACTGGGTCGGCGGCCGCTACTCCGTCGACTCCGCCGTGGGTCTGTCGCTGATCGTGGTGCTCGGCCCCGAGCGCTTCCAGCAGTTCCTCGAGGGCTTCCACGCCATCGACGAGTACTTCTGCAATACCCCGCTCGAGAACAACGCCGTCGCGCTGATGGGCCTGCTCAACGTCTGGTACGTCAACTTCTTCGGTTCCAAGAGCCACGCCGTGCTGCCGTATTGCCAGTACCTGCACCGTTTCCCGGCCTACCTGCAGCAGCTCACCATGGAGTCCAACGGCAAGCACGTCCGCTGGGACGGTAGCGCTGTGACCTCCGACACCGGTGAGATCTTCTGGGGCGAGCCCGGCACCAACGGTCAGCACGCCTTCTACCAGCTGCTGCATCAGGGCACCGTGGTGGTCCCGGCTGACTTTATCGCTTTCGCTAACACTGCCAACCCTGCGACCGACAGCGGCCAGGATGTCCACGAGCTGTTCCTGGGCAACTTCCTGGCCCAGACCAAGGCGCTCGCCTTTGGTAAGACGGCCGATGAGGTGCGCGCCGAGGGCACGCCCGAGCAGATCGTCCCGGCCCGCTGCTTTGAGGGCAACCGCCCGACGACCTCGATCTTCGGCGACACGCTGACCCCGTTTGCGCTCGGCGAGCTCATCGCCCTGTACGAGCACATCACGTTTGTCGAGGGCACGGTCTGGGGCATCGACTCCTACGACCAATGGGGCGTCGAGCTGGGCAAGCAGCTTGCCAAGCAGATCACCCCGGCTTTCCACGACGACGCCGCCAAGGCCGAGCAGGACGCTTCGACCCAGGCGCTCATCGAGTTCTACCGCGCTCACCGCAAGTAGTCGCTGCTGTTAACGCATCGCGCCTTATAGCCAGGGGCCCGTATCCTATCGGATGCGGGCCCCTTTGCTTTGCCGTGGTCCCGGGACGCACGGCTTTTGTGGAACATCGCCGGAGCGCCGCGCGCTGCGAGAACCCTGCGCCTAGATTTCGGCCTCCGCATGGCCTCGCTGCGCCTCGGGCAGCTCCCCGTAGAGCGGATGGTCTTCGAGCCTAAAGCGCTCGACCTGTTCGGGAGTGTGGCCGCGGACGAACAGCCAGGAACGGTCGACGGGTGTCGCCATGAGCGTGCTGGGCAGCGCGTCGGCGCGGTCGGAAAACACCCGGGCACTCTCGGGATCCTGGAACGCCAGCACCAGATGCGTGTCGCAGTTGCCCATGATGGAGCGTGCGCGTGCCTCGCCATAGAGCGCATCGAGCTGGTTGGTCGACTGCAGCAGCAGCGTTGCCCAGATGTTGCGGCTTCGGATAATCGAGAGCACGTTGTCGATCTGGGGGATCTGCAGATTTGCGAAGTCATCGAGCATAAAGCGCACGGGCACGGGCAGGCTGCCGTCGGGCTGCCTATCGGCCTCACGAATGAGGCCCATAAACGCCTGCGAAATAAAGAGGCCGGTCAGCGGATCGAGATTGCGGTCAATATCGCTCACGGTTACAAACAGGGCGCAGGGGGTGTGTCCCATGGAAGCGAAGTCCACCTGATGGCACTCACGATAGAGCTGTGCCGCACCGTCGAATCCCAGACACATGACCTTTTCGGCAAGGATGCCGACGATGCTCGCGTGCATGCGCTCGGCATTTTGCGTAATGGCGTAGCGCCGCCATAGCGAGAGGGCATAGCTTTGGGGGTCGGTCGTGATCAGGTCGTCAAACAATCGACCTGTGGCACCGTCCTGCAGGTGCTCGATCAGCTTGATGACCGAGCTGATCGTCTGCTCGCCGGCGGGTAGCTGTTCGGTGACGTAGGCGATAAGACACGACAGCAGGTTTGCCGCCGCATGATCCCAAAAAGGCTGGTTGTTGTCCTCGATGGGGCAGATGGCCTTTGCCACCGAGAGGATGTCCTGCTGGTTGGGCCTGCCGTCCGCCTTGCGGCGAATGCGCCTCAGGGGGTTGTAGCCGCAGCGCTCGATGCCGGGCGCAAGGGCCGGGACGGTGTTGAGGTCGGCGAAGTTGAGACATTGCACGCGGTAACCGTGGGCTGCCAGCATGGGTCCCACTTCGCGACAGAGCGTGCCTTTGGTGTCGAGCACGATGTAGCTTGCGTTCATTTGCAGCAGGTTGGGCTTGAGGACGTTTCGGGTCTTGCCGGCTCCCGAGGGGCCGATCACAAGTGCATTGTTGTTGAGTCCCGTTTGGCGGGTGTCGCAGGAAAGCGTTCGATCCTTGGCGAGGATGGTGGACGATGCGGACTCAGATGCGGCGAGGCGGCTGGCGAGGTTAGACATGGGCGATCTCCTTGGTGGTCGAGAGGATTTCGTGGGCAAAGCCGAGCTCGACGGCGCGCTCGGCCGAAAGGTAGGTGTCTTTTGCAGTGAGGGACTGGATGCGCTTGGGCGTGAGGCCGCTGCGGTCCGAGAGGATTTGCGTGAGGGTCTTGCGGGTCTGCATGAGACGCCGGCTGGTTTCCTGCAGCGCAAGTGCCGAGCCGCCTGCCCCCTGGGGGATCAGCGGGTCGTGAATCATGAGCTCTGCATGGGGCGCCATACGGCGATCGTCGCCGCCCATAAAGATCACGGCGCCCATGGACGCGGCGAATTCCAGGCAGACGGTGCGGATGGGGCACGATGCGAGGCGCATGGCGTCATAGATCGCAAGGCCCGATCGCACGCTTCCGCCGGCGCTGGCGACAAATATGGTGATGGGGCGGCTGGGGTCGGTGGCATCGAGCAGGCGGATCTGCTGGCATAGGTCGTGGGCCATCGGGGTTTCGATGTTTCCCATGACGGAGAGCTCGCGACGGGCGAGCATCTCATCGTAAATGCTGGTGAGCGTGATGCCTCGGGCGGATTCACGCATGGTGAGGGGGCTGATGATGGGGGAATGATTGGTGTCCATGAGGACTCCTTTCTGTTGGTGGTGTTGTGGAATAGAGTCGCTGCCCGCGGAGGGGCTGGCGGGCTACAGGGTTCGTCCGAGCCTGAGATCGAGCTCGGTTGTGGGGCAGGCTGCCTGTTCGTGCGGCTCGCAAGCGCCAAGGGCTCCAAAGCGATAGAGCGTTGCGGCGGGCGTGGTGTAGGCGAGCCGCAGCTGATGCTCGACAGGGGCACATCCGTCATTTTTGTAATGAGCCGCGTAGTACTGCGCGATGCTGGCGTTCATCTCGCTGCCATTGCGATGGCGCTCAAACTGGCGTCTGCAGGTCTCGATGATCTTTGCTACCGACTTGGGTGCCGTCGCGGGAACAAGGGCGAGATAGCCCTCAAATAGCTCGTTGATGCTCAGGAGGCACAGCAGGTCGATCAGCGTCCTTATGGCTGCTCCCCCGGCAGAAAAATGCGCGGTCATGCGGTTATATCGGTTGCGGTCGACGATGGCCGCATGGGGTCTTGGAGTTTTCTGCCCTGTGGTCCCGGGCTTTTGCCGCGCCTGTGTATTGAGCTCGACGTTGCAGCGCTTGAGGCCGTCCAACGGAAGGAACAGCGCGGTGCGCAGGGTGTTCCGCTTGCTTTCGAGTTCATGACGCTCGTCGGGTTCCCATTCGAGCTTGAGTTTCGTGTCGAGCGCCGTAAGCATATGGGCTAGGCAGCCTACGGTAAGAACGTACGAATCGTTGTCGCGTTTTGGGGCATAGGGGTCTGTCAGCTTGCGAATGTCGGGGTCGCCCATGATCTTTGTGCAGCGCTTCAGCAGTTGAGGGTGGTCGGCCAAGATCGTCGCGAGCGGTAGCGACGCGTAGTTCTTGATGGTCGCGGCGGCAAAGGCGGCGTCATATTCGTTTGCATATGCTCGCTCAATGCGGGCATCCAGAATGCTTTTCTTATCGCCGTCTTCAGCGTGGTGGTTTGTCATAGCTTCTCCAATCGGTTGATGTTCGTGCTGTTTGTTGATGTGTTGGTTGTCGTGAGTGATGTGCTTGCCGTGGGTGATGTGCTGACGTTGGGGTGCTATGCGGTTTTCAATGAGCCCGTGAGGCAGTTGCTGCAGGGGCGGGATGGAACGGCCCATGCAAGGCGGAAGGCATCGTGCTCAAAATCGAGACAGCAATGCCCTGGGTGCCTCACATGTGGCAGTTACCTCATTAAGTTGTCATTGCGTTTGGGGTTGTACTTTGCCGATCTTCTTTCTCTTACACGCTAAAAACTGAAATTTCATATGCTCGATCTACTTAAAACCGCAACGGCGGTCTTTTATCAACTTATATGTCGGAACGCGTCTTTGCAAGTACTTTTTTGCGTTTGTTTCAAATGGGGTGGTTTTGCAACCGTCACGCGCCACGCTATGCGAACGTGCCCCTTTTCTGTTGTCGGTCGGATACGATGAGTCGCGTGACGTCGTCAGAGGTCGAATTCGACCGCTAACGACGTTGTGCAGCTCATCATTTCTGGTCGCAAACAGTAAAGGGGCATGAGGGTGTATTGAGGGGGGATGTCTTGCTGTCGGCATCCGCGTGCGGTGCCATTCGCTGTCTGTAAATATACGTTTACAGCTAATTTCATACCACTTGTCGGAATGCGGACGCTGTCCTTGTATGTCGGGCGTACATTGAACGTGGTATTTCGCGTGAAACCACGAATCGGTTGTCAGTCCTGAACAAGGAGGCCCAGCATGACACTTGCCAAACCCATCAATAAATACATCGACTATATCGATGCCCCCGAGGACACGTTTGAGCAGTATGTCGAGAAGGCGTTAAAGTACAACTTTCGCTGCGTATTTGCGAACCTTCAGGAGTACGAGACGGGCCGCGCCATGCTCGAGGGCTCTGACATCATCCTTGCCGGCGCCATCGACTTTCCCCAGGGCACTATGACGCTTGAGGAGAAGCTTGCGAGGTTTGAGGAATACGCTGCGTGTGGCTTTACCGAGATTGACTACGTTTTGAATCAGGGGTCGATCGAGAACCGCGATTTTGATGCCATCGAGCGCGAGATGACTACCATTGCTGATTTTTGTCGCGCGCATGGCATCACTGACAAGGTAATCGTCGAGATGTGCAAGCTGGACGGCGACGACGCCGCCAAGCGCCGTGTATGCGAGATCGCGCTGGAGGCCAAGCCGGGATTCCTTAAGACATCGACCGGCAGAAGCTTTGGCGGTGCTAAGCTCGAGGACGTGCGGCTGATGCACGAGGTGCTCGGCGATGCCGTGGCAATCAAGGCGGCGGGCGGTATCCATAATTACGAAGAGGCTTGCGCATTCATCGAGGCCGGCGCCAGCGCGTTAGGCGCATCGGCGGGCATCGCGATCGTCGAGGGCGCACCGACGGATGAGCGTCGCTAGCAGACGTATTTGACCTGAGCGATAAAGCTTCACGACCACACGCCGTTCATGTTCGAGACAATATGACTTTTTGCCCGTTGTAAACGGAGTCGCGATGGGTGTTCTGTATGATGGCTCAGACAAGGTTGTTCAATGACAGGGAGGCATATATGGCAATCAAAGCCATCGCAATGGATATCGACGGTACGCTCACCAACGACCAGAAAGTGATTAGCCCGCGTACGCGCGAGAAGCTGCTCGCGGCGCAGGAGTCGGGCATTAAGCTCATTTTGGCTTCGGGCCGTCCCGCATGGGGGCTGCACGCCTTGGCACAGGAGCTCGACCTTCAAAACCATGACGGTCTGCTGGTGGCCTTTAACGGCGCTCACGTCGTCGATGCCCAGACCGACGAGGTGCTGTTCGATCAGGCTATGCCTGCCGACGAATTGCATCGCCTGATTGATCACCTGCGTAATTTTGACGTGATCCCTATGATTTCGCTCGGTCGCGATTTACACGTCGAGGACTCGTATCATTGCATGATCACGCTGCCTGACGGCTCGCAGAAGAATATCGTCAAGTATGAGCGCGATGCGTGCGATCTTAAGATCCGCGAGGTGGAGAGCCTGCATGAGGTCGCTGACGCTTATCCTGTGGACAAGCTGCTCACTGCGGGCGACCCGGCCTATCTGCAAGCGCATCACGAGGAGATGTACGCGCCCTTTACTCAGACGCTTTCGGGTATGTTTACGGCCGACTGGTACTTTGAGTACACGGCGCCCGGTATTGACAAGGCCCGTGCGCTCGAGGGTGCCCTGCCCAAGCTCGGCATCGATGCCAGTGAGGTCGTATCGTTTGGCGACGGCCAGAACGACAAGTCCATGATTGAGTGGGCCGGCACCGGTGTTGCCATGGGCAACGCCGTCGATGAGGTTAAGGCTGTGGCCCAGATGGTGACCGCCAATAACAACGAAGACGGCATTGCGGTGGCGCTGGATAAGCTGCTGGGCTAGAATCGCCGATTAATGCATGGTTCGGGCGCCTGCTCGCGGGCGTCCTTTTGTTAGGGAGGGTGCCGTGTTCGCATTTCCGTTCGACGCCGTCATCTTTGACATGGACGGCGTCATTGTCGATACCGAGTATTACTACCTGGGCGAGACTGCCGCGTTTGCCAAGGAGCTTGGGCTTAACCTGACTCAAGAGGAGTTGAATGGGCAGGTCGGTACCTCGCATCAGTTCTTCCTGCATATGCTGGTCGATTGGTTTGAGCGCGCCGGTAAGGGGCATTTCACTGGCGAGGAAGCGTTGGCCCGTTGGGACGAGTGGGCGCATAAGCGTCCGCGCGACTATCAGGCTTTGATTAACCCAGGCGCCGTGGATACGATTCGAGAGCTGCCGCGCCGTGGCGTTCGCGTGGCGCTTGCCAGCTCGTCTCCCATGGTTAGCATCGAGGAAGTGCTCAATGCGTGCGGGCTGTCGGATGCCTTTGAGTATGTGGTGAGCGGCGAGCAGTTTAAGGAGAGCAAGCCCGAGCCCGACATCTATCTGCATGCGCTGGGCCTGTTGGGGCTGCCCGCGAATCGTTGCTGCTGCGTTGAGGATTCCGTTCCGGGTATTACCGCGGGTAAGCGAGCCGGCCTGACGGTCATTGCCAAGCGCGAGGAGCGCTTTGGCTTTAGCCAGGATGCCGCGGACAAGATTATCGACCAGCTGCCGGAACTGTTGGAACTCGCGTAGATCCTGGGCGGTACTGCTGTCACAACAGTGGTTCCGTTGACATAAGAGAGAGGTGGCGTCATGGCATTTAACGTGAGCGCACTGGGGTTTGGCGACAACGTCGTCGACCGCTACGAGCATATCCACACAATGTATCCGGGTGGCAATGCGGTGAACTTTGCCGTGTATGCCAAGAAATGCGGAGCTGCGCGCTCCGCGTATACGGGCATCTTTGGTAATGACGCTGCTGCCGAGCACGTGATTGCGAGTCTTGAAGATGAGGACGTTGAACTAGCCAAATGCAAGCAGCTCATCGGTGAGAATGGTGCTGCGCGCGTGACCGTCGTTAACGGCGACCGTGTTTTCCTTGGCTCCAATGAGGGTGGCATCCGTGGTGATGCTCGCTATGTGCTCGATCGCTTTGACCTTGCATACGTGAAGCAGTTCGACGTAGTCCACTCGGGTAACTACTGCTTTACCGAGCGTGAACTTCCCAAGTTGAAGGCCGCGGGCATCACGGTTTCGTTTGACTTCTCGGACGATTCGACCGACGAGTACTACGAGCAGATTGCTCCCTATGTTGACTTCGCGTTCTTTAGCGCGGCAGACGCCGCGAGCGAGGATGAGATTCGCGAGCGTCTGGCATGGGTGAAGAGCCTAGGTCCGCGTTTTGTATCGGCAACGGCTGGCGCTGAGGGCTGCATTGCCTATGACGGCGATCGATACTATCGCCAGCATGCCAAGCCCGTGGCGGACATGAAGGACACCATGGGAGCGGGCGATTCGTTCCTGACCTCATTCCTGATGTGCTATCTCGATTCTGTCAAGCGTGGCGAGGATGGTGCCGAGGCCATCGAGCGCGCACTCGACTTTGCGGCGGGGTTTGCCTCGACCGTATGCGGCATGGAAGGCTCCTGGGGCCATGGAGTGCCGATTTCCGAATAGGTGAGTAGTCCCGGGGAGCCGAATGTCACCTCCCCGCGACTCGGTGGGCAAAAATGCCAAATATGAGTACTGTCACTGATTTAGTAACAGCAAAATCGGCCCTTTGAGGCTCTGCTTGAGGTTCTGCAGCCGATTAAAACCTGGTAAATAT
>CAJMPK010000044.1 GCA_905215205.1 uncultured bacterium | reverse complement strand
TGTCCTGCTCTTCGTCTACGCCGTTGTATCCGTCTTTAAATGCTTGAACAAAAGAGCCAAACAGTCCCATGGTATTCTCCTATTTTGATTAGTAGTTGCATACAGGGAAACTAAATCCCATCGCTCCTCTACGAGCGCTTATGGAAAAACAGCTTGTAGCAAATAAACGCTGCCACCAGGGCAAACAGAAAGCCTTCCCAGTTGCCTCGGATGAGCGCCGTAAGGCCGATGAGCAGCATTGCCAAAGCCCCCACGACGCCAATGAGCACCCAGTTGGCGGCAAAGTAAACAGAAGGTCCACGCCTCCTGTGCTCAGAAAAGGACATCTTGCTCGGCGAGTATGTGCCACGTCCTCCCTTTTGCCTTCTCGAATCATATTGAGGACGCCAAGAACCGCTTCCAGCCATTCTTCTTACCTTCTTCCTATCAGAACGAGCAACCCGCCGTCCTCGTTACATCCAATGACTCATTACGTAGTTCTCAAAGCGCTGGCCGTCTGCCGGAACCAACCGAATGCGAACAAGCTTTCTGGTGCCCATGATCTTGAGCGTATAGCAACGCTTGCCAAATTCGGTCCAACGCTCAAAATCTCGAACGTGGCTGTCCACGCGGATGATGCGCTCGACCTCTTGAGCCGGGCCAACCAACGCAGAAATAGGATCTTCCATGGCACGCTTAATCTGCTCGGTGCGCGGCTCCCTAGTGCGGAGCTTAATGTAGTTGGGATAAAGACCCATATGGCAAATCATGCCATCGACATCGGCGCCGATAAACGACTCATCGGCATCGGAATAGCCTGCCGCCTTACCGTAAGCGCCCTGCGCCAGCCCAGAAACCTTATTAAACAACCCCATGGTCATCACCCGTCTGCTTAAACTTACCTACTTTCTAAAGAACGGCAACCCGCCCTTTTTGACATTGTCAGCGAGAATCGCGTCAATCTGTTGCGCAACATCGGCAGGAGCCGTAATTCCCAGTGCCTCGAGCGCGCGGGGCCCGCAGTAACGGGCACATTCGTGCTTAAGGGCGCCATGGTTCTCGAGCTTAACTTTGGAAAGGACCTTGCCCATAGCGGCGTGCATGTCTTCGCGATTCACTCCGTAAACCGCTAGATACGAAAGAACCAGCGCCAAGCGATCGAACGATCCCTGCCTGCCGCGCGAATACTTTAGGGCAAGCTGAGCGCAGGCCTCGAAGGCAGGCAGCCAGCAAGTGGCCGACATTGCAGCCATGGCAAAGGCAAAATCGCCAAGGTCCTTGCAACACCCCAAAACACCCTGGGCGAAAGCGTCGCAGATCCTATCTCGATCACGGCTCTCAACGTCGGAAAAATCAACAGCCCCACGGTAGCTTTTTAGGATATCTGGGATTCCCTGATATGCCCTGAAATCCGCGCTCGCCTGAGAAGCCCTCCCCAACTCCGCAAGTGACAGTGCGAGCATGCCCTGGCGACCAAGCACCGCCGCATTCGCAGCCCGGGAATAGCCATAAAGAGCGCGCAACGTCCTAAGATCTTCTTTTGAGGGATTCAAAGGATCGATTCCATCCGTGAGGCCATGCGAAGCAGTGCCCATCGTTTTTATCATGGGCGGGCAACACACCAACTTGTTACTGGGAGCCGCCTTGGCAAGCGATTCAACAAGCTCACGAAGTATTGAGGTCGCTTTTTCGCTGCGACAGCTCAACAGGTAAGCAACATATAGGGACGTAGCATCGGTATAACCTATGGCAAGCGCCTTATGAGTAGGGAATCCTTCCCTACAGCAGATTTTATACAGATCCGACGCAGCCTCTACGCCCTCGACGTGACCCAAGCCAAACGAGAACATGGTTCCCATGTCTTGTTCGCGTCCATGGTCGCTCAGCCACACAAGACCACGCGGAAGTTCTCCAACCTTGGCATACGGAGCGCGAGCAGCGATGACCCCCCAAATGCCGTCAATCTCCTTCGGGGCAACAGCGCACACCGCCGTCACCGCCGCCTCGACGGCAGATTCATAAACATCGAGCGAATGGGTGAACCCGTTGACATAGGCAATCACAGCCGTCGATAGCTTCACGCGATCAAGAGCAAAGGCTGCTTGCAAGGCCCCAGCGGCAAAGCGTCCAAGCTCGCCGTCGGGACCAGCTTCCTCCAGCGTACACTTGCGGGCCGCAGCAGATTTAGAGAACAGATCCAGCAAATCGATAATCTTTTGAACGTCCGATACCTCGCCCGGCGCAAACAGCCACGAAGAATCGCCGCCGCGCTGAAGAATTGCCAAAAGGTCGAGGCCGGCACGTGAGCAAGATTCGCATAGCGAGCTCATCTGTTTGGGGAAGTCCCGCGGCGTCACCGAGGCATCGGAAAGCAGACGCGATACCGTAGCGGCCGCGACGGCGCACACGCCCTCGCGCCTCTCGGCATCCATTCCGCCTACACGCCGCAGCAGATAGCTCAAAACAGGGATGAGCACGCCAAGACCCATATCGGCCAGCGCATCAAGCGAATCTACGAGCTGATTGGTAAGTTGCGCGTTTGTTGCCTCGTCGGACGAAGCCTCTGCAAAGGAGAGTGCACGTAGAAGCCTGCCCGCGTCCGCATCCGGCTCGCTCTTTCCAAGCAGCGCCCACAAATCATGGGCATCGTCCAGTGCGCCCAACATGAATTTGGCCGTCGTGTGCTCCTGGACAAAGCTGCAGAAATCCGCGAGGCGCTTGGGGTTCAGCGAATAGGAAAGCTCGACAAATCCCAGATATCCGTCAACACCTGCGTAGGACCCATTGCTGTCCGGGTTATGCGGATCAAAGACGATCCAACCACTTGTCACGTAATCCGGAGCCGCCGCGATGGCCTCGGCAGAAGCGTTGATGATATCGCCCGATGCCTCGGTTGCATCATCGGCACCCAGCACAAAGGAAATTTGGCGTGACAAACGCAGCGGCAAGGCATAAGAAATGGCTCCGATAATCTGAGCCGCCTCCTCCGCCGTGGCAACGACAACAAGCTGCTTGCCGCCCATCTTTGCCGCAAAGAGCTTTGCCAGCAGCTCACCCATGGAGTCTGCCATGTCCTCGTCCTCGAGCCATTCGCAGACTTCATCAAAAGTAACATTGCCAGCGGGGGCCAAATCTACGCACGGCAGATAGTCGGGCTTCTCCGCGCTCTGAACTTCTGGCCCCATCTGCGAACGCAGCACAGACGAACCCATGAGCTCAATGGGCGCAAACGACATATCAGCCCAGGGAACAAGAAACGACTGGCGCAACATATTGCCCGAACGCCCCTGCGGCCCCATGTAGTCGTGGGGCAGCCGGGTGTTGTTGCAGTATAGACAGTAGTCACCATCGAGCGGATGATAGCCAAAGATAGAGAAGCCCAAATCGTGCGGAACAGGGTCGACAAACAGAGCGTTGTAACCCTGAGATGAACCGGCTGCGGGAATAGACGGAAGCTTTTCGTCGTACGAGAAGACCTGGAAGCCATCGGAGGTCCCCTCTATGCCGCGGCGGCACGAGGTATAGATAATCTGGTGAGCAGCCATGTTCTACTCCTTGGTAATAAGGTGATTCTTGGCCATAATCCATAGCAGGGGGTCCTCCACGCGCAGCGGACGAGGACGCTTAACCGAGCCGCTCTCGTCCGGAGCATTATGCAGGCCCAGGGCAGACACGCCAAAGAAGGCAACATCGCGGAAATTACTTTGAACACTCGAGACGATGGCGCCCTCATCCCAGTTTTCGAGCAGCGCACGCAGCTCGGCATCGACGGCCTGCTGATCCGCCTCGACGAAGGCTCCGTGCTTAGCATGCGGGCTTGGCTGCTGAACGGTAACCGCCGCACCGCAAATGGGCGTCAGCTGGTCAAACTTAGAAAAAGCGATGGCCACGGGAACGTCGATGGCGTCCCCCTCGCGAATGCCACGCGCCGTGCGGATAAGCGTCGTGATGGCGCTGAGCACGCCTTCGAAACCCGTCGTGCCCTGAACGCCGCGGAGGCTGCTCGTAAGGTCCGTCTCGCCCGCCGCCTCGAGCTGCTCCCGAATGCCCGCAATCTGGAGCGGGTCGACAAGGAAGATGATGCCGCGCGCATGCTGCAGGTAACGGTTGACCGTGGCAACGGCCTGCGGGTCCTCCAGGTCTTCGCCGGCGGCGTCGAAGAACGAAAGCGTAAATGCCTTTTTGCGGCCACGAGACGCCTCGGTATAGTTCCACGTGTAGATGAGCGGCATCTTGTCCTTGCGGTCGCCACCGCCCAGCGCGCGTGACGTTGCCTCGAGCGTATGTTGCTCCTCGAACAGTGGCTTGTACTTGGTCTCTTGGTACAGCTCACGGCAGTTATAAAGACCGTCCATGGTAAGGAACGGGTTTACACCGGCATCCATGACATGCCCAACGCGGCGCGTGAGCTGGTCGATAAGCACGGTAATGTAATGGCTCTTGCCCGAGCCGCGCGTGCCCACGATAGCGATGATCTCGTTGTTGCCGTCAATCGAAGACTGCGGCAGCGGACTGTGACACGAAGGGCAGATGGGCACGGGCGTGTTGGAGTGGCATACGTCGCAGCACACGGAGCCGCCACCAAAGTGGCCCTGTTTTTGGGGCTTAAAGACGTGTCCCACGGGTCTGGGCCGCGGCCATCCGCGAAACGTCGAGTACTTCTCGTCCACCTCGGGAGCAGACCCCGAAGGGCCGGCGTCGCACTGGCGATTTGTGCAGCGATACTCTACGGCATCGGCCCCAAACTGCTCAAAGCAAAACGGACACACAATGCTGCTCGACGAGAAGGACGGTACGCCAGAAGGCGTAGCAGCCGATCCGAATAATGACGAAAAGAAACCCATAATGAAAACCCTTTACTGAACGAGATAACCGGAAGAGGTAATGTAGGCGTCCTCCACAGACTTAATGCCCGAAGCGGGAAACGCCTGGATAGATATCTTCTTGGCCTTGGGCAACGTAACCGTGATGCTGTAGGTTCCATCGACCTCGACGGGACCAAACTCCTCAAGCGTTACGGAATCGACCGATAACGCGGGCGACAGGTTGCCGATGCAATAGGCGATCTTTGTCTTAGGCAACGTGAAGGAGCCGCCCTCTTGGGCCGAAAACGTAAACGTAGACTCTCGAGGACCAAAGAGCTTCTTGCTATCCGTGCGCTCGTAGCATACATGTGCATGGCGACGTTCAAAAATCTGCTGCGCAGGATCCGAGAACTCAAAGCTGCCCACACTGCCCTTACGCGAAAAGACCGAGACGTAAAGCCTCTGTCCGTCGGGTGCCGGCACGGTCAGGCAACCATCGCGCTCCCAGTTTTTCTTGGAAACGGGTCGCGGCTGGCACGAGGAGTCCGAAAGGTCGTCCACAAAACTCGTCTCACTCACGGCAACACTAAATCCCGTCACCGCGCGGTCCTTTACCGAGACATAGATAAGCAGCTTGCCGTTTGCCTCCTCGATGGAGTCGATACTCACCTTGCCGCCGTTTGACACACGAGCCTTGGCGCCCACGATAGCGGAGCTACCGCAAACCGTGGCCGCAAAGAAGTAAAGGACCTCATCGCTCTTCCAGGTGAGCGTGCCTTTGCCCGGCCCGGCAACGTTCACGCTCACAACTTCAAAGTCTCGCTCGAGCGATGCCACATCGGACGTCGACCCCGGCTGGGGAATGGATTTGGCGTCCACGGAGCCAAAGAAACGTACCTCGGCGCCAACATCCTCCCACTCAAGATCAAAGACGCCTTCCGCGCCCTTATGAGCACGCGAGACAAGACCGTCTACGTAGCGTGTAGCATCGAGCGGGGTCGCCTCGAATGTCTGCGGATGCGTCTGGCGACGGCCCAAGCCAACGATATCGAAGGAGGCACTCATCTCGTAGTGATACGTCACGCCGTCCGTAAGGCCGCCGATAACGTAGTGACCACCAGATGGGACGGTAATGGGGTCCCCGCCATCGAGCGGCGTGATCTGAACGGTCGCACTCGACGGCAGCGGCTTCCAAGACACCTCGATCTGTTCATGCGCCGGCATAAAGCGCACGTCCGTAAGGTCGGGCGCAAGAGCGATAACCTCGCTCGTAGCAGGCTGGGAACGCACACCGACGCGTACGACAACCACCTTGTATGTCAGCGCACACCCCTGGGGAGCATGCTCGTGGGTATATGAGGGCTGATCAGTCGTGCCAAGGAGCTGATCGCCGGAAGAACCGTCACCCTCGACAACGTAGACCTCGTACACAAGCGCACCACGAGAACGGCTCGGCTGCCAAACAAGGCTTACGGTCAAAGTCTCGGCATTGCCGCGAGCCTCCAAGTTGGAAACCGACTGCGGGGCGTGCGACGCAAGGAACGAACGAGCAGCGGCATGGTCGGCGCAACGGGCGAGCGCCTGCTCACAGAGCTCGGCAGCCTCCTCCGCATCTGCCGTCCCCTGAGCTTGACGCACGAGATCGTCCGCCTCGGTTACGCCCGAAGAAACTTCTGCCTCACGCGCCTTTAGATAGGCAGCATCGACGCCCGGTACGAGCAAGGCGCGCCTTAAGAGCCCATCCGCCTCCGCAAAGCGACGCTCCGCAATGGCGGACGTGAGCTTGGCACCCAAATCGCCCGCGGCAGCCTGGAGCTGAGCGACTTTTGTGTCGACCTCGGCAACGCGGGGCAAGGACGGCCACGCCGAGCGCGCCTGAGCGAGGTTTGCCTTCGCACCCTCAAAGTTGAGCCAGCCCGCAAGCTTATCGGCGGCGTCGCACAGGCGCTCCGCATCCTCGATGGCCGCACCTAAAGGCGCACCGCAACCGGGGCAGCGATCGTTGGTGTTGGGGTATTTCTTGTGGCACGAGGGGCACTCGAGCATAAGCGGCAAACCGCAGCGACCGCACGTGGCAGCAGACTTGTCGTTCATATGACCACAGCGGCACTGAACGAGCGAGTCGAGCTCTGCATCTCGCTCAAGCGAAATGCCCTTCTTTTTGCAGTGGCCAACGAGCAGGGAACGAGCCTCGGTCTTGTCTGCCACAAAGGGAGCAAGGGTCTCAACGGCAGCACGTTGCTGCTCGACCCTTAAGCTGTTGTCCGAGAACGATGCGCGCTCGTCGAGCTCATCAAAGACACGGTTGAGCTTAAGGCGATTGAGGCATGCGTCGTACTCTTTACGAGCGTCGTCTGTGCCAAAGGCCTTGCGGCATAGGGCCTCAAGACTCGCCGCGGCCGCCTGCTCGGGCGTGTTGGCACGGAACGACCCTGCCACCCGCTTTGCCTTCGCAAGCAGGTCTGCACTCGGGGCGCGATAGGGGTCGGCGCAGCCGTCGGGGCAGGCAAAGTCATACAGGTCGCTCTTGCCCAGGGCAATAAGATCCGTCTCCTTTTTATAGCCCGCCCAACCAGGAAGCTTATCTTCCATGTAGCGTTTGTAGACATCGTTTGATCCGTCGTTGGTAGATGCGGTGGCACCGCCCTCGGCAACCGTGTACTTAAGCTCGGCGGCACGCTTGCGCACAAGAGCCTCGTCCACCTGATACTCGACGCCAAAGTGGGTTTTCTTAATGCGCTTCTTGGTCTTGTTGCAGATAAGATCCAGCTGACCGGCGGAAATCTGATTGTTTTCCGCCGCCGCCTCGAGTACCGGATCGAGCGCGCCGTTCACAACCTTGAGAGCATTCGCCGCGATGGCAGAGACCTGGGCCTCGTTGCCATCGGCAAACGCTTTCTCCATGTTGGGAACCTCGCCCAAAAAGCGCTTGTAGATAATCTGGTCCGTACCGCGCGAGGCCTTGGGGCCCCACACCACACGTGCATCCGTAAGCAGCTGCCGTAGCTTTTCCTGTGAAGGAACGGGGTCAAGCGGCGCGCCGACGACGAGTAGCAAGTTGAGTTCTTGTTCCATAAATAGGCTCCCTAAATGCTGATGCCAGATCCGCTCGAGATGGAGCGGCCGATGCTCGAGAACGCGGTGCCGAGTTCGGAGAAGTCGAAGAGGCCCGCGTAGCTATCGGAGGTGGATATCTTTTTGAGGAATTCCAGGTCGGCGTCTGCTATGCCAATACCGATAATGGTCACGCCATCGTCTTTAAGCGACTCTGCATCCTGAATAGCTTTGTCAGCGTCGCACCAGCACCCATCGGTAAGGATGAGAAGAATGTCGGCCTCATCCTCGCACTCATCCGTAGATAGCCATTTGGAATAAGCAAGCAAGGGGCTACGAGTTCCACAAATATCGCAGCCGCGGCGGGGGCAGCTCAAGCACACGCCGTTTTCAGACATACCAAGTCCGCTTGAGCAGTATCGGGCGTCCTCCGATCCAAAACCAAAAAAATTGTCTTTTGTGAGCTCACGGACCCTATTGTAATCCGATGCGGGATTGCAAGCCACTTTGGCAGTGATCCCAAAATACATCACGCCAATTTTAGCGCCAGAAGAGGAAACAGACTGAAGAAACGCATAGGCTGCTGTTTCCGCCGCCAACAAGCCCTCGCCGCGCATAGAGCCCGAGACATCGACGCAGATCATCACCCGGGCGTCGACGGGACCATGGACCTCAGCATCGTTGTCCGTCGGCGCGTTCAGGAAGCGCGAGAGGTCGGACTCGACCTCGGCGCGCTGGACCTCGAGCGCCCTGCCCGAGGACGCGAGCGCTGCGCCCACCTCGATGGTGGCGTTCTCGGTGTAGGAATACGAGACCTTGACGTGCGTCTCGCGCCCGCGCTCGCCCGGAATCTTTGGGACCACGTACTTGCCCACAACCGTGTTGTTGAGCGGCGCAGGGTCGTCTCCCTGCAGAAGGTAAATCTCGAGCGAGCCCGGACGGCCCGGCGTGGCGCGCACGGCGTATTCGCGGCTATTGGTGGCGGGGATGGGCGTGTTCTTGCCGATAATGGTCGAGTTGACGTAGCGCGAGCGGTCTTCGCTCTCCGCAATCATGCCCATGGAGTGCGCCGTGCAGTCCACCAGCTTGGGGAGGGCGCCCAGCGAGAAGCGCGGGGCGGCGGCAGAAGCGCCGGGGAGCGAGAACGCGGTGCCGCACTTCTGGGCCGCGTACACGGCGGCGCCCAGGGCCACGGCCTCGTCGGGGTTGACGTTGCCGCCGATGGGGCCGCTGCCCACCTTGCCGGTGAGGTACTCGCGCACCTGCGGCATCTTGGTGGAGCCGCCCACGAGGATGTAGCCGTCGACCTGCGCCCACGTAAGCCCCGCCTCGCGCAGCGCCTCCTCGCAGCAATCCGTCGTGAGCGTCAGCAGATGGCGCGTGGCCTCCTCGAAGTCCTCGCGCGTGACCTCGATGGTTCCGGAAACCGATTCCGCCATAACGCGGGCGCGCGTGCGGGCGCGGTTCGTAAGGTCGCGCTTGACCTGCTCGGACACGACGGCAAGCGTATTGATGTCGGAGGGCGTGAGGTCCGACTCGACATCGTCGCGGTCTAGTCCCTTGGCATCGCAAAGCTGGTCCAGGATAAAGTCCGAGAGGGCGCTGTCCCACTGGCGACCGCCCAGCTGGTGATTGCCCGTGGAGGACAGGACGCGGATCTCGCGCCCCGAGAGCCTGGCCACCGTGACGTCGAACGTGCCGCCGCCCAGGTCGTAGATGAGGATCGTGCGATCGCCGGCGGCGTCCGCGCTCATGAGTCCGTAGGCGTAGGCGGCGGCCGAGGGCTCGTTCAGCGTGCCCAGGGCGCGCACGCCCGTGCGCCGCAGGGCCTCGAGCGTCGCCTCGCGCTGGGGCGCCTCGAAGTACGCGGGCACCGTCACCACGGCAGAGTCGATCTGGACACCGTTGGCGCGGGAGACGTCCGCGATCAGATGGCGCAGAAACGTGGACGAAAGCGTGGTCGCGTCGAATTCGCAGCCGCGCAGGTACTCCACGTAACCGGCATTGCCCATATTCGTCTTGTAAAAGGAGGCCACGTTGGCATCGCCCATGAGCTGGGCCTCCTTGGCCGCCTCGCCGCAAACCACCGAGCCGTCCTCGGCGACGGCGACCACGGAGGGAGTCGTGTGCTCGCCGGACGAATTGGGGAGAATCTTGGGCTCGCCATCCGCGCCCACGCACGCGACGGCGCTGAACGTCGTCCCCAGATCGATACCTACCGCGATACCCATATCGTCTCCCTCAACTCGCCTGTCTTCTTAGCGTCTTAAAGCACCATCTGCATGGCCGTGGCCTTGGAGCGCGCCTCGCGGATCTCGTCCTCGGTAAGGCCGCCCTTGA
>CAJMPK010000043.1 GCA_905215205.1 uncultured bacterium | reverse complement strand
CGTCGTTGGGGTCGCCCTCGATGCTGTTGACGTCGAGGTAGTCTTTGCTCTCGTTCTCTTTTTGCTGCGTTGTCGATTCTGACTCGACGGGGCGGCGGAACAGCTGGAATCCCTCAAACGCAATGACGCCAAGCAGCACCATGACGATCGCTATAAAGATAATCTTTGCTGCTGGATTGAACTCCGAATAGCGCGGCGGCTCTTCCTCGGCGTAGTAGTCGCCATTATAATCGTCGTTATCGGTGTAGCTATCGGTATATGAGGATGTGGGTGCAGCTTCCGCATTGTTGTCCGGCTCGTATTCGGAAGCGGACGCGGCGACAAGCGGGTTTATCGACTCGCCGAGCGTCGGCGCGCCGGCAGATGTTTCGTCCAGATCGGCATCAGCCCAGGAATCGAAGGCAAACTGACGGGTCGCAAAGTCGTCGAGATCTGCAACAGGCGGTTCGGGCGCAAGATGCTGCGCCGCGGCGATAAACGCCGCCGTCTCGGAAGGATCGCCTGCCGAATGGGCACCGTTGCCCATGAGCTCGTCAGCGGTCCAGGGGCGATCACCCATCACATCATCGAGGCTCAACGCAAAGATGCTGTCTTCGCCCTCGTCAAATGTGCGGCGTGCGTGCGTACCGCTTGTCGGAGAACCACCGTGGCTGCCGCGCGATGCGTTGCTCGACCTCATCTTGTCCCATCCTTTCGAACTGTCTAGCCCTTCGATTATATGGAACTTGTCTTGTCACCGATGCCCGGATTCGCGCATTCCAGAAGTCGCGCCCAGGGAGGATGATTCAGATTGGTCGTTTACTTGTCGTCAGCCTCTGCCTTGGCCTCGTTGAGGTAGCTGTAGAAGCTGTACTTGGAGATGCCAAAGAACTCGCAGGCGCGCTCGCTCGATTTGGAGATAAGGAAGGCGCCGCGGCGGTCGAGGTATCCGATAGCGCGAATGCGCTCGTCCTTGGTCATGAGGGCGGCGGGCTTGCCCACGTACTGCTCGCACTCGCGCAGCAGATCTTCGAGCAGGTCGCCGATGTTTTTGGCGATGGGCTCGGGCTCGGTGTATCCCTTGTCGCCCGTGCCGGTGAGCGCGTCGAGCGAACGCTCAAACGCCTTCATGAGCGTGATGTCAAAGTTGATGCCCATAATGCCAACGGGGTTGCCGTTATCATCGCGAATGAAGATGGTCGACGATTTGAGCAGCTTGCCATCGGCGGTCTTGGTGAGGTGCGGCGCGCAGTCGTGGACCTCGGTGGCATCCTCGTGCATGGACTCGAGCACAATGTGGCTGGGACCGCCGCCCAGTTTGCGTCCGCTGACGTGGCCGTTTTCGATCGCCACGATAGAGTGGTCCATGTCCTCGGTCTCCAGATCGTGGACGACGATTTCGCAATTGGGGCCAAATTGGAGCGCCAGACTGTGTGCAAGGCGCTTGTAGAACTCAATCTGTGCGGGGGTCATGGGTGCCTTCCTAAAAATTAGTTTGGGCTCACTGTGCCATAAACCCCATTTGTTCGCAAATAACGAAAGCGTCGCTGCGTTGTGTGACCGTTCGGCGGCGAAAAAGTACCGATTACGGCAACAAACAATTCGTTAGGTATGCCAATCAAAAAGTGTGATAGAACATTACTAACAAACTTTTTGTTTGGCATCCACATAAAAGTTCAGTCGTGTGAATGGGATCGGGCTGAAACGCGTATGCGGGGGCCGGCAAGAGAGAACTTAAGGAGTTCACCGTATGGCCGATAAGATCCAGTGGGCGGGCAACACGATGCCCAAGAGCGATGACAAGCACTTGGGAATCATGAGCCTCGACCACGTGAAGAAGGCCCGCGCCTTCCACCAGTCGTTCCCCCAGTACACCGTCACTCCGCTTGCCCGTCTGGACGGCCAGGCCGCGCGTCTGGGCCTGTCCAACCTGTGCGTTAAGGACGAGAGCTATCGCTTTGGCCTCAACGCCTTTAAGGTTCTGGGCGGTTCGTTTGCCATGGCCAATTACATTGCCGACGAGACCGGCAAGGACGTTGCCGAGTGCACCTTCGATTACCTGACCTCCGATCAGCTTGCCAAGGACTTTGGCCAGGCCACCTTCTTTACCGCCACCGACGGCAACCATGGCCGCGGCGTGGCATGGGCTGCCAACAAGCTGGGCCAGAAGGCCGTCGTGCACATGCCCAAGGGTTCCACCAAGCCCCGCTTCGATAACATCGCCGCCGAGGGCGCCACGGTGACCATCGAAGAGGTCAACTACGACGAGTGCGTGCGCATGGCCGCCGCCGAGGCCGACGCCTGCGAGCGCGGCGTTATCGTTCAGGACACCGCCTGGGAGGGCTACGAGAAGATCCCGTCCTGGATCATGGAGGGTTACGGCACCATGGCTTCCGAGGCTGCCGAGCAGCTGCGCGAGATGGCCATCAACCGCCCGACGCACGTGTTTGTCCAGGCTGGCGTAGGCTCGCTCGCCGGCGCCGTGGTGGGCTACTTTACCAACCTGTATCCCGATAACCCGCCCACCTTCGTCGTGGTTGAGTGCGCGCCTGCCGCCTGCCTGTACAAGGGCGCTGCCGCCGGCGACGGCGATCCGCGCATCGTGGACGGCGACATGCCCTCCATCATGGCCGGCCTGTGCTGCGGCGAGCCCAACATCCTGGGCTGGGATATCCTGCGCAACCACACCACCGCCTTCGTGTCCTGCCCCGACTGGGTCACCGCTCGCGGCATGCGCACCCTGGGCGCTCCCGAGAAGGGCGACCCGCGCGTCATCTCCGGCGAGTCCGGCGCTGTGACCACCGGCCTGGTCGAGACTCTCATGCTCGATCCCGAGTACGCCGAGCTCAAGGAACTCATCGGCCTGGACAAGACGAGCTCCGTACTCTGCTTCTCCACGGAAGGTGACACGGATCCCGACCAGTACCGTCGCATCGTCTGGGAAGGCGAATACCCCACTTGCTAATACTGGGCGGAGTAAATAGGTATCGCTCCGCCACCCCACAGGTAGATTCCTTCGTTTGAAAGGTTATGAACAATGGCTAAAGAACTCGATTTCGACGCTATCAAGGCTGCTGCTGAGTCTCACCGCGCTGATATGACTCGCTTCCTGCGCGCTATGATCTCCCATCCCTCTGAGTCCTGCGAGGAGGGTGAGGTTGTTGCCTGCATTAAGGCCGAGATGGAGAGCCTTGGCTATGACGAGGTCAAGGTCGACGGTCTGGGCAACGTCATGGGCTTTATGGGCGAGGGCGACAAGATTATCGCCATCGACTCCCACATCGACACCGTCGGCATCGGCAACATCGAGAACTGGGATGCCGATCCCTATGAGGGCTACGAGACCGACGAGATCATCTACGGCCGCGGCGGCTCCGACCAGGAGGGCGGTATGGCTTCTGCTACCTACGCTGCCAAGATGATGAAGGACATGGGCCTCATCCCCGAGGGCTACAAGATCATGGTTGTCGGCACCGTCCAGGAAGAGGACTGCGACGGCATGTGCTGGCAGTACATCTACAACAAGGACGGCATTAAGCCTGAGTTCGTCATTTCCACCGAGCCCACCGACGGCGGCATCTATCGCGGTCACCGCGGCCGCATGGAGATCCGCGTCGACGTTCACGGCACCTCTTGCCACGGCTCCGCTCCCGACCGCGGCGACAACGCTATCTACAAGATGGCCGATATCATCGCCGACGTCCGCGCCCTCAACAACAACGGCTGCGACGAGTCGACCGATATCAAGGGTCTCGTCAAGATGCTCGACCCCAAATACAACCCCGAGCACTTCGAGGATGCCCGCTTCCTGGGCCGCGGCACCTGCACCGTCAGCCAGATCTTCTACACCAGCCCCAGCCGCTGCGCCGTGGCCGATTCCTGCGCCATCTCCATCGACCGTCGCATGACCGCCGGTGAGACCTGGGAGTCCTGCCTGGACGAGATCCGCAACCTGCCGGCCGCCAAGAAGTACGGCGACGACGTGAAGGTCTCCATGTACATGTACGACCGTCCGTCCTGGACCGGCGAGGTCTACGAGACCGAGGCTTACTTCCCCACGTGGATCAACAAGGAGACCGCTCCGCACGTCAAGGCCCTCGTCGACGCCCACAAGGCCATGTTCGGTGACGAGCGCATCGGCTGCGAGCCCAGCATGGACAAGCGCACCGGTCGCCCGCTGTGCGACAAGTGGACCTTCTCCACGAACTGCGTTTCCATCCAGGGCCGCTACGGCATCCCCTGCGTGGGCTTTGGCCCGGGTGCCGAGTCTCAGGCTCACGCTCCCAACGAGGTCACCTACAAGGACGACCTGGTCACCGCTGCCGCCATGTATGTGGCTGCCCTGAACCTCTACGATCCGAGCCAGGCCGATGGCGACGCCACCGTGTTCCGCGCCGGTCTGACCAACAACAAGATCGATTAGTCCCATTCCTCGATTTTGTTGAGCCGGGGGCCGCTCGTGTCTCCGGCGCCTCCTGTTGACTTGGGGCCCGCGGTCGTTATCTCCCATGCTTCCTCAACGGTAGCGGGTCCTCGTCATAGTGCTCTGCATGTTCTAGCCACACGCGCATGCCGGAGCACGTCTACTCATTGCGATCGTTTCATCTTTTGAAAGGACATTTCTATGGACGCCAAGTTTACCGAGCTCGTCGAGCAGCTGAACGGCCTCGATTTTAAGGGTATGTACGGCAGCGACTTCCTGCACACCTGGGACAAGACCACCGATGAGCTCAAGGCGCTCTACATTGTCGCCGACGCCCTGCGCGAGCTGCGCGAGAACAACGTTTCGTCCAAGATCTTCGACTCGGGCCTTGCCGTCTCCCTGTTCCGCGACAACTCCACCCGTACGCGTTTCTCCTTCTCTAAGGCCGCCAACCTGCTCGGCCTTGAGCTGCAGGACCTGGACGAGAAGAAGTCCCAGATCGCTCACGGCGAGACCGTCCGCGAGACCGCTACCATGATCTCCTTCATGGCCGACGTCATCGGCATCCGCGATGACATGTACATCGGCAAGGGCGACGCCTACATGGCCGAGGTCTCCGAGTCTGTCCAGCAGGCTTACGAGGACGGCGTTCTGGATCACCGTCCCACGCTCATCTCCCTGCAGTCCGATTCCGACCACCCCACGCAGTCCTCTGCCGACATGCTCTACCTCATCAACGAGTTTGGCGGCCTCGAGAACCTCAAGGGCAAGAAGGTTGCCGTCACCTGGGCCTATTCGCCCTCTTACGGCAAGCCGCTGTCCTGCCCGCAGTCGCTGATCAGCCTGCTGCCCCGCTTTGGCATGGACGTCACCCTGGCCCACCCCGAGGGCTACGACCTCATGCCCGAGGTCGTCGAGCGCGCCAAGGGCTATGCCGCCGAGTCCGGCACCACCTTTAAGCAGGTCAACACCATGGCCGAGGCCTTCGAGGGCGCCGACATCGTGATCCCCAAGAGCTGGGCTCCGTTTGCCGCCATGGAGAAGCGTACCAATCTGTACGCCGAGGGCGACGACGCCGGCATCGCTGCGCTCGAGAAGGAGCTGCTCGCCCAGAACGCCACCCATCAGGATTGGTGCTCCACGACCGAGCTCATGGAGAAGACTGCCAACGGCCAGGACACCATCTTTATGCACCCGCTGCCCGCCGACATCTCCGGTGTCTCCTGCGAGCACGGCGAGGTCAACGCCGACGTCTTCGACATGCACCGCGTGGGCATGTACAAGGAGGCCAGCTACAAGCCGTACGCCATCGCAGCCATGATGTTCCTGCAGAAGGTTGCCGATCCCGCCGCTACCCTCAAGGCCCTCGACGAGCGCAACACCGCCCGTTGGCTCCAGGCCTAAAGCCGGGTTGAGGTAAGCCATGTAAAGGGGGCGCTCTGCCAACCGGCGGGGTGCCCCTTTTTGCATCGCGGGCGTGCGGGATAAGCGCTTTCGATGTGGATGCCCGCGGCGTGAGTTATGGGTACGATGGTTTCAGGGGAGGTATCACCATGAAACTTGGATGCGTCATTATGGCTTCGGGCGAGGGCAAGCGGTTTGGCTCTAACAAGATGCTTGCCGATATCTATGGCGAGCCGCTGATTGCCCGGACCATCGATTCGGTTCCCCGGGGCTTTGACGTCGTGGTTTCGACGCGTTGGCCCGAGGTCGCCCAGATTTGCGAGGACAAGCATTGCCCGTGCGTGCTGCACGATGGCGAGCTGCGCAGCGAAAGCGTCCGTGCGGGCCTTTCGTGGGGAGTCGAACGCAACTGGAAAGGTTGCCTCTTTTTGCCGGGCGACCAGCCGCTCGTGAGTTCGGATTCTTTTGAGGCTATGGTTCGTGCATTTGACGAGCGTGGCCGCAAGCATCCGGTGCGTCTTGCGTGCAACGGTGAGCCTTCGAGCCCGGTGCTCTTTCCGGCGGAACTGTTCGATGCACTTATGTGTCTTGAGGGCAAGGACGGCGGCGGTTCGATCCTCAAAGACCGTACCGACGTGGTGCTGGTCGAGGCGCGTGCCTACGAGCTGTGGGACGTCGATACCGTCAAGGGACAGCGACGCATAACGGAGCATATCGCGGCCTGCTCGTATTTTGATCGCGTGGCCAACTGCATTAATCAATAAGGAGCAACATGATCATCATCAAAAACGGCGCGCTCGTGACGCCACAGGGGCTTCGCCGCGCCGATCTTGCCATGGAGGGCGACAAGATTGTGCGGATTGCCGCGGCGATTGAGCCGGCCGAGGGCGATACCGTCGAGGATGCCGTGGGCTGTTGGGTGTTCCCCGGCTTTATCGACGGCCACACGCACATGCAGTGCTGGACTGGCATGGATTGGACAGCCGATAGCTTTGAGACCGGTACGCGTGCGGCTGCCTGCGGCGGTACGACGACCATCGTGGACTACGCGACGGCCGATCGCGGCGTGACCATGCCCGATGCCCTTGCCGAGTGGCATCATCGCGCTGACGGCACCTGCACCGCCAACTATGCCTTCCATATGGCGCTTGCCGAGTGGAATGAGCGCAACCGCGCCGATCTTTCGGCCATGCGCGAGGCGGGCGTGTCGTCGTTTAAGACCTACTTTGCCTATGACCACCTGCGCTTGGACGATGCCGAGACGCTCGAGGTACTGGAGGAGCTCGAGCGCGTGGGCGGTATCCTGTGCGTGCATTGCGAGAACGGCACGTTGGTGAATGAACTGCAGAAGCGCGTGTACGAGCAGGGGATTCATGGGCCCGAGGGGCACGCGCTCAGCCGTCCGGACGTGTGCGAGGCCGAGGCCGTGAGCCGTCTGTTGTATCTGGCGCACCTGGCCGGCGACGCCCCAGTCAATGTGGTGCACCTTTCGACCAAGCTGGGGCTCGAGGCCATTCGCGCTGCCAAAGCGCGCGGGCAGAAGAATATCTATGTCGAGACCTGCCCCCAATATCTGATGCTTGACGACACCTGCTATCTGGAGCAGGGAGAGGATGGCTTTGCCGGCGCCAAGTATGTGATGAGCCCGCCACTGCGCCATGCCGGCGACCGTGCCGCGCTGCGCGAGGCGCTTGTGGCCGGCGAGATCGATACGATTGCGACCGATCATTGCAGCTTTAACCTGCACGGGCAAAAGGACCGCGGGCGCGACGATTTCCGCGCGATTCCCAACGGCGGGCCCGGCGTGGAGCATCGTCCCGTCGCGATTGCCACGAGCTTTGAGGGACAGTTGGGACCCGAGGACCTCTGCCGCTTGATGAGCGAGAACCCGGCGCGCGTCTTTGGCATGTATCCGCGCAAGGGTTGTCTTGCCGAGGGCGCCGATGCCGATGTGTGCGTGTGGGATCCAAAGGCGCGCTGGACCATTAGCGCGGCGACGCAGCATCAGGCTGTGGACTACACGCCGCTCGAGGGCTTTGAGGCGCATGGCCGCGCCAAGGCTGTGTTTGTGAACGGCGCGCTGGCGGCACGCGACGGCGAGCCCACCGGAGCCCAGCCCGGCCGCTACGTGCCCCGCTAACAGGGGGGGTGCCGGACCCCCCGCAGTTGCGGTGAAATACGGACTGTTTGCGGCCGTCATACGGCCAAACAGTCCGTATTTCACCGCAACTGACGAGATGGGGCCGGCTACTTGAGGCTGGTGGCGATGAGGGGGCGGTTGAGGGCTGCCTCGAAGCGGTCGGCCATTGTGGGGTCGCTGAGCGTGTCGACTTGGTTGAGCATGACGCGTGCGGTATTGAGTTTCAGCGCCTGCATCTCGGCATTGAGCACTTGGGCGACGCGCTCGGGCGTGGCGGTATCGGTGGGCTCGCAGCCGCAGCACTCGCAGAAGAGCTCGGGGCGGTGGACAGCCTCGCTGATGGGCTTGCCGAATCCCGAGGCGCCGACGATCCAGACGATGTTGGCCGTGCCAGAGGGAATTACCGGCTCCCACGGGGCGTGGGCCTTGAGCGGGAGCCGCTTGCTGCCGTCCGCCTCGGCCAGGACGTAGTCAAAGCGCTGCGCCAGCTGGTCGAGCGGCTCGGCAGGGGAGGAGAGCTTGCCCGTCTCCGGGTCCAAAACACCCGCCTGGCAGATACTTCCGCGGCTCATGCCCGCGCATGCCTCGCAGGTGCAACCGGGGACATGCGAGGCGCCCGGCTTCCAAGGCGCGGCGTCCAGGCGACGGGTCGACCCGTCCCACGGCACGCCGGCGACGGGGAACATATGCGTGGTGGTGCAGAGGAGCGCGCGGCCGCCAGCGCGCATAAGCTCAAGGCCGAGCGTCTTTAGCAAGGTCGACTTGCCACCGCTGCCGATAATCGCGGTAATGCCCGGCTTGATCCTGAGCGCCGAGGCAAGATTGCCGCTAACCGTTTCCATCTGTTCACCGCCGTATAATACTGTGATAATAAATAATCATCAGAGTAGCGGTCGAACCGCTTTTGCTCTGCTCAAACCGTAGCACAGGGAGGTGCCCCGGGAATGCTCGTTTATGTTCGCGGCGCCGGCGATATCGCCACGGGTGTCGCCGCTCGCTTGGTGCGCGCCGGCGTGTCGGTCGTTATGGCCGATATCGCGGTTCCCACGTGCATCCGCCGCACAATCAGTTTTTGCGAGGCTATTCGCCTGGGCGAGGTCCAGGTCGAGGGCATTCGCGCTCGCTTGGCGCAGACGCCGGCAGAGGCGCTCGAGATTACCCAAGCGGGGGATGTTGCCGTTGTGGTGGACCCCCAGGCCAAGATGCTCGATGAGCTTAAACCCGCGGCTGTGGTCGACGCGATTTTGGCCAAGCGCAACCTGGGTACCACGCGCGACATGGCGCCTGCCGTCATCGCCGTAGGGCCGGGCTTTACCGCGCCGGTTGACTGCGACGCCGTGGTCGAGACCATGCGCGGGCATTTTTTGGGCCGCGTGATTACCCAGGGCTCGCCCCAACCCAACACGGGCGTGCCGGGCATTATCGCTGGCTATGGCAGAGAGCGCGTTATCCACAGCCCCGCCGCCGGCGTGTTTCGGTCCGACCGCGCGATCGGCGACATCGTGAGTGCAGGCGACGTGATCGGGTATGCGGGCGATACGCCCATGTTCACGACGATTGACGGCTGTCTGCGCGGCCTTTTGGCAGACGGCGTTCAAGTCACCGAGGGCTTTAAGTGCGCCGATGTCGACCCGCGCGGTGACGCCAGCTACATCAACTATATTTCGGACAAGGCGACGTCGGTCGGCGGCGGCGTGCTCGAGGCGCTTGCCATGCTCACCGATGTCTTTAGAGGATAGAAGGCGGCAATGGAAAAGCTCGATGTTGTGAATGCGGCGCTTGCCGCCCTGCGTGCTGGCGAGACGTGCGAGCTCGTGGTCGTGGCCGGCACGGCGGGGTCGTCGCCGCGCGGCGTGGGCGCCTGGATGGCCGTCTTTGCCGACGGTGGCCAGGCGGGCACTATCGGCGGCGGCAAGATTGAGCTCTTTGCGCTGGACGAGGCGCGCGAACTCCTGAGCGCGGGACAGTCGCGTCTGGTCCGCTACACCATGGGCGGCGAGAACTCCGATACCGGCATGATCTGCGGCGGAGCCATCTGCCTGTGCTATCTGCACCTGGACGCGACCAAGGTACCGTTGCTCCGGTCGGTTGCCGACGTCTTGGCCTATCGGCGCATCGGCGACTTCGTCATCGACTTTGAACCGTTTATCGCGAGCGCGCTCGAGGGCGATGTGGCCGAGTACCATGGCGAGGAATCGCGCCGCACCATTGCGGGCTGCCCCGGGCTTTCGCTGGTGGAGGAGGGGAGTAAGGTCACCTACACCAACGCGGCCTCTGAGATTCCCGCGGCGCACATCGAGACGCTCTGCCCCGAGGGCCTGACCTATATCTTTGGCTGCGGCCACGTGGGCGCCGCGACGGCGCGGGTGCTTACGGCGGCGGGCTTTGCCGTCGTGGCATGCGACGATCGT
>CAJMPK010000042.1 GCA_905215205.1 uncultured bacterium | reverse complement strand
GCAGATCGGACGGTGTGCGATCGGGCTTGCCGCCGCGGAAAATCTCGCGGCCATGAAGACGATGTTCCAGGTCACGTTCGTCCTTTTCCTCGTCAATCTTGGTCTGGCTCACCACCGGGTCCTCAATCAACGACGACACCGAGTTCACCTGTTTTTGAATGCGCTCGGCGATGGTGTCATCCATACTCACGATGCGCATCTTCCAGTCGATATTCGTGGCGTTGGATGAGCTCTTGGTCCACACGAACGTCAGGATGGCGCTCTGGTGGCCCTGGGCGGGAAACATGCCAAAGAAGGAATCGTGCTGAATGTTGCTATCCTCGTCGATATAGGCGTGAACGTTATACACCACGCGGTCAATCTTATCGTTGAGCAGCGCGTTGGTCGCAAGCGCCGCGGCCTGAATCTGCCCGTTGGACAGCAGTTCGAGCTCGTTGGCAGACGATGTGTCCAGCACCGTCACCTCGACCGTGCCCGTACGCTCATCGGCTTCATCGACGGTAAAGTCGAGCGGGAACTGAGTAAAGCCGTTGCCCCACTCAAGGCCGCCCTTCAGCGCCGTCGAAACGGTATCGACCGAAACGCTCTCGGACAGGTTGGCGGTGTTCAGACGACGCATCACGCCGTAGCCAATCTGCATGCCCACGATCAGCACCAAAATACCAATGACCACGGCCATCGCGGTCTTCGTAATGGTATGACTCACCTGCGAACCCGAAGGATCGTCCTCGGACAGCGGGTCGATATGTTTTGCCTGGCTCGCGCGATCCTCGCTGCGCAGCTGCGCTAGCGCAGCTTTGTCACCGCGCTTGGCCGCAGCCTCCTTCTCACGCATGCGCTCGGTTCGCTTTTTGGCAAGCGTGGGATCCAAGACACCGGATGCATCGATTTCGGAGAATAACTCCGTCACTTCTTCCGGAGTCAAAGGGTTCTTATCAGCCATGATCTTCCTGTCATATCAATCAGTCGAGCTCGTGCGCACGCGGGCCTTCGAACTGCATTCGATAGTAACGGGCATAGGTGCCGCCACGGGCGAGAAGCTCCTCGTGCGTGCCACGTTCCACAACGCGACCATGCTCAACGGTCGCAATCTCGTCAGCATGCTTAATGGTCGAGAGACGGTGGGCGATGATAATCGTGGTGCGGCCGCGTGCCAGCTCTTCGAGCGACGCCTGCACCGCCTCCTCGCTCTCGTTATCCAAAGCACTCGTCGCCTCGTCCAAAATCAGGATCTTGGGGTTCTTGAGAAACACGCGCGCGATGGCAACACGCTGCTTCTGTCCGCCCGAAAGACGGCTGCCACGCTCGCCCACCACGGTGTCGTAGCCCTGTGGAAGCGACTCGATAAAGGAATCGATGTTGGCGCGACGGGCGGCCTCGGCGATCTCTTCCGCTGTAGCGCCCGGCTTGCCGTAGGCGATGTTCTCGCCAATCGTACCGTCAAACAGATAGACATCCTGCTGCACCAGGCCGATGGCACGGCGCAGGCTCTGCTGCGTCACATCGCGCACGTCTTGGCCGTCGATGCTAATGGATCCGGCAGCCACGTCATAAAAGCGCGGCAGCAGCGAACAGGTCGTGGACTTGCCACCGCCCGAAGGGCCAACCAAAGCGATGGTCTGCCCGGGCTTGATGGACAGGTCCATATGGTCGATAACGGGACGCTCGTCGGCATCGCCCTCGCCCAGCTCAACATCCTCGTAGTTAAAGCACACGTCGTGATACTCCACGGCGCCGGCAGTCACCTGCAGATCCGTGGCGCCCGGCTTGTCCTGGATATCCGGCGCGGTCGAGAGCACCTCGTCCATACGCTTAAAGCCGGCGATAGCCTTCTGATACGTTTCGGCCGAATTGACGAGTGTCTCGAGCGGCGTGCAGAACAGCGAAATGTAGAGCGCGAAGGTCGCCATATCGACCGCCTGCAGCTGTCCCTGGGCGACCAGCCAGCCGCCCAGCAGCACCACGATCACATAGAGCACACCCGAGAGCAGGCCATACGTCGCGGTATAGACGCCCATGGCGTGGTACATGTTCTCCTTGGACGAAAGGTAGCGATTGTTGGAGGCGCGGAACTTGAAGCGTTCGGTCTCCTCATTGGCAAAGCTCTTGACCACGCGCATGCCCGCCAGCGAATCCTGCAGCTGCGCATTGATGCCGCTGATTTTTTTGCGGTTGTCGCTAAAGACCTCGCGCATGCGCATGTTCTGCCAAAACATGATGACCGCAAACGCCGCCGTCACCACGGCCATGGCAAGCGCCAGCACCGGGGCGATGGTAAAGAGAATCACAAACGAGCCGATGATCTCGATGCCGCAGATGATGATCCACTCGGGCACGTGGTGCGCCGCCTCGCAGATATCGAACAGGTCGTTGACCACGCGGCTCATCATGTCGCCCGAGCTGTTGCGGTCGAAGTACGCAAAGCTAAAGCGCTCATACTGGTCGAACAGGTCCTCGCGCATCTTGGACTCCATGCGTGCGCCCATCACGTGACCCCAATAGCTCACAAAGTAGCGGCAGGCACAGCGAATGACATACATCAGCACCAGTCCCACCGCGATCATACCGAGCGCCTGCATAATGGCAGCCTGACCCTGAGTAAACAGCCCACCGGTCAAATTGCGCAGGATAATGGGGAACGCCAGGTCAATGGCGGCAAGCACCAGAGCACAAACAGTATCAGCAACAAAAAGCCCCATCTGGGGCTTGTAATAAGACAGAAAACGCTTCAGCATAATCACCTTACGCGGTTTTACCAAACCGCGTTTCGTCTCGACGTTGCAAGTGCTCCATTTGGACAATCTGGCCTTCAATCGTCGGTCGCGTATATCCATGCGCTTCCCTCCTCTTTTAGGCCACCTTGTCTCAAATGGAGCACTTTCACTGACTTACACAAACCTGCGGGATCATCCCCGCTCGTTAAAGCTCCGCTCCGCCTAGCCGATGAGCGATGCTGTCGCAAGCCAAGGCACCCACGACGGTCTTGGCATCCTCGATCTTGCCGTCGAGTACGGCGTCGATCAGCTCGTGCAGCGGCACCAGGTCCACGTTGACAAACTCATCATCATCGGGGTTGGGCGCATCAAACTCGAGCTTGGTAGCCAAGTAGATGTGGATAATCTCATCGCAAAAACCGCAGGACGTGACAATCGACGTCAAAAAGCGAATACGACCAGCCCTAAAGCCCGTCTCCTCGTGCAGTTCGCGCTTGGCGCAATCGAGCGGGTCCTCGCCTGGATCGAGCTTGCCGGCGGGAATCTCGACCGTCACGCGGTCGATGGCGGTGCGGTACTGACGCACCAGTACGATCTTGCCGCTCTCGGTCAGTGCCACAACGGCCGCCGCACCCGGATGGCGAACGATATCGCGGGCGCTGCGGTGGCCGTTGGGCAGCTCAACCTCAAGACGGTGGACGTCGAGGATCTTGCCCTTCCAGGCGCACTCCTCCGAAAGAATCTTCTCGTGCAGCTCGGCATCGTGCGGGTCGTCATCGCCCAGCACCAGCGCCGGCTCGTCAGCGACCTCGCCACCAGGCTCGCCCTCGGCGTGCCCATACATGCGGCTGCTCTCTTCGACGATCTGCGCGTCCACGAGCTCTTCGTTCTTCTCGTCCATCCGTCTCATTCCTCTCGGATTTTAGGCATCCCAGGCGTCGCGGCCGCGCAGCGCACGCAGGCCAATGTCGTGGCGCAGGGTCTTGCCCTCAAAATCGACCTTCTCGCAAGCCTCGTAGGCAAGGTTGCGAGCGCTCTCAAACGTATCGCCCAGCGCGGTCACGGCAAGCACGCGGCCACCATTGGTCACGAGCTGGCCGTCCACCACGGCAGTGCCCGCGTGGTACACGGTCACGTTCTCCATGGCCTCGGCATCCTTAATGCCAGTGATGACCTTGCCCTTCTCGTAGCTGCCGGGATAGCCTGCGCTCGTCAGGACAACGGCCACGGCCCACTCGTCGCGCCAGTCGAGTTCAATCTGATCGAGCTCGCAGTTGGCGCAGGCGAGCATGACCTCAACCAGGTCGTTCTTAAGGCGCGGCAGCACGACCTGCGTCTCGGGATCACCAAAGCGGGCGTTGAACTCCAGCACCTTGGGGCCGGCGGGGGTGAGCATAAAGCCGCCATACAGGCAGCCACGGTAGTCGATGCCCTCGGCAGCGAGCTCGGCCACGGTCTGCTCCATGACCTTCACCATCGTGGCGTGCTCCTCGTCGGTCACGATGGGCACCGGGCTGTAGACGCCCATGCCGCCGGTGTTGGGGCCCTTGTCGCCCTCGAGCGCGCGCTTGTGGTCCTGCGAGGTGGCCATGGGGCGCACGGTCTTGCCGTCGGTAAAGGCCAGCAGCGAGCACTCGGGACCGGTCAGCATCTCCTCGATAACCACGGTGTTGCCGGCATCGCCAAAGGTGCCGCCAAAGCACTCGCGCACGGCCTCCTCGGCCTGCTCAAGTTCGGTCGCCACGATAACGCCCTTGCCCGCGGCAAGGCCGTCGGCCTTGACGACCAGCGGGGCGCCCTGCTCGCGCACGTAGGCGAGAGCCGAAGCCTCGTCGGTAAACGAACCATAGGCTGCCGTCGGAATGCCCGCACGCTCCATGAGCTGCTTGGAGAACAGCTTGGAGCCCTCCATCTGGGCACCCTCGGCACCCGGGCCAAAGCAGGGAATACCCGCCGCGCGCACGGCGTCGGCCACGCCCGCCACGAGCGGAGCCTCGGGGCCAATTACCACGAGTCCGCATCCGTGGCTCTGAGCAGACGCCGCCACGGCCGCAGGATCGCAGTCGTCGAGAACAACGTTCTCGCCACAGCTCGCGGTGCCGCCATTGCCCGGCGCGATGTAGAGCTTGCCGGCGCGCGGTGATGCCGCGAGCTTAGCTGCCAAAGCATGCTCACGGCCGCCGCTGCCCAACAACAGGATGTCGATGGTTTGAGTGTCCGCCTTCAAGGGTGCCTCCTCTATGGATGAATGGCCCGCTCCGCGCGAGCCCTTTGCAAGCAAATATACCCCTCGGCCGCCCGTCTGGGCTGCAAAGGGGTATATCGCAATAACCGTATAAACCGATTACTTCCAGAATCGGTTGATGATCTGCTCGCGACCGGCGCCGACGCCGATAAACGTCACGCGGGTGTGTGCCAGATCCTCGATAAATGCCACGTAGTCCTGAGCCTCTTGCGGCAGCTCATCAAAGCTGCGGCAACCGGTGATGTCGCACTTCCAGCCGGGGAGCTCCTCGTAGATGGGCTTGGCATGCTCAAAGCGCACCTGATGCTCGGGCACGCTCGTATAGCGCTCGCCATCGACGTCGTAGGCCACGCACACCTTGATGGTGTCGAAGGCCGAAAGCACGTCGAGCTTGGTCACGGCGATGTCGGTGAGGCCGTTGACGCGCGAGGCATAGTTGGCGATAGGGCCGTCAAACCAGCCGCAACGACGACGGCGACCGGTGGTCACGCCGTACTCATAGCCCTCCTCGGTCAGCGTGTGGCCAGCCTCGGACTCATAGGAAAGCTCGGTGGGCATGGGGCCCGAACCGACGCGGGTGATATAGGCCTTCATGACGCCCAGCACGCGGTCGACGTTCTTCATACCGACGCCGGAGCCGGTGATGGCGCCGCCGGCGGTGCAGTTGGAAGACGTCACGTACGGATAGGTGCCGTGGTCGATGTCGAGCAGCGTCGCCTGGGCGCCCTCAAACAGCAGGTTCTTGCCCTCATCGATCATGTTGTTGAGCAGCAGGCTCGTCTCGGTGATGTAGGGGCGCAGGCGCTCGGCCATCGGCAGGTACTCGTCGCAAATCTGGTCCACGGTGTAGGTGGGCAGGTTGTAGATGAGCTCGAGCTCGGGGTTCACGCGGGCGAGAGCGGTCTCCAGCTTGTCGCGGAACAGCGTCTCGTCCAGCATGTCCTGCATGCGCAGGCCAATACGGGCCATCTTGTCCTGATAGCACGGACCGATGCCGCGCTTGGTGGTACCGATGTTCTTCTTGCCGAGCTTCTGCTCAAAGGCGCCATCCAAATCGATGTGGTACGGCATGATGACATGCGCGTTGCCGCTAATCTTGAGGTTCTTGGTGGTGATGCCGTCGGCCTCGAACATGTCGATCTCCTCAAGGACAACCTTGGGGTTGACGACGCAGCCGTTACCGATCACCGACACGTGGTCGGAATACATGATGCCGGAGGGCACCTGGTGCAGGCCATACTTCTTGCCGTTGACGACGATGGTGTGGCCGGCGTTGTTGCCGCCCGAGTAGCGCACGACGGCATCGAAGTCGCCGGCGACCAGATCGCAAATCTTACCCTTGCCCTCATCGCCCCACTGGGCACCGACCAAAACGGTTGACGGCATGTTTACTCCTTACATTCATGGACTGTCTACGCGCCACGCCGGCACGCAGAAGCACAAAACATTCCTAGTATACCCGTGCAACGGGCGCCTGTCCTACTCCTCGGCATGCGCCCCATCAAGCTCATAGAACTTGGTGGATGCCGGCAGGAACATCAGGTCGACGTCGCCAATCGGGCCCGAACGGTTCTTGGCCACGACGATACGCGTAACGCCCTCGTCGGGTCGATCGTCGCGCGAGGCTTCGGCCTCGTCGGCGGAGCGGTCCAAGAACATAACGATATCGGCGTCCTGTTCGATGGAGCCCGATTCACGAAGGTCGGAAAGCTGTGGGCGCTTGCCGGTACGGGATTCGACCTGACGCGAGAGCTGCGACAGCGCGATGAGCGGGATCTTGAGCTCCTTGGCCATGATCTTAAGACCACGCGACATCTCCGAAACCTCGACGGTACGGCTCTCGGAGCGACGTCCCGGCGGAGGACTTACCAGTTGCAGGTAGTCCAGGATGATAATCGCCTTCTCCTTGTTGTGGAGCATGCGGCGGCTCTTGGCGCGAATCTCGGTCACTGTGGTGCCGGGCGTATCGTCAATCAGAATATCGAGCTTGGACAAGGTCTGCGTGGCCTCGTTGATATTGGCCCACTGCTCGGGGCTAATGCGGCCCATGCGGAAGTCACTGATCGAGATCATGGCGTAGGCGCAAATCAGACGCTGGGCAATTTCCTTGCCCGACATCTCCAGCGAGAAGAAGCCGACGGTATAGCCCGCGGCGGCGGCATTGAGCGCCAAGTTCAGGGCGAACGACGTCTTACCCACGGCGGGGCGGGCGCCGATAATGATGAGCTGGCCCTCGCGGAAGCCCATGAGCATGCGGTCGAGCGACGGGAAGCCCGTGGGCACGCCCGCGGCCTGGCCACCGGCCTGGCACACTTCCTCGGCCTCGTTATAGGCCTCGACCATAAACTCGGTCAGCGTCTTGTAGCTCGACTTAACCTCACGCGCCGTGACCTTGAGCAGCTTGCTCTCGGCCAGCTCCACGACCTCTTTGGTGTCGGTGGGGGCGTTATATGCCAGCGCGTTGATCTCGTTGGTGGCGCCGATCAACTCACGCAGCATCGAATCGCGGCGAACGATGGCGGCATGGTGCTGCCAGTTCACGAGCGACAGAGTCTGGCCCATCAGCTCCAAAATGTACGCTTCGCCGCCCACGGCATCGAGCTTGTTGATGCTGCGCAGGTAATCGATCAGCGAGATGGAGTCGATGGGAATGCGGCTGTTGTACATATCGACCATCGCGGTATAGATGGTCTTATGAATGGGCCGGTAGAAGTCATCGGGCTGCAGCTCGACCTGGGCTTCTTCGACCACCTCGGGCGATAGCAGCATGGCGGCCAGTACGTTGGCCTCTGCATCTTGGTTTTGGGGGAGACCCAACTTGGAGCCACGATCCTCGACCGTCAGCCCCGTCTCCCTATCGTCGTATGCCATGAGCATCCTCATTCATATCGCTTGCGAGCATCCATAGTATCAGCCACGGTCCCAAAACGCGCCGCGCGCCGCCAATCATCACCGAACCAAACGGATGAACGGTCCTGTATATAGGACTTCGATGCAACGTCCACCATGACACTCACTCAGCGCAAAAAACAAAAGGGCGCCCTGGTTTCCCAGAGCGCCCTTCTTAGAACAAGATTGTTGCGTTGCAGCAAATGCTACTCGGCAGCAGCCTCAGTCTCGACCTCGGCGGTCTCGGCCTCGGCGACCTCAGCGGCCTCCTCGACCTCAGCCTCGGCAGCGAGCTCCTCGGCGGTAACGCCGACGAGAACGACAACCTCGGCCTTGATCTCGCGGTACAGCGAGATGGCAACGGTGTGGGCACCGGCAACCTTGATGGGCTTACCGAGCTCGACGCGCTTGCGGTCGATGTCCATACCGAGCTGATCCTTGATGGCGTCAGCGATCATAGCGGCAGTAACGGAGCCAAAGAGGATGCCCTCGTCGCCAACCTTGACGTCAACGGTGACCTGCTTGCCCTCGAAGGCAGCCTTGGTCTCGTTGGCGGTAGCCAGACGGACGGCCTCGCGCTTGGCGATGTTGTTGCGACGCTCGTCGAGCTGCTTGAGGTTGCCCTTGGTGGCGGCAACAGCGAGCTTCTTGGGGAACAGGAAGTTCTCAGCGTAACCCTGAGCGACCTCTACGACGTCACCCTCGCCGCCCTTGCCCTTGATCTCATCGAGAAGAATAACCTTCATGATGCGTCTCCCTTCTTAGCCGCGGTCGCGGTTGCCACGAGAGGAAACCACGGGGACGGTGTACGGCAGGAGAGCCATCTCGCGGGCGCGCTTGATGGCGTTGGCGATGTCATGCTGATGCTGCGCGCAAGCGCCAGTGACGCGACGGGGCTTGATCTTGCCACGATCGGTCATGTACTTACGGAGAAGCTGAGTGTCCTTATAGTCGATGAACTCAGTGTTCTCCTTGCAGAACTGGCAGTACTTACGACGCGGCTGACGTGCAGAAAAATCATTAGCCATGTCAAAATACCTTTCATTTGGCAACTTCGGCGAGCCGAAGCCGCCTCTCACTCAAAAATAGGTGAACAACCCTTAGAACGGGATGTCCTCATCGTAGACGTCGACCGCGGGCGGCGTAGCCACCGGTGCGGCAGGACGTGCTGCGGGCGCGGAAGCTGCGGGGGCGTAACCGCCCTGATCGTAGCCACCCTGGCCACCACGGGAGCTCATAAACTCGATCTCATCGACGATGACCTCAAGCTTGCTCCGGCGCTGGCCGTCGCGCTCCCAAGAGCTGTAGCGCAGCTTGCCCTCGATCGCGACCTTGTTTCCCTTAGCTAGGAAACGGCTCACGGCCTCGGCGCGGGTGCCGAACATGGTGCAGTCGACAAAGTTGGGATAGTCCTCCCACTCGCCAGTCTGCGCGTTGCGGCGACGATCGTTCACGGCGACGCCAAAGGACAGAACCTGGGTTCCGCCGGCGGTGGCGCGCAGCTCGGGATCGCGGGTGAGGTTACCGGTGATGTTCACTCGATTGATGCTCATAACTCACTACTTCCTCTTGGGGCACAAGCCCAGTCCAAAACGACAGTCTTACTCCTGGTCGTCGCGACGGACGATCATGTGGCGGACCACAGCGTCGGTGATGCGCAGGACGCGATCAAGCTCGGCGATCTGGGTAGGATCTGCGTGGAAGTTGATGAGGGTGTAGTCACCATCGGTGAGGTCGTTGATCTCGTAGGCGAGCTTGCGCTTGCCCCACTCGTCAACGGAGTCGACCTTGCCAGCGCCCTCAGCGATCGTGGTATCGATACGCTTCATAACAGCGAGACGAGTCTCGGGGTCGAGCGACGGGTCAACAAAGAACAGCAGTTCATAAGCCTTCATATTGTCACCTCCTCTGGGCAAATGTGGCTTCAGGTCGTGAAGGTGCGCCTGAAGCAGGAAAAGACTTGGTAATAATATCTTTCAACCTCCCAGGCTGCAAGAATATGCAGCTACAACCTCATGGCCTCCACATATGCCCATACTCGCACCGCGTTTCATGCGCATTCCAACCAAATGCCGACCAAGAGCTTGACGGATTCGATAGCAAGATACGCCGCGGCAAGGACAAATCGCATCAAACCGCAGGTCGCCGATTGCAGGGTTGTGGTCGCAAAACGCATACCACCGGTTCGATTGATTGTCTCAAGTTTTTTAAATTCGCTGTCACGTCATTTATGAATACCTATTTTGAACAGGTCATCGAGCATGATCTGGCTGGTCAGGATGCTTTTTTATCACCCATCTGGCATATACCGGGAACGTTTGCGGGGCGAGCGGTTTAAAAAATGCCAAGTTTTCTGTTTGCACTTTTCGATTCCTCGTGTATACTGACTTTCGCATTTAACGGAGAGTTGTCCGAGTGGCCGAAGGAGCACGATTGGAAATCGTGTAGGCGTCAAAAGCGTCTCCAGGGTTCAAATCCCTGACTCTCCGCCAGTTAATTCCAAAGCAGGCCTTTGAGCGTGCTTTGTTTTTACCCCACGCGGAGGGGTGGCAGAGTGGTTGAATGCGGCGGTCTCGAAAACCGTTTGGCCTGT
>CAJMPK010000041.1 GCA_905215205.1 uncultured bacterium | reverse complement strand
GTCCGAGTGCCAAAACGTGAGCTTGGCTGGCTTCACCGTCCGCAACAGCCCGGCGTGGAACATCCACCCCATCCTGTGCGAGCACATCGATGCGCTCTGCCTGTCCATCGAGGGCCCCAAGAACTCCCACAACACCGACGGCTTCGATCCCGAGAGCTGCGGTTTTGTTCGCATCCTTGGTTGTCAGTTCTCAGTGGGTGATGACTGCATCGCCATCAAGAGCGGCAAGCTGGGCATTGAGCCCGAGCTTCGCCCCGCCACGCACGACGTGTTGATCTCGCACTGCTACATGCACGACGGCCATGGTGCCGTGGTGCTGGGATCCGAGGCTGCCGGCGGCATCAAGGACCTTACCGTGAGCAAGTGCCTCTTTGAGCGCACTGACCGTGGCCTGCGCGTCAAGACCCGCCGTGGACGCGGCAAGGATGCCGTCAACGAGGGCATCACCTTCGAGCACATTCGCATGGACGAGGTGCTCACGCCCTTCGTGGTCAATTCGTTCTACTTCTGCGACAAGGACGGCAAGACCGATTACGTGCAGTCTCGCGAGGCGCTGCCCGTCGACGACCGCACGCCCGGCTTTGGCGCCACGACGTTTTGTGATATCGAGGCTACCAACTGCCATGCTGCCGCTGCCTACATCACGGGCCTGCCCGAGAGCAAAGTAACGCGCCTGACGTTCCAGGATGTCCACGTGACCTTTGCCGACGATGCTGAGCCCTTTGTTCCGGCCATGGCCTGCGGCGTTGAGCCCATGGTACGTCAGGGCATCATTGCGCAAAACGTCAAGGTGCTCGACCTGCAAAATGTGGTGATCGAGGGCCAGGACGGCGAGGAGCTGCAGCTCCAGAACGTCGACAAGGTCGTCCGTTCCTAACTCGGGTTGATGACAAGGGCTGCATTGTCGGATAAATCGGCAATGCAGCCCTTGCGCGATACGGCCGTGTGCGCTGCGCTACGCATCATGGTGAAAGGGAATACATGCTCAATAAAACGATTCCTGTCGGGGTCGATGGCTCGTCTGCCACGATTGCGTCTTATGTTTTTGCCCCGACCGAAGATGCTTATGCTTTAAAACCGCTGCCTGCAGTTGTGGTCGTGCCAGGAGGCGGCTACGATCACGTTTCGCCGCGCGAAGGCGAGCCGGTAGCGCTCCGTTTGTTGGCGATGGGCTACCAGGCGTTTGTGCTGAACTACTCGGTTGCTCCGGCTGTCTATCCGCTGGCATTGCAAGAACTCGCGCGGGCGGTCGATACCGTCCGAGGCCATGCGGCAGAGTACTGTGTCGATCCTGATCGGATTACGGTCATGGGTTTTTCGGCCGGTGGGCATCTGGTTGGCTTGCTCGGGGCGCTTTGGGACCAATCCTGGCTTGCAGAGTCGATCGCGGCATCGCCTGAGTCGATTCGGCCTGACGCACTTTGCTTGGGCTATCCGGTCGTAAGCTCGGGGACCTATGCTCATCGTGGTTCGTTTGAACACCTAACGGGTGCCGATGACGCTTTGGCTCAAAAGTTGTCAATCGAGAATATGGTGGGCGAGGGCTTCCCTCGTACGTTCTTGTGGCATACCGCCGAGGATGCATCGGTGTCAGTTCAAAATAGCCTCCTTCTTGCGCAGGCTCTTGCCGACCACGGGATTGGCTTTAGCCTACATGTCTTTCCGCATGGAAAACATGGGGCATCGCTCGCTACGGCCCTAACGGCATTTAAGGGCTGCGCCGAGCATATTCAGCCACAGGTTCAGGGCTGGCCCGAGCAGTTCGCTGCCTGGGAGCGTGATGGACGATGAGCGAAAGCATCTATACACTGCGCGTTTCGAGGGCTGCGGCAGGAGCATATCCAACGATTTCCGATGCCTTGACGGCAGCCGATCAACTCTATCCGGATGCCGAGCAACCGGTGACAATCCATATCGAGCCGGGTGAGTACCGCGAACGGGTCGAGATTCATCGACCGTATGTGACGCTGATGGGCGAGACGGCTGACAGCGTGCGTATCGTGGGCAGTCTGGGCGCCAAGATGCCCTCGGGGGACGGATCGGGCATTGACGGCACGCTCGGCACCTTTAGGACCTATACCGTTTTGGTCGATGCCGACGACGTGCGGCTCGAGAACCTCACAATCGTCAACGATGCCGGCGACGGTCGCGAGGTGGGGCAGGCGATTGCCCTGTACGCCGACGGCGACCGTTTGGTGGTCGACGCCTGTTGCATTACGGGGCGCCAGGACACGCTGTTTTTGGCCCCGTTGCCCCCGCGCGAAGTCAAACCGGGCGGATTCATTGGGCCCAAGCAGTTTGCGCCGCGTCGGGTGGGCCGTCAGTATTTTCGACGCTGCCGGATTGAGGGCGACGTCGACTTTATCTTTGGCGGCGCGTGTGCCTATTTTGAGGGGTGCGAGATCCGCTCGCTCAACCGCAATATGGACGTGAACGGTTACGTGACGGCGGCATCGACGCCCGAGGGAGAGCCATATGGCTTCGTGTTCCACGGCTGCTCGTTTACAGCCCCGCAAGATGTGGCACCGGATTCGGTCTATTTGGGTCGTCCTTGGCGTGAGTGGGCCCAGACCGTGCTGATCGATTGCTGGCTGGGACAGCATATCAAGCGCGAAGGTTGGTGGGATTGGGCTAAGCCAGCGGCGCACGAGAGGGCGCACTACGCTGGTGCAAGCCTACATGGCCCGGCGAGTGATGCCGAAAACTGGGCGCCATGGGCGCACGAGCTCGATGCGACAGCCACTACCCGATACGCCCGCGAACAGGTGCTTTCCGGTGCGGACGGCTGGGACCCCGAAGGTGGCCCGGGCGACGCTGCGGAGACCGACAGTCTTTCCGATAACGGTCGCACGGTGCATATCGACATCTATTACGAAGACGAACTGGCATTTCGTGAGCGCCTTAAGCGTGAGGGCCGCTCCGCCGCATTTAAGGGCACGACGCCCGAAGACTTTGAGGCATGGCAGATTGCGACGAGGGTTCGGCTGTTTGACCTGTTGGGCTTATCGATTATGGATCGCGTGTCGATTGATGCGCGCGAACTCGATCGGGTGCAGATTGCCGGCGGCATCGTGCGCACCCATGCGATGTTGCAGGTTGAGCACGATGTGTGGATGCCGTTTTACCTGTTGGAGCCGTCTTGTCCTAAGCTTGATGAGCGGGGGCTCAAACGCTGTTATATCTGCCCGCATGGCCATCAGGGAGCGGGTGCTGCAAGCGTAGCCGGTGTTGCGGGCGTGCCGGCGGTCGATGATGCCGTGCGTAAGTTCAATTACGACTACGGTCTGCGTTTGGCACGCATGGGTTACGTGACCGTCTGCCCTGATGCGCGCGGTTGGGGATACCGTCGTGACTGGAAGGGTCAGGGCGATGACGAGAACAGCTACCTGCGCGGTACGTGTCTGAATCAAGCACGTATGGCCGAGCCGCTGGGTCTTACGGTTGCGGGCCTCAACGCCTGGGATAACATGCGTCTGATCGATTACCTAGAGGCGCGCGGCGACATTGCCATGGATGACCTGGGTTGCTTTGGTTTTTCGGGTGGCGGCTACATGACGTTGTACCTGGCCGCACTCGACCCGCGTGTGCGCAAGGCGTTTGTCTCGGGCTATCTGTACGGTGTCGACGATTCGCTGCTGCATCTCAATGGCAATTGCAGCTGCAACTACACACCCGGACTTTGGCGCTTACTCGACATGGGCGATATTGCCTCGCTCATCGCGCCGCGCCCGTTGTTAGTGCAGAGCTGCGAAGAAGATCATCTGAACGGTTCGCGCGGGCTGAAAAATGTTGGCGAGCAGCTCGAGATCGTGCGCGATGCCTACAAGTTGCTGGGTCGCAGAGATGGCCTGCGGCACGAGGTGTGTCCGGGTGAACACCATCTGGGCGTGGCACATCTTGCCGAGGATATCGAATGGCTCGATTCGCACGTTGCGGAATGCGCCCGTGCATAGCCCCTCGGCATGCTGCGAAGAAACGGTACGTTCCTGTATGGCCGCCGATGGGCGGATGAGGAGAAGATTATGGAAACGAAGAGTTTGAGTGAATCGACCATTTGCTGCTTTGGCGACTCAACGACCTGGGGCGACAACGGCTGCGGTGGGGGAGGCAACGACATCTCGTGGACTTCGCACTTGGGCGCGTTGCTGGAAGGCGCGGTCATCGAGAACTTTGGCATCAAGGGTTCGCGTATCGCCGTCAAGGCCGACCGCAGCGATTCGTTTGTCGAGCGCCTGGACGGCATCGACGATGCGGCCGATATCTACATCGTCTTTGGCGGCGTCAACGACTTTAGCCGCAACGTGCCGCTTGGCGAGTTGGGCAGTACCGATGTGCACGAGTTCTATGGTGCACTCGATTACCTGATCCGCACCATCACGGCGCGTTCGCCCCAGGCAAAGCTTGTGTTTATGACGCCGTGCAAGACGAGCGGTAAGCACGAGAAGGATATCCCGGCAAGCGATGAGCTCAATCACCTGGGGTTGACGCAGGTCGCCTACGTGCGGGCGATGCTCGAAGTCTGCGACCGCTACTCCGTTCCGGTGATTGACCTGTATGCGCAAAGTGGCATCAGCCCGTTTTTGCCAGAGCACCGCGAGCTCTATATGCCGGACGGTCTGCATTACAGTCCTGCCGGCTATGAGCGCCTGGCGCATCGCATCGCCGCGGGTCTCACCGCCGTTTGCCGCTAAAAGTCTGCCGTTTGCGGGGAATATAGGGTTAACGTTCACCCTATATTCCCCGTTCGCGTTACACTAGGGGTAACGTTCACCTATCGTTTATGTCAGAGGGGACAGCAATGGGTTGCAATCAAATCCTGGACCGTTATATCGAGCAGTTGATCGAAACCTCTACGCCGCAGGCGCCGGCTTGGAATATCGAAAAGATTCGCGCCGGCAAGGAGAACACCTGGAACTATATCGACGGCTGCATGATCAAGGCGCTCATCGAGCTGTACGAGATCACGGGTGAGCAGCGCTACCTGACCTTTGCCGATGACTACATCGATTTCTTTGTCCAGGACGACGGTACCATCAAGCATTACAACCCGCAGGAGTACAACCTCGATAACGTCAATGCGGGCAAGACCCTCTACAAGCTGTATGACCTGGTGGGCAAGCCCAAGTACCGTGCCGCCATGGACACCATCTACCGCCAGCTCGAGACCCAGCCGCGCACCAAAGAGGGCGTGTTTTGGCACAAGGCCGTCTATCCCAACCAGATTTGGCTCGATGGCATGTATATGGCCCAGCCGTTCTACATGCAGTACGAGCTGAGCTTCCACAACCGTCGTGCCTGCTCGGACAGCTTCCATATGTTCCAGGTTGTGCATGACCTGATGCGCAACCCCCTCAACGGTCTGTACTATCACGCTTACGACGCGAGCCGCAAACAGTTCTGGTGCGACCCGGTCACCGGCCTTTCGGCTAACTTCTGGCTGCGCGCCGAGGGCTGGTTTGCCATGGCGCTCATCGACACCTGGGAGCTTATGCCGCCTTCGATGTCGGCCGAGAAGGACGAGATCCGCAAGATGTTCCACGATCTGATTGACGCCATGCTGCCGTATCAGGACGAGAAGACCGGCATGTGGCATCAGGTCATCAACCTGCCCAATATCGCCCCCAACTACCTGGAGGAGTCTGGTAGCGCGATTTTTGCCAATGCCATCATGAAGGGCGTGCGTCTGGGCGTGCTGGGCGAGCGTTACTACCAGTACGGCCGTCGCGCCTTCGACGGCATCTGCGAGACCTGCCTGTCCGAGTATGACGGGCAGCTGGCGCTCGACAACATCTGCCTGGTTGCGGGCTTGGGAAACACCGCGCACCGCGAGGGCACGTTTGATTACTACATGAGCGAGCCCGTGGTCAAAAATGATGCAAAGGGTGTGGCGCCGCTGGTGCTTGCCTATATCGAGACCATGCATCACGACAAGCTGGCCGGTAAGCGCGATCCGCTCGCCCCCTCGGGCGTGTGCTCCATCGAGGACCCGTTTGGCGGATACACCCCGGGCATCAACGCTCATAAGGGATGTGAATAACGTGGGGGCTATTACTCCGGGTGTACGTTTGCACGACCTTCCGCAGGGGACTGTCGAGGAACGCATTCGTATGGCGGGAGAGCTGGGCTTTTCGTGCATTCAGCTGCCGAGCAAGGTGCTCTACGCATCGATGGGGATCGATCGAGGCGGCCTGACCCGCGAGCTTGCCGACCATTTGCGTGCGGTGCTCGACGAGGCGGGCGTTTCGGTCGCCGTGCTCGGGTGCTATAAGAATCTGGCGACGCCCGATCGCCAACAGCTCATGGATAACTTTGCCGAGTACGAGGCATGCCTGAACTTTGCCCAGATGCTCGGCGGCTGCCCGGTGGGTACCGAGACCGGTCGCCCCAATGCGCAGAACCGCGTTGCTGACGACCGCATGACCGATGAGGCACTCGATGCGTTTGCAGACGGGCTTGCACGCGTCTGCGAGCGCGCCGAGGCTGTGGGCGGGCAAATACTGATCGAGCCCGGCTGGAACGAGACAGTCAACACGCCGGATCGCTGCCGTGAGGTGCTGGAGCGCGTCTCGAGCCCGTCGCTCGGCGTGATCTATGACCCGGTATCGCTGCTGCACCCCAGCGTCGTTGACGAAGCGCAGGAAATCACAGCACGCATGCTCTACTTATGCGGCAGTAAGATCCGCGTGCTGCACGCCAAGGATTTTGAGGTCGTTGATAACGAGGACGAAGCCGGATGGTGCGACGGTACGGGTTCGCGCCTGGTGTGCCACGGCGTGGGCGAGACGGGTCGCTATGACTTTGAGCCCGTGGTGGCCTGGGCTGCCGCCGCCTGCCCTGGGATTCCCTGCGTGGTCGAGAACAGCGTGCCGGCGACGGCGGCTGACTGCCTGGCGACACTCGAGCACATGTCCGCTCGCTGCGGGGCTCCGCATTGCGAGTTGTAGCATCGGCTTTTGCCGTGGCGGTCGATTAAGTTTGCCTGACTGGGGCAGCGGTGAAGGATCTTTATCGTCGCCCCATTGGATTGCATTAAAAAGGGGAGTTGCGTGGCTATCCACATTGTCGAAGAGGCGAATCGTTGCCTGGGTTGTAAAAGGGCGTTCTGTCAGCTTAAGGGCTGCCCAGTTCAGACGCCTATTCCGCAGGTCATCGACCTGTTCAAACAGCGTCGTCTAGAAGAAGCGGGCGAGCTGCTGTTCCAGAACAATCCCATGAGCGCGGTCTGCTCCATGGTGTGCAACCATTCGGGCCAGTGCGAGGGTGCTTGCATCCAGGGCCGCAAGGACACACCTGTGCATTTCTCGAGCATCGAGAACTATATCTCGACAGCGTATTTGGATCGTAAGGAGTGGACGCCCGCGCCGTCGTGCGGCAAACAGGTTGCTGTGGTCGGTTCCGGTCCCGCCGGTATTACCGTGGCCATTAAAATGGCCCAGCTGGGCTGTGCCGTCACGGTATTTGAACAGCGTCCCGAGATCGGCGGTGTACTGGAGTACGGTATCCCCGAGTTCCGCCTGCCCCGTGCGCTCGTGCAAAAGTATCGCCACGTGATGTGCTCGCTTGGCGTGCGTGTGCGCCCCTCGACTACCATCGGCGGCGCACTGCACATCGATGACCTGCTACGTGACGGCTACGACGCGGTCTTTGTCGGTACCGGTACCTGGCGTGCCCGCAAACTGGGCATTCCCGGCGAGTCGCGCGGCAACGTGCTTTTTGGTATCGATTACCTGGTCGATCCCGCGAGTGTGGCGATCGGGCAGAACGTGGCGGTCATCGGTGCCGGTAATGTGGCCATGGATGTGGCCCGCACGGCGCTGCGTTCGGGTGCTCGCAAGGTCACTGTGTATGCCCGTTCGCGCCATATCTCGGCCATCGATGACGAGGTGGAGCTGACCGAGCTCGATGGTGCCGAGATTGTGTGCGGCAAGGCGATCTGTGCCATCGACGATAACGGTCCGGTCTTCGAGACGGCTATCTTCGACGAGGACAACAACGTGGTGGGCTACGAGGAGGAGCTCGACCATGCGTCTGCCGACACAGTTGTGATTGCGGCTTCGCAGGTGCCCAAAGACAAGCTTGTGCTTACGACGGGCGGCCTGGAGACCGACCATCGTGGCCTGCTTTCGGTCGACGAGCACGGTATGACCACCGTGCCTGGCGTCTTTGCCGCCGGCGACGTGGTCAACGGCCCGCTGACGGTTGTTCACGCCGTAGCCGGCGCCAAACTCGCCGTCGAAGGCATGACCAGCTACCTGGGTCTCTAGCCCATCCCATCCCATCCATCAGTTGCGGTGAAATACGGACTGTTTTGGCTGTCAAAAGCCTTATCTACTCCGTATTCCACCGCAACTTTTTTGTGAGGATCGGGATTGAAAGTAGGGAGTGCGAGCGAGTGCGAATGCGGCGGATGCTGATACGATAAGTACGTTAGCAACTGCCGCCGAGCGGCTCAAACGAAAGGAAGCCTGTATGGAGTCCTCTGCCTATCCGATGCTCTTTAGCCCGATCAAGGTCGGTACAACCGAGGTCAAGAACCGCGTCTTTATGCCGCCGGTGTCCACCAACCTGGCCGATCATGGCTATGTGACCGATGACTTGGTCGATCATTACCGTGCCCGCGCCAAGGGCGGCGTGGGCCTCATCATCACCGAGGTCGTGACGGTCGAGCCTACTTATACCTATCTGCCGGGTGACATGTGCTGCTACGACGACACGTTTATCCCTGGCTGGGAAAAGCTCGCCGCGGCCGTCCACGAGTATGGCTGCAAGATCATGCCGCAGCTCTTCCACCCCGCCTACATGGCCTTTAACATTCCGGGCACGCCGCGCCTGATCGCTCCGTCCTTTGTGGGCCCGTCTTACGCCCGCGAGGCACCGCGTCCCATCACGGTCGATGAGATCCACGAACTCACGCATCAGTTCGGTGACGCTGCAGTGCGCATGCAGAAGGCCGGTGTCGATGGCGTCGAGGTCCATGCGGCACACGCCCACGGCATGCTCGGCGGCTTTTTGACTCCGCTCTACAACAAGCGTACCGATGAGTACGGCGGCTCGCTCGACGCTCGTATGCGCTTTTTGCTCGAGGTCATCGCCGAGATTCGCGAGCGCTGCGGCAAGGACTTTATCATCGACGTTCGTATCTCGGGCGATGAGTACACCGATGGCGGCCTGACCCTCAACGACATGATCTACGTCTCGCGTCGCCTGGAGGAGGCCGGCGTCGACATGATTCATGTGTCGGGTGGTACCACCATCAAGCGCGGCTCCGCAATTCCCGCCGCCGGTACTCAGCAGGCCTCGCATGCCGCCTGCTCGCGCGAGATTAAAAAGCACGTCAACATTCCCGTCGCCACCGTCGGCCGCATCAACGAGGCCTGGATTGCCGAGGAGCTGATCGAGGACGGTGCTGCCGACATCTGCATGATGGGCCGCGCCAATCTGTGCGATGCCGAGTTCTGCAACAAGGCCGCTGTCGGCAACGCCGACGATATCCGCCCCTGTATCGGCTGCCTGCGCTGCCTGAACGGCATTATGTTCGGCAAGCGCATCTCCTGCACCGTCAACCCGGACGTGGAGCGCGACGAGGCCGGCTACGAGCCTGCCGCCGAGGTCAAGAACGTGCTCGTTGTGGGCGCTGGTCCTGCGGGCATGGAGGCAGCCTACATTGCCGCCAAGCGCGGCCACAACGTGGTGCTCGTGGACAAGCAGGATGAGCCGGGCGGCGAGATGCGCATCGCGGCCGTTCCGCCGGCAAAGCAGGAGCTCACCCGCGTGATCAAGTATCAGTACCGTCGCCTGGCCGATGCCGGCGTCACGTGCGTCTTTGGTACCGAGCTTTCGGCCGAGGACATTCAGCGTGACTACGCGGGCTACGAGGTCGTCCTGGCTTATGGCGCCGAGCCCATCGCTCCGGCCTTCATGCAGGGCTTTAAGCAGGTTATGACGGCCGACGACCTGCTGGGCGGCAAGGCTTTCCCAGGCAAGAAGATCGTCATCGTGGGCGGCGGCACCGTCGGTTGCGAGACGGCCGACTACCTGGCCCCGTTGGTCAACGATCTGTCGCCGGCCAATCGCGACGTCACCGTCATCGAGATGACCAAGACGCTCGCCGCCAACGAGGGCGGCGCCGGTCGCGCGGTGCTCATCACGCGCATGCTCTCCAAGGGCGTTCACGTGCTGACCGAGGCCAAAGTGACCGAGATTACCGAGGATGCCATCAGCTACGAAAAGGACGGCGAGATCCACACCATCGCCGATGCCGATACGCTGGTACTTGCCATGGGCTATCGTCCCAATACCAAGTTGGCCGACGACCTTGCTGCAGCCGGCGTTACCACCCACGTGTTGGGCGATGCCAACAAGTGCGGCAACATCCGCGACGCCATCGGCGATGGCTACAAGGTTGCTTGCGAGCTCTAGTCAACCCCTTGGTGCATGTGAGGCCTATCCCCGCGGCGTCAGTCGGTAGATAGCAAAAAGCGGCGGTCGTCCCGTACATGGGAC
>CAJMPK010000040.1 GCA_905215205.1 uncultured bacterium | reverse complement strand
GGATCAATCGTGCTGGCCTCCTCTTCGGTCATATATACCGAGGTCGCAGGCATGATTACCTTGTGGACCTTGAGTTTGCGGCCACGGGCATCCGTCGTCTCGGAAAGCGTCTTATACGCCTCCTGGCACTCCTTGTAGAACTTATGGTTGGGATCATCGGTCCACATGCAGCAGACTTCGCCGGGTGCACTAAAGCATGCGACGTCGTCCACATGACCGTTCGTTTCGTACGGATCGATACCGTCCTTGATCCAGATAACTTTCTCGATACCGAGGTACTCAGAGAGCTTCTTCTCAATCTGCTCCTTGGTGTACTGCGGGTTGCGGTCCTCGTTGAGCAGACACATCTCGGTGGTCACGACGGTGCCTTGACCATCACAGTTGAACGAGCCGCCCTCGAGGATGTAATCCTCGGGACGATAACGGTTAACCTGCTCAAGCTGTGCCACCTGCAGGCCAATAGAAGCGTCCTTGTCCCACGGGAAGTACAGGCCGTCAATGAAACCGCCGTAAGCATTAAAGTGGAAGTGCGAAAGGGCCACCTCCCCATTGTCATTAACGAGGAACGCTGGGCCGGGGTCGCGAATCCAGCTGTCGTTGTACTCCATGTGGATAACGCGCACGTTCTCAACACCGTCGAAGATCTCGCACACCGCGGGGAAGTCTTCGGTGTTGACGCCTACCGTGATGGGCTGAAAGCGTGCAACGGTCTTAATGATCTCGGTGAAGACCTTCTGCGCCGGCTTGGCGCCGCAGCGCCACACGTCGGAGCGGTGCGGCCACAGAATCCAGGTGCGCTCCTGCTCCTCATACTCGCCGGGCATATAGAACCCGTCCTTCCTAGGCGTGGACTCACTCTCGTAGATAGTCTTCATTTCAAGCTCCTTGATCTCGGTGCTTTTGCTTGACGAGACCATAATGCAGCCGCACCGAGATGTCCTCAATGGTCCCTCGAGCCCCTTTCAGCGACCGCCGGTATACCATTCGCTGACCTAAAGTTCTATTCAGGCCGAGAACATGACATACTGGGTTCCACAATGGAAAGGACGCCCTATGCCCCCATGCAATAAACAGCAGACTATTGAGCTGGACAGTACGACCTGGACCGCCCTCAACGAGCTCGCGCTCGCGATCCACGCATCACGCGGTGTCGACATGCTGCAAAAGGAGACCCTCGAGGGAATGACAGGACTCGTGCCCCATCGGATCGCCATGTTCGACCTGATCGAGGCGGCGGGCAGCGATGCCCCACGCTACGTCCACCCCGCAAGCAGCGGAATGGACGACCGCGCACTGAGCGACTACTACAACCGCTACGCCGCGATGGACTATACAACATGGTCCTTTGACCTACATAAGGTCGGCGTCTACCGCGACCTCGACCTCGTCGACGTCGAGCGACGCGATGCCACGCCCATCTATCGCAAATGGATGGAACCCCAGGGCGTCTACTTTGGCTGTACGGCCACGCTCGCGCACAACGACAGCCCGCTGGGAAGCATCACCCTGTTTCGCGAACGCACGGCCGGAGACTTCACCGACACCGAGCTCGCAATCCTGCTCGAAGTCGCTCGGCACGCGAGCCTCGCGCTCGCCAACCTCTATCCTCGGGGCATTAAACTCACCCAGACCGAAGACACAAACCAGCTGAATGTTTTCATTGCAGAACACAATATCCAACCGCGCGAAGCCGAAGTCATGCGGCTCATGCTCGACGGCAAAACAAACAAACAGATGGCAAACGAGCTATTCATAAGCGAGTCAACCGTCAAGAAGCACGTCAACGCCATCTATCGCAAGCTCGGCGTCAGCAACCGCCTGGGCCTCATGACTGCCATGCAAAACATCCCGCGATAAAAAAGGGCGCCCTCCATGCGGAGAACGCCCTTTGATTTCGCCGTTGAATGAGAAGCGACCCTACGCTATGCAATGAGCCCATTCAGGCGCTTTTGTTCCTTTGCAGCAAGTGCAATGGAAACCAGGCCGGTAATGGCATCGGCTGCAACCAAGGCAATCCAAACACCCTGCGCGCCCATCATGCTGCCAAGCAAGTACATGAGCGGTACGGAACAGATCACGTAACGGAGCAGGCCGCAGAACGTGGCGATACCCACCTTCTCGTTCGCCTGGAAGTACATCGACATGGTCATGGCAAGATAGCCCAGGGCAACAGCCAGGATGACGGTACGCGTTGCGTTGGCGGCAACCTCAACGAGCGCGGGATCGCTGCCGGCAAAGAAGGCACACACCGGCGTGGCGGCAAGCCAGAGTACAACGGTGACCAGCGCCAGCGTCACAACCTGGTACTTAAGCGTGCAGGAGAGCGTCTCCTTAAGACGCGCCCATGCCTTGGCACCGGCATTGAAGGCAGCGATGGGCTGCAAACCATAGGAGAAGCACTGGGCGACCATCATGGTGATGTAGAGAATGTAGCCGTTGATTACGCCGAATGCAGCGATGTAGAGCGAACCCATGTCACCGCCAAGCGTGCCGAGCAGCGAGTTGGCAACGGTATTGAAGACGAATGTCGCACCCTGGACCAGGAAGAACGGGAAGCCAATCTTAACGATCTGCCCGCAGATACCCATGTCGAGTTTGAGGTCGACCAGGTTAATCTTGAGCTGAGACTTCTTGCCGCCAACATACCAGAAGATGCCGATGGCCCAGATGCCAATGGACAGGCCATAGTACACGCCAGCACCCATGACGCCAAGCTTGAGCACGAAGGTCGAGAGCGCGAGCCAGCAGATGGCAACGATGGCAGATACGGTCATGAGATTTGCCTGGACCTGGACCTTCTCATCGACGCGCATAACAGCGGTAACCATCTGGCCGATGACCGTGAGCGGCAATAGCACGGCAAACGTGCGCACGCCGGCGACCGTGTCAGCCATGATATCGGGCGTTGCACCAAAGAATGCACAGATGGGCTCGGTGAAGACTGCCATCACGACGGCGAGCAGGACCGAAACAATCGCCGTGAGCCAGAAACCCTGGCTAAATGCCTTACTCGCCCCCTTGATGTCGCCGGCGCCGAGCAGATTGCCCACGACGGCCGGCACGCCCGTACCGAAGAGATTGCCGAAGGCCAGATTGATGTACTCGACAGACATGATGATCGAGACGCAAGCAAGACCGTGAGCGCCCAGGCCCCAGCCCATCACGAGACCCTCGAGCACGACCATAATGATCTGCGCGAGCATGCCCTGACCGGTCACAATTGTGTAGCGGCGCACGAGTTCTGGAATCGGCTTTGAGGCGAGCTCATGCTCCTCCCCAACGACAGCGGTTGTTTCTTCTGCCATGGTTCTCCCCTTTCCTTGAGAGATTGAAAGACTGTGGGGCTATTTCTCGTAGACGACCTTACCGGCGATCACCGTAAGCTCAGCCGTGGCGCCGAGAACCTCTGCCGGCTCGCAGGTAAAGAGATTGCGGTCGAGTACGCAGATGTCGGCTTGCTTGCCGCAGGCGAGTGTGCCGATGCGGTCCTCAGCATGCATAGCGTAGGCAGCGCCGTAGGTGTATGCGCGCAGGGCCTCGGCCATGGTGATTCGCTCCTCGGGGAACCAACCCTCAGGATTAGATCCGTCCTCGAGCATGCGATAGACCGCGCCATAGACTTCCTCCATAGGCTCAAGCCCCACAACCGGGAAGTCGGAGCCCAAATGCACGCAGGCACCGCTCGCAAGCAGGCTATGAATTGGCCACGAGAGCGCCGCGCGCTCGGGGCCAACGGCATCGTCCTTTGCCAAGTCGGCCATATCAAGCAGCATATGCCACGGCTGCATGGCCGGACAAACGCCGAGTTCCGCATAGCGCGGCAAATCCTCAGGTTGAACAGTCTCGTTGTGCTCCATGGAGTGACGACAGCCCATAAGACCGTAACGCTTCTCACCCTCCTCGAAGCAGTCCAGGATAAAGCGTACGGAACGATCGCCTATGGCATGGATGCGCGTGTCGACACCCCACTCAAGCGCTTTAAGGATGGCTTTGCGCACGCGCTCTGGATCCTCAGCCGGCTCGCCACAGGTCTCGGGAGCATTAGCATAGGGCTCGAGCATCCAAGCAGTATGATCGGAACACACGCCGTCAATGAACTGCTTAAAGCCATGCCACTCGACTTGCGTGCCCGGGAAGTCGTATTTCGCCCGAATCTCCTCGAGCGTCATGGCCTCGTTCTCAAAAAGGTCTGTGTACATGAACACGCGCAACGGATGCTCGCCCTTGCGGTTGAGTTCCGCAAGGAATTTATAGGGGTTATCCATGCTCACAAAAGTGGGGTTAACCATGCCGACTGTTGTAATGCCGAGGGCGTTGGCGCGATGCGCAGTCTTGGCAAAGGAAGCACTAGCCACCTCGGGGGCAGGATTGTATACCTCATCCATGAAAAGGGCTCCCGCGTTGTTCGAGAAGACCCCAGTGGGGTTGCCAGCTTCATCCTTAAGAATCTTGCCGCCTGATGGGTCTGGCGTTTCAGCAGTAACGCCGATTTTCTCGATTGCACAGGTGTTGGCACTAAACGTGTGCATGTCAACCTGCTGCAAAAAGACCGGACGGTCCGAAATGTACTCATCGATCATTGTCGCCGTAGGCATCTCGGGCACGTCCCACTGGAACTGGATAACCTGACAGCCCACGATCCACTCGTTGTTCGGGTGGTCTTTGGCAAACGCCTGCACGCGTTCCATACACTGCTCGAAGCTTGTGCAATCGATGAGATTGACGGCGAAATCGGGATCGGTCAAAAAAGCGCCCTGGGCATAGTGAGTGTGTGAATCGATAATGCCAGGCATGACGAGCTTATCGCCATAGTCGCGCACCTCGGTATCGGACCCGATAAAAGCGTCGAGGTACTTATCTTCGCCGCACGCAACAATTCTGTCACCCGCGATGGCAACGCCGCCCTTGAACGGTGCCAGCCCGTCACCAGTGAACACAGCATTACTTTTGATGACTAAATCCGCTTTGTCCATATGAGCCTCCTCAGACGTTACAGGACAATGGATAAGCGCCACGATACGGCGCGCCCAATCGGTGAGGGAGCATTTGCCGCCCCCTCGTGACACGTGCCTACAGGCAATTGGGCGTCTGTCCAGCGCCCTACGCCCCGCGTCAACACCCATTGACGCACCTCCAGCACAAGCTGCCAAGATGGAACCGAGCGAACGGACGGATTAAGTAGGTTTACACGTCTGAACAGGTATTTTATTGTCTAAGTTTATTGTCGCTTCTTTACGCCGAGCAGTCTGCGATACACCGTCAGCCGGACCACTCCAGCCTCACGAGCGCCAGAATGCCTCAATCAAGTCGTCACGCGCCTTGACTTCGCTCTTTACATAGATGCGATGCAGGTGAGCCTTGACGGTGCCCGGACTAATCACAAGTTCATTAGCAATATTTTGAACATCGAGTCCACGCAATACGAGTGTAAGCACTTCCTGTTCGCGCTTTGAAAGCCCATCCTCGTCCGAGAAAATCACAACTCGCGAGACAAGATCCTCCCGTGCATCACGGCGCTCTGTCGCTACCTCTTCATCGGCACGAGGGTGACGCGAGAACACACGTAAGATATGGCTGAACTGTTTAAATAACTGAACGGCTGCAGCCACAAACAATAAATTCTCTGAGATATTCCGCTCGCCAAGATACCATAAAAAAGTGCTCACCATCACGTTGTCAACGTCAGGCGTGCAGAATAGGATCATATAGGTATCCTCGATAACCACCATCACGGTAAGCACGCAGGCTATGCGAAAGAACGTCCGAGAGCGCTCAAGATCGAGCCGCTCAGCCCTATTCTCCGTCTTGCGATAGCGGGCGTAAGCATATACCAAGCAAAATGCCATTCCCAAATCGCGCGCAAGCCAAAAAAGATATTGCTGAACCTGGCCCGCAAAGCCAGTACGAGGCACCAGAGCAAGCTGAAGCACGGCGATCGGTACGACATATGCGGCAACGCGCTTAACGGTCACCTCGTCGTGCAAGCGAAACATTACCCAAAGCCATACGCACGCAAGAATCGCCACGCCCAGCGCACAGCGCAGTAACGGGTGTTGAAGCGGCTCATTAAACGTCATCGTATAGTCATATTTGAGCCGGTTGTACTCATCAAAGAAAATCACCGACATATCGAAGATATAGAGAAGGAAGCCCGCGGCCGCCACCAAACAATCGCGTCGACGAGTCATGAGCCATATTACGAGTGCAGTTGATGCCGTTACCAGTCCAATGCCCATGACAAGAATCGTGTAGATAAAGAATGCGAAGCTCATACTACCCTCATTCCGCGCACAACCAGCTTGATTCCGCAGTACGGTTATGGTAGAAACATCGACGAATACCAAGATCGAAAGGAGATGCCATGGCGCCGATTACACCGCTCAAGATTATTGTCGCGCCTGCCGCCAAGGCCATCGCCAAAATCGGTTCGACCATGACCTACGATGACGTTCCTTGCATCGTTGATGAGCGCAACGACAGCTGCCCTTACCTGGGACACATCCCCTACTTTGCGCCCAAGCTCTCCTCTTCATTCGACCAGCGCAACCGTTAGCATAACTTTCACGATTGCCGCAGCAATCCTCGCAGCGATTTGTTAACTTGGAAGCAACCCCGGTTTTAGCCCCGTGCCGGTGGGCCAAGCCCCTCACGGTCAGCGTTTTCTATACACGCCAACGCCGGGATTGTCGACGCTGCGGCCGCGGCGCGATATGAGGCGCGAAACCTCGCCCAGCAACATGGCGATCACTACACCCATGAGAATGGGCAACTTTGCCATTTCGGCGGGCGAGCCGTTGAGCGGCACAATCGTAGCGACAATCGAAAGCACGAGCTCCACCACGGGAATCGCAAGTGCCACCGCAAGCACCTTGCCCTCGAAGGGCGCGCGGAACACGCGCGGGCGATCGTCATATTTGCGCAGGCGCCAAAACGCTGGGAACATTGGGATATAACTCATGAGCAGAAAGACAACGTTCATCGAAAAGAAGACCCAAAAAACGTCGGAGCCCTCGCCCAGCGGAATCTGAAGCAGTAGTACCAGGCTGGCAAAACAACCGTTAATGATTGCCGAACCATTGGGCATGCCGGTCTTCTTGGACACCAGCGCAAAGGGACGCGGCATATTGCCATGACGCGCGGCATAGCTCGCCACGTTGTTGACGCCAAAGCTCCAGCAGATCATGTTGGCGAACAGCGTCGCCAAAAAGGCCACGCCAACAATCATCGTTAGCGGATGGCTGCGCCCCAACATGGCGGCGACCGCGTCCACAATGCCCGAATCGAGCGAAAGCTGCTCGGTGGGAACCGCGGCTCCAATGCCGACGCCGCAGATAATGTAGATCGCCGCAATGGCAACGCCACCAGCGATAACCGCCTTGGGGATATCGCGCGATGGGTTTTTCATCGTGCTGGCAAAGGTCGCGACCACTTCGAAGCCCATAAAGTTGAACAGGATGATCGATAGGTACGTCAACGAATTGGTGTCGCCCAAATCTGGAATGAAGGTCTTAAACGACATGTCGTTGGCAAAGCCGTTATTGCAGGCAAACCAGATGCCGACGATTCCCACCACGGCGGTAATGAGCACCTTGATGACGGCACCGCCGTCCATGACCCAATCGGCCTCGGCCACCGGGTGCATCGCCATGACCGTGACGCCCCACACAAAGGCAAGCTCGATGGCAATTCGAACCCCGAGCGAAAACTCGATGCCCCATACCGCATTGATGACACTGGGGAACATACAGGCGATACTTGCCACCCACAGTGGAAAGTTGACCCAGTAGCACCAGGAGCAACGGGCGCCCCAACGGTCGCCCAAGCCCAGGCGAACCCAATCGTACAGGCCGCCCTCGGAATCGAACGCCGTACCGAGCTCGGCCACCACCAGGCCATAGGGAAGCAAAAACGTAATGATGAGGAAGATCCACCAGAAGAACTGCACGTTACCCATGGCAGACGCCGGAGCAGCCGCCTCGATGGTAAAGACAACGCAGATAACCGAGAGGATGACCTCGAACAGGGAGAACTTTTTACCTACCATGGCACGCTCCCCCTACAGCAAAAAGGATGGCATCTGTACCGAAGGCGCAGCCCAAGGTAGGGTTGCAGGCCGCGTCACCGGTGCAGGTGCCATCCCAAAGAGAAGAGAGGATGCAATTGTTGGACCAACGCTCGCGGAACAGGCGCGTGTAGATAACGATACGCTGGTACATAGATACTCCGATCAAAACGGTCGCGCTCGCAACCGGAAACTATCAGCAATTGAATACGCGTCTGACCTGGGAAATTCAAGCGAACAATTGGCCTAACCCGCAATAAATCCCAGATCAGACGCGTATTCAATCAAAGAAAAAGGGCACTCCGATGTGGAGGCAACGGAGTGCCCAAAGAAAACCCAACCGATCAATCAGGTAGTCCCTGTTCGCTTGACCGGCTGGGTTTCTGAGGTGCGGCAGATTCCCGTGAAAGAGGAGCGCCGCGTACTTTGGTACGCAAGCGACGGTTTGAGCGGCGAGATGGGGTGCCTCGGAAAGCCAGACGATTAAGCGGACGGTTCCTGCTGGGTAATGCAGTGGATGTTTCCGCCGCCGAAAACGACCTGCTCGGACTGAACGCCGACGCACTTGTAGACGCCCTCGCCCCAGACCTCGTCGTAGATCTTCTGGAGCGTGTCGACGGCCAGCTGGTCGTTCTCGTCGCCGTACTGCGGGACGATGACGCCGTGGTTGGTGACCAGGTAGTTCATGTAGGAGGCGATCAGCGGCTCGTCGGGGACGCGCGGCTCGGCGTTCTCGTCGGCGTCGATGGTGTCGCAGGAGGCCTGGTCCATGTACAGCGGGTTCACGGGCATGCAGAGCTTGTAGACCTTCATCTTGCGGCCCTTGGCGTCAACGGCGTTGGAGAGGGTCTCGTAGGCGGCGTGGCACTGGTCGTAGAACGGGTACTCGGGGTCGTCGGTCCAGATGCAGGCCATGACGCCCGGGGCGATGAACGTGGCGACGTCGTCGATGTGGCCGTTGGTCTCCTCGGGGTCGATGCCCTCCTTGACCCAGATGACCTTCTCGACGCCCAGGTAATCCTTGAGGTGCTCGTCCATATAGGAGCGAAGTTCCTCACTCCAGGGCTCAAACTTCTTGTGGAACTTGGGCCAGATGGACTCGGGATCCTCTTCCTCCTCCAGAACCGCAGAGCAGGTGCGGCCCGGAGAAAGCAGGCACTGGTCGGTCACGACCACGGTGCCTTCGCCGTCGACGGTGATGGAACCGCCCTCGAGGATCATGTCATCGGGACGATAACGACGGCAGCCGGAAAGCTCAGCCATCTTAAGGGCGATCTGCTCGTCCTTGTCCCACGGGAAATAGAGGCCGTCGACGAGGCCGCCGTAGGCGTTGAAGTGCCAGTGGTTGGCGCGCTTATCGCCCTTGCCATTGATAACAAAAGTGGCAGCGGTGTCGCGGAACCAAGCGTCGTCGGTGGTCATCTCGATAACGGTGACGTTCTCGTCTTCCTCAAAGGCGGCCTTGCAGTTGGCGTAGTCGGCCTGGTTGGCGCACATGGTGACCGGGGTGAACTCGGCGATGGCGCGAGCGATGGCGGCATACTGCTTCTGAGCCGGCTTGGCACCATGGGCCCAGGTATCGGTGCGATGGGGCCAGCCCATCCACACGCGATCCTGTGGGGCGAACTCAGCAGGCATAAAAAAGCCATCGGCCTTAGGGGTGGACTCGGACTCGGTGATCGTACGCATAAGATTTCCTCCAAATCGAACGATCGCTTGCTGCGGGCGGGTTACCCGCAGCCTAAAACCAAGAGATGGTAGGCGCCCGTTCCCCGGCAAAGGTCGGGGCGCCTGGCACCGGTTTTCACGGATGTCGCACCGGCAAGCGACGACGTAACCCGGTGCGCGGAGACAAAACGCACGAAGGATACGGAAGAGAGATTGGGGCGGGCGGTGGTTACCGGAGCAATAGCTCACACCCACCTCAGAGAAAGGTTAGCAAACCTGTTGCTTGGGCACGCCTCCGAAGAGGCTAGAGTGTCCCGAGTCGGGAGCGACAAGCCCGACGAAGCGCACGTTGGTACGCGAGGAAGGTTGGAGCCCCGAATCCGGGTGCTCTAGTCCTCCTCGGACTCCTCAGCGAGGCGCTGAGCAGCCAGCTCGGGAGTGAGACCCTTGTACTCGGTCTCGCGGCCCTTAGCACTGACGACGCGGACAACCTCGCCAATAAGCAAGAGCACGATGAAGATGACGATCATCGGGACCTTATCGCCAATCTCATCGACAGAGAACGGAATCAGCGTTGCAACGATGGCCAGAATCAGCTCGATGCAGGGAATAGCCAGCATGACCTTCATCATGGCGCCCTTAAACGGGAACGTAAAGATACGCTCACGGTTGGGGTCGTTCTTACGAAGGTTGAGGAATGCCGGGAACATCGGAATGTAGGTCAGCAGCAGGAAGACAACGGAGGTACCGAAGAGCATCCAGAAGACACCGTTGGAGATGGCGTCGATGGGAACCAGCTGCAGGCACAGCACCAGGGAGGCGACGATGGCGTTGACCAGGTTGGCGCCGTTGGGCATGTCGTCATCCGAGATCATCGAGGCG
>CAJMPK010000039.1 GCA_905215205.1 uncultured bacterium | reverse complement strand
CTCCATATCAAAGATGGACAGCAGCTCCATGGCACGCTCATGGGCGGCCTTCTCGTGCTTCCAGTACGTCGGCAGGCGTAGCACGCCCTCAAAACCGGAGTAGCGCTCCTGGTTATGCAGGCCAACCTTAACGTTATCCTCCACCGTCATGGTATTAAACAGGCGGATGTTTTGGAAGGTACGAGCGATGCCCATGCGGTTGACCTGGTAGACGGACTTGCCCGAGGTGTCCTCACCGTCGAGCAGGATGGTGCCGTGCGTGGGCTGGTACACCTTGGTGAGCAGGTTAAAGACCGTGGTCTTGCCGGCGCCGTTGGGGCCGATGAGACCGGCGATCTCGGTCTTACCGATGGTCAGGCTAAAGTCGTCGACTGCCTTAAGGCCACCGAACTCAATGCCCAGGTGGATGCACTCGAGCGCCGGACGCTCGCCCAGGTCGCGATCGGGAACGATGGCGCCAGAAGGATACGGGACCATCTTGCCCTTGTTGAACTCAAATTTACTGGACATCGGCTGCCACCTCCTTCTTAGAAGTAAAGCGGTCCTTAATGCGGCCGAAGAACGCTTTAAGCTGCGGGTTGTTAGTAAAGATCATGACCAGAATCAGCACAATGGCGTAGATGAGCATACGGTAGTCCGAGAACTGACGGAGCAGCTCGGGAAGCACCGTGAGCAACGCCGCCGCGATGACGGAGCCGCGCATGTTGCCCAGACCGCCCAGGACCACGAACACCAGAATGAGAATCGACGTGTTGAAGTCGAACTTAGTGGCGGAGAGCTGCGAGAAGTTACCGCCGAAGAGAGCTCCGGCAGCACCGGCGAGGGCAGCGGAAACCACGAAGGCGATCATGCGGTACTGGGTGACGGAGATGCCTACGGACTCGGCTGCAATCTTGTTATCGCGCACGGCCATAATGGCACGGCCGGTACGGCTGCGAACCAGGTTGAGCACGATCACGAGTGCGACCATGACCAGGATGGCACCGGCGAGGAAGGTCGAGTACGTCGACACGCCCGAGGCGCCCTGGGCGCCCTTGATGATGGCGGTGCCGTCCTCGAGCAGGTGCAAGTCATCGATCGTGGAGTTACCCGTGATGTTAAAGATCACATGCAGGCCGCGGGAATCGACGCCCACAATGAGGCAGGTGACGATCTCCTTGATAATCTCGCCAAAGGCCAGCGTCACGATAGCCAGGTAATCGCCGCTCAGACGAAGGACCGGGATGCCAATCAAGAAGCCCAGGATGGCGGCAGCGATGGCGCCGACCACGATACTGATGATAAGGCGCACCGGATCGGAGGGAACGGCGCTCTCCAGCGCGACGGCGGTGACGATTCCCGTATAGGCGCCGACACTCATAAAGCCCGCGTGGCCCAGCGACAAGTCGCCCGCGATGCCGACGACGAGGTTAAGGGAAATGGCCATGACGATATAGGCCGTGATGGGAACCAGCTGACCGGCGATCATGCGCGGAATCATGTGGTTGGACTGCATAAAGAACACGATGGCAAACGCCACAAGGCACATGGCGTACGTGACAAAGTCGTGACGCGTCTGCTTGTCTTTAAGAAACTTCATAACGCTCACCTACACCTTCTCGGGGACGTACTTGCCCAAGAGGCCGGCAGGCTTGACGAGCAGGACGATGATCAAAACACCAAAGACGATGGAGTTGGCAAGGCTCGTGGAAATGTAGGCCTGCGCCATCGCCTCGATGATGCCGATGAGAATGCCACCGACAAAGGCACCGGGGATGGAGCCGATGCCACCGAAGACGGCGGCGTCGAAGGCCTTGATGCCAGGCATGGCACCCGTCGTGGGCTGCAGCACCGGCGAGTAGGAGCACAGCAGCACGCCGGCGATGGCGGCAAGGGCAGAGCCGATGGCAAACGTCATCGAGATCGTGCGGTTGACGTTGATGCCCATGAGCTGAGCGGCGGCCTTGTCCTCGGACACGGCGCGCATGGCTTTGCCCATCTTGGTCTTACCTGTAAAGAACATCAGACCGGCCATGATAACCAGGCAGGCGACGATGGTGACGAGCGAGACGGCACTTACGTTGAACTTGGCCAAGAACTCCGGCACCTGGAAGGTGACGAGCGAAGTGAAGTTCTTGGGCGTGGCACCCCACAGAAGCTGCGCGGCGTTCTGCAGGAAATAAGACACGCCGATAGCCGTGATCAGAACGGCCAGCGGGCCTGCTTGGCGCAGCGGCTTATAGGCCAGACCCTCAATGAGAACACCGAGAACCGTGCAGGCAACGCAAGAGAGAACTACAGATGCCCAGCCCGGGAGGCCGAGATACGACGTGGCGCAGAACGAGACATAGGCACCGACCATGATGACATCGCCGTGAGCGAAGTTGAGCATCTTGGCGATACCGTAGACCATGGTGTAGCCCAACGCGATGATGGCGTAGACGCTGCCCATGGACAGGCCGTTGACCAGGTATTGGATAAAGACCGTCATGTTCCACATCCCCCTTTCGAATAGGTTTCCAGTTAATGTATGAAACAGGGACGTTACATTGTCCCTAGATACCAAGCAAGCAGGGAAGGCCAAAACCTCCCCTGCTTGGGATCAAAACCGCTCTATGTAAGGCGGCCAATTAGGCCTGTACGTACTTGCCGTCGGTGATGACGTACGCCGTCGGGTCCTTCTGGACCTGACCCTTATCGTTCCAGGTGAGCTTGCCGGTCAGACCGTCAACGGTAATCTTGAGCATAGCCTTGGGCAGCTTCTCGGCGACCTCGGTGGGGTCGGCGTCGACACCCAGGCCGGCCTCCTTGAGAGCCTCGACCACAGCATGCACGCCGTCGTAGGCGTCGGCGGCAAACTGGTCGGGGGTATCGCCGTACTTATCTTTGTAAGCGTTGACGAAGTCGGCGTTCTTCTCGTCGTCGGCGGAGAACGGGGTCATGAGCAGCAGGCCCTCGGCAAGAGAGGTATCGAAGCCCTCAACGCCCAGGATGCCGTCCATGCCGTCGCAACCCATCATCTTGACGTCGTAGCCCATATCCTTGGCGGTCTTGAGCAGGACGGTTGCGGGGGTATAGTAGATCGGCGCGAAAATCATGGTGGCGCCGGCCTCCTTGGCCTTGGTCAGCTGGTTGGTAAAGCTCGTGGCGGAGTCATCCTTAAAGGTCTTCTCGGCGACAATCTCAAGCTTAGACTCGACAGCCTGCGCCTTGAAGGCATCAGCAATACCCGAGCTATAGGCATCTGCGGCGTTATAGAAGACAAAGAACTTCTCGTCCGCGTACTTCTCTGCCAAAAACTTGGCAGCATTAACACCCTGGTTGGGGTCGGTAAAGCAAACCTGGAAGACGCAATCCTTGCCGTCGGTGACGTCCTCGGAGGACGCGGACGGGGTGATCATGAACGTCTTGGGGTCGTTACCGCACTCTGCGGCAACGGCAACCGACGCACCCGTGGTGGTCGGGCCGACGAGGGCCTGCATGCCCCAGTCGAGCAGGGTATTCAAGGCGTTGACGGCCTTCTCGCCATCGGCCTGATCATCCTCGGCCTTGCTGGCAAGCGGCAGCTCCTTGGTCGAGAAATCCTTGCAGCCAAGCTCGACGCCCTGGGTAACGGACTTGCCGTAGGACGCGTTGGCGCCGGTCAGCGGGCCGATGGTGCCGATCTTAAACGAAGCGTCGCCCGAAGCGGAACCGCTGTCGCCGCCGTTGGAGGAGCAGCCAGCTAGAATGGACATCGCCCCCAGACCTGCTGCGCTCGCGATAACGCTCCTGCGATTCATAACAGGGTTCAATGACTTACCGGTGAGGCTCGACATGCGGCTCTCCTCTCAAATCTCGTCGGGTTTCGGTTACCCGACAGGCCATCCTTCGCCGTGTTCGGCGTTCGCAAAATAGTAGACGCTTTAGTTAAGAAAAGTGGCGATTATTTCAACTTTTCTTTTACTTTGTCCATTTATCCATATTTATGCGTATTTCTATTACTTTATGCAGTAATGCCACTTTATTGTGTAAAAGTAATGTTTCCATTCTGTTACAGGCGTCCTTACCCAGAATAAAACGGCCCCACCGTTCTCGTTGTATATGCACTTAGGCGGCGATGTACTTGCCGTCCTGAATCACATAGGCTGTAGCGGGCTTTTCGACCTGGCCCTCGTCATTCCACGTCAGCTCGCCTGTCAGGCCCTCGATCTTGATCTTGCGCATGGCCTTGGCAAGGTCGCCGGCAATGTCGGCACCGTCGGCCGTAATGTCGATGTCTGCCTTGTCGATGGCCTCGACGATGGCGTGGACGCAATCGTAGGCGTCGGCGGCAAACTGGTTAGGTATCTCGCCGTAGGCGTCCTTATATGCCTTAACGAAGTCGGCATTCTTCTCATCGTCGGCAGAGAACGGGGTCATGAGCAGTACGCCCTCGGCAAGAGAGGTATCGAAGCCTTCCACAGAGAGCAGGCCGTCCATGCCGTCGGTACCCATGAGCGTCATGTCGTAGCCCATATCCTTGGCGTTATTGAGCAGAACGGACGCCGGCGTGTAGTAGATCGGCGCAAAGATGAGCGTGGCTCCGGCCTCCTTGGCCTTGGTGAGCTGCGTGGTGAAACTCGAAGAGGAATCGTCCTTAAACGTCACAGCAGAGACGACATCTAGTTTGGATGCCTTGGCCTGCTCGGCAAAAGCGTCGGCAACGCCCGAGCTATACGTATCGCCGGAGTTATAGAACAGGGCGATCTTGGCATCTGCGTACTTCTCGGCCAAGAACTTCGCGGCGCTGGCGCCCATGGTGGGATCGGTGAAGCAAACCTGAAAGACCGTGGTCTTATCCTTGGTAACGTCGAGCGACGAGGCGGAGGGCGTGACCATGAGCATGTCGTCGGCAATCTCGCCCGAGACGGCGACGGCAGCACCGGTGGTAACGGGGCCGACGAGCGCCTGCATGCCCCAGTCGCACAAGGTATTGAAGGCGTTGATGGCCTTCTCGCCGTCGGCGACGTCGTCCTCGGACTTAAGCGAGAGTTTGAGGTCCTTGGTCGAGAAGTCCTTGGCCGCGAGCTTGGCGCCCTTCTCGGCCGAGACGCCATAGGTTGCCGCAGCGCCGGTCAGAGGGCCGATGACACCGATCTTGAAGGTCTTGCCGTCATCGACGGAGCCGCCGTCCGAGCCACCCGATGAGCAACCAGCGAGCGCGGCGGTGCTGCCGAGCGCCGCGGCACCGGCGAGAAAGCTCCTACGGCTGAGCGTGCTGTTGATGTTGAACATGATGTCCCCCTTTTTCGCTGGCCGCTGCGCGGCCGTCTTGCGGTACAGGGCAAACCTTATGGTGCAAACGTTGACAGTTTGTTACGGAGTTCCGTTTGTAGCGAGCATGTTTCCAATGTTTCCGCAGCGTTTCGGGGGTGCCGTTTTGTGCGACTCCTGTTGCCTGGCGAGCACGCGCCCTCGGTTCACGCTAGAATGCACTCAACCTTTAAGCGGTTAATCCATCCATGAGATGCACGAAGGAGCTATCTATGAGCGAACCCCTGCGCACCGTGAACGTCGGTCTGATCGGTCTGGGAACCGTCGGCGGCGGCGTGGCCCGTCTGATCAAGAGCCACCACGATGAGTACCTGGCAGCCTACGGCATCGACCTTAAGCTGACCCGCGCCTGCGCGCTTGCCTGGGAGCAGGCCGAGGCGGCAGGCATTGAGCGCGAGGCCTTTACGAGTGACTGGCATGACGTCGTCACCGACCCCGCCGTCGACATCGTCGTCGAGCTGATCGGCGGCGAGCATCCCGCAACCGAGATCTTCACCACTGCCTTTGAGCACGGCAAGCACGTCGTCTCTGCCAACAAGGCCCTGCTGGGCCGTCACGTCGAGACGCTCGCCGAGAAGGCGCGCACGTGCGGCGTGCAGATTAAGTGCGAGGCCAGCTGCGGCGGCGGCATCCCCATCGTGAGCACGCTTGAGCACGACCTGGTGGGCAACAAGATCCTGACCATCGCCGGCATCCTCAACGGTACCACCAACTATATCCTGTCGCGCATGGACGCCGAGGGCGCCGATTACGCCGACGTGCTCGCCGACGCACAGGCTAAGGGCTATGCCGAGGCCGACCCGTCCGCCGACGTCGACGGCTTCGATGCCGCCAGCAAGACGGCCATCCTCGCCTCCATCGGCTTTGGCACCCGCGTGACCACCGATGACGTATATCAGCAGGGCATCCGCACCATCGGTGCCGAGGACATCACCCAGGCCCGCGAGCTCGGCTACACCATCAAGCTGCTGGGCATCGCCCGCAACACCGACGCCGGCGTCGACGTCCGCGTGCATCCCACGCTGATTCCCGCCGACCATATGCTCGCCAAGGTCAACGGCGCCATGAACGCCGTCTACGTGGTGGGTGACGCCGTGGGCGAGACCATGTTCTACGGTGCCGGCGCAGGCTCCTTCCCCACCGCGAGCGCCGTCGTGGGCGATATCCTGTCGCTCTCCGAGCAGATCAGCCGCGGCGTGGCTCCGCTGCCCGAGATTGAGCCCTATGGCCACAACCTCGCCTTTAAGCCCATGGACGAGCTCCAGACCAAGTACTATGTGCGCCTGAAGGTCGCCGACCGCGTGGGCGCCCTGTCCGAGACGGTCGACATCTTTGCCAAGCACAACATCTCGATCTCGCTCATCAACCAGGTCGAGGACGGCAAGTCGGGCGCCAGCGATGCCTGCTCGGTCATCTTCCTAACGCACCGCGCGCTCGAGAAGGACGTCCAGGCTGCCGCCGCCGAGCTTGCCAGCGTCGACTGCGTGGCCGAGGTCGCCAACGTCCTGCGCATCGAGGACGTTGAGGCTTGGACCGAAGGCGTTATGGCGAACTAGCCCAACGCTCGCCTAGCAATACGCGCCTTGAGGGCTCCCATCCGATGTGGGACGGGAGCCCTTTTGTCACCTGCCCTAAGCACAACGGCAGAGCATATTTGCGCGAGCCGCTCATCGGTAACGCGGGCTACCGTTCACCGATATGCAAACGCGGCCGATTCCGGCTACCGCTACGCTGTGCTGCGAATGTCCGCCCGCGATGAGAGGAAGCACCATGTTGCTCGAGGGCAAGAAAGCAATCATCACCGGAGGCACACGCGGTATCGGCTATGCCATCGCCTGCCGTTTTATCGAGGAAGGCGCTGCCGTCACCGTCTTTGGCTCGCGCCAGGAGACTGCCGACGCGGCCGTCGAGAAGCTGGCAGCCGCCTATCCCGACGCCAAGGTCTGGGGCCGCTCCTGCGACCTCACCTCGCTCGAAGCCGTGACCGAGGCCTTTACCCAGGCTGCAGCCGACATGGGCGGTCTCGACACGGTCGTCAACAACGCCGGAATTTCCCAGCGCTCGCCACTGCTCAACTACACGGCTGAGGAGTTCGCCAAAGTTATGGACCTCAACGTCGTCGCCGTCTTTAACGGCCACCAGGCTGCCGCCAAGATCATGACCGAGGCCGGCCACGGCGGCACCATCACTACCACAAGCTCGATGGTCGCCAAGTACGGCCAGCCCTCCGGCGTTGGCTATCCCACGTCCAAGTTTGCCGTCAACGGTATGGTCCAGTCGCTCTCGCGCGAGCTCGCCCCCATGGGCATTCGCGTCAATGCCGTCGCACCCGGCGTGACCAAGACCGATATGGTCGCCAACCTGCCCGAAGAGGTCATCAAACCCATCATCGCCACCATTCCGCTGGGTCGCATGGGCGAGCCCGAGGATGTCGCCAACGCCTTTGTTTTCCTGGCGAGCGACATGTCCTCCTACATCACTGGCGCCGTGCTCCCCGTCGACGGAGCCGCCCGCTCCTAAAGGTCGCAAGCCACGATTTCGGACCTCAACGGAGCTCAACACAAAAGGCGCGCTGTCTGCATCAACCGCAGGCAGCGCGCCTTGTTCTGTTTGTAAGGGAAACTGCGTCCCGTTTCGAACGCCGATTCTGGGACACCGTTTCCGCAACGGGTCGGGACTGCGGAAGCTACATCCCAATCTGGTTATCCATTCCGGGACACAGTTTCCCGAAGGGCGGTTGAGCCATGCCATCCTAATCAAAACGAGACCGTATAACACCCCTAAGATAACCAGCTCTCATTCTGGAGCAAGCGCATCAGGCAGCACGACCGCTCGCCGACGTGCAATTTGTTGCACGGTAAAATCGGCTAGTGGCACCCTTATCCTTTATTTAGCGAATAAGGTCAAGGAAGGGAGAGTATCATGCCAAGACGGCAAACACCGCTCGAGGTCATGTTCTACCTGTTCAAGACTTCATTTACCCTGAGCCATCGCGCACTTGCTGAACTGTTACTATCCGATCTGCCGTTAACAAATGGACAGCCTACCGCCCAAATGGCACAGGACACCAGCTGGCTTTCGCGCACGATTGTGCACTCGCAGCCGGGCTCCCTAGAAGATCGCTACTTTGCCGACTGGTCCTGCGCATCGAATCAAATCCTGCACAAGCTACAGGAAAAAGGGTATTCGAACGCCGGCATCTATGCCATGATTGCGGCAGCGACTGACGCGATGGCTCAAGCGCTCAGTGCCTGTGGGCGCAATGGGCTCCTTTACCGGAACGCCGCCTCGCGCCTCGTCAACTGCCAGCCAGACAAAGATAACAGGGCTCTTATCTCAATCGCGCTCGTTGTTTCGACCGCCTGTTGGTGCGATCCGGCCCGTGCTATCGCGTACATCAGGAACCGCTTTGAATTCGCAGGGAATGCCAGGTCGTTTACCCCCTCAAGTATTTCTTTCTGTCCATGCGATTTAAAACAAACGGGCACCGAACATGCGATCGGCCTTATCAGGATCGATAACGAACTCGTCATCGGCGGCCCTTATGTCATTGAGCCTTCTGGCATGGGCTCCATCATCGGAGCGCTCGCACTCGAAGACGGCGCTGTCACCGATGTTGGGCTGGATGTCTCCGCCAGGCATCTCCGTATCTTCGCCGAGAACAATGCTTGGTACGCACAAGACCTCGGTTCGACCAACGGCACGCATCTGATTCGAACAGCCGACAACAACGAACTCGACATCAGCTCCGGAGCGCCCGCCCAGCTGTACCCCGGCGACATCCTGCGCCTGGGTCTCAGCACCACTTTTGCCGTCGTAGCAACGACGGCTATCTTAGCAAATCAACATTACTAACCATGGAAACAAGGTGACTATGAGCATCACGGATGTCATCAAATATGAGGGCAATAACCAAACTTTTATCTGGAAACACCCCTCAGAAGACTTCAATACGGGCTCGCAACTCATTGTTCACGAGACCCAAGAAGCAATTTTCTTCCTTAATGGACAGGCCCTGGATTCGTTTGGACCAGGCAGGCATGAACTTGAGACTCAAAATCTACCGTTACTGAACGGCATTTCGAAGATAACGACCGGTGGTGTCAGCCCGTTTCACTCAGAGGTCTACTTTGTTAACCTCATCGAGCAAATGGGCATCCGCTGGGGAACCAATTCCAAGATTCAGTTCATGGAACCGACTTTTGGATTTCCGCTCTCGCTCGGGGCGTCCGGAGAGATGGCTCTTGCTGTAAAAGAGCCCCGCAGGCTCCTTCTCAAGCTTGTTGGAACCGAAGCTTTGCTCTCCCAGGACAAGCTGATCAGTTATTTCAAAGCTTTCCTGCAAACTCGAATAAAAACTCATCTTGCACAAGTAATTACCGAACAAAAACTCTCCATTTTCGAACTTGATGCACACCTTGAAGAGTTATCCAACTCGCTTAAGAACAAGCTGCTTCCCGACTTTGCCGCATACGGTCTCTCATTAACGCAAATGCTGGTCACCGCCATCGTCAAACCCGAAGGTGATCCGGTATACGCGAAGTTTAAGGACCTCCATTTCAAGCAATATGCCGACGTACGCGAAGCACAGATAAAACAACAGGTCAGCATTATCGAACAAGAAACTGCGGCGCAGCGCACCGTAATCTCCGCAAAAGCACGCGCAGAACAACGGCAAATCGAGGGCTATACCTATCAACAGGAACGCAGCTTCGATGTTGCCGAAAAGATGGCCCAAAACGAAGCGACTGGCGAATACGCAAACATGGGAATTGGCCTGGGCGTAATGGCCGGTGTCGGCGGGACCATGGGGTCAGTTATGACCGATGCACTCTCACAAGCGACTGGCACGTCTGCGACGCAGCCCATCCCTACGGATACCAATTCGCAGCAAAGTGCTGCAAGGTTCTGTTCCGAGTGTGGATATCGCTTCTCTGGAACCGAGAAGTTCTGTCCCGAGTGCGGAGCACGGAGGTCATAATGAAGAACACACAGGCATATATTGCAGCAACCCCCGTAGCTCTCTTCATAGTTATCGAAAGCGTGGCCGTACTTTTATTTGGACCCTCAACTACCTTTTGGATTGAGAGCGCATTCTCTTTGGTTGCGCTCTCCTTGTTGGTCGCAGTCCTCCTTTATGACCCCGCAAAGAAACTAAAGCTGCTTGGTATTTCCAAAACAGTTCTCATGGGGGCTTCATTTGCAATCCAGCTGACCCTAGTTCTTTTCGGAGCAGCGCTAAAGACCGATGCGTTGTCCGTTCTTTCGGGTTTCAGCATCCTTTTACTTGGCACGTCAGTAATTACGCTGTGTGTAGCAAATGCATCCGAGAGTCAAACCTCAGATGTCGAGGAACATGTCTCGACACTTACCAATTCAATGAAATCAAACAGAATCAAACTCGAACTGCTCCTAGAAGAAGCACCTAGCGATCTGAAACCGGCAATCGCAGACGTTC
>CAJMPK010000038.1 GCA_905215205.1 uncultured bacterium | reverse complement strand
TCGTCGCGGATAAAATCACAGCCCGGCATGGGCATGAGCGACATATCGCAGATCGAGGTGATGCCCTGCTCGGCCATGCGCCTCATTTGATCGGCGTAAGCGCTTGCGATGCGATCTTCGCCCAGCCACTCAAGACAGCGCGGCAACAGCTGCATGGCAGCCGCTTCGTGAGCAATGCCCGTGAGCTCGCCGTTTGCGTCCTTGTCGTAGCTGCCGCCCGCCGGCGGCTCGCTGTCGCGCGTGACGCCGAGCGCCTCGAGTGCGCGGCTGTTGAGCCACAGCGTGTGGCCGTCGCCCGAGTACATAACGCAGGGACGATCGGGGAATGCCGCATCGAGCGACGCCTTGGTAGGATGCTCGGGCGGGTCCCAACGGTAGTCGCGCCAGCCCTGCGTCACAACCCAAGCGTCGTCGGGCAGGTCCTGGGAAAACTCGAGCGCGTGCTGCACCAGTGCCGCCTCGGACGTGCCCATATCCATGAGCATGTACGGCGAGGAACCGACCGAGGTATGGAAGAAGTGCAGATGAGCGTCATGGAAACCGGGGCAGACAAACTGCTCGCCGTAGTCTAGAACCGGCGTGGCGGCGGGAGCGGCGGCGATCACGTCATCGGGCGCACCAACTGCGACGATACGGTCGCCTGCGATGGCAATCGCCAGCTCGCGGGCGGTATCGATGCCGTCTTGCGCGGTAAAGACGTTCTTGGAGCGGATAATCCGATCGATATGTTGCATGGACATCCCCATCTCTGGCAGAAAATTCAATACCCCCGAGTGTACTCCCCCGCCTCGGTTACAAAATGCCAAGCGGCAAACGGCAGCTTTGCCAGGCCAAGTGGCAGGTGGCATACTGGAAAGAGCCTGTACGATTTTGCGATCAACCCAGCAAGGAGCAAATCGACCATGACGAAGACCAAGGCACAGCAGATTATGGCGGCGACCGAGGCTCGCGCGGCTGACGACGTCACCGCAGCCATCCAAGATATCGCCGCCGAGTTTGAACCCTACATCATTAAGCAGCGTCGGCACTTCCATAAGCACCCGGAGCTGAGCCTCGCCGAAGAGCGCACGACTTCTGACATCGCCAACCAGCTCGACGCCATGAATATCCCCTACGAGCGTCCCCTTAAGACGGGCCTGGTGGCAACGCTTCGCGGTACCGCGCCGGATGCCTACCACGAGGACGGCACGCCGCGCCGCCGCATCCTGCTGCGCGCCGACATCGACGCCCTGCCCGTCACCGAGCAGACCGGCGAGGAGTTCGCCAGCGTCAACGAGGGCTGCATGCACGCCTGCGGCCACGACTGCCACATCGCCATGATGCTCGGCACGCTGCAGATCCTGCGCCATATGACAGACGACATCCACGGCGAGGTCCGCATCGTCTTCCAGCCCAGTGAGGAAAACGGCCAAGGCGCCAAACTCATGATCGGCACGGGCGTGCTCGACGGCGTCGATGGCGCCTACGCCGCGCATATCTGGAGCGAGGTTGACGCCGGCACCGTGAGCTGCGAGCCCGGCCCGCGCATGGCCAATACCGACTGGTTCCGCATCGATGTCCGCGGTACCTCGTGCCACGGCGCCATGCCCCAGCGCGGCCACGACGCCGTTATGGTAGCGGCAGAGATCGTCAACGCCCTGCAGACCATCGTTTCGCGCGAGATCAGCCCCTATGAGCCGGCTGTCATCACCGTCGGCGAGCTGCATGGCGGCACCGCGCGCAACGTTATCGCCGGCACCGCCTACCTCGCCGGCACGGTGCGCACCTACGGAGATTCGACCCACGAGGAAATGCCGGAGCTTATGCGCCGCATCGTGGAGCATACCGCGGCCGCCTTGGGCGCCGAGGCAGAGCTCACCGACTACACCATCGCCAACTACAAGGTCGAAAACGAGGTCGCCTCGAGCGAGCGCTGCCGTCAGGCCGTTATTAAGTGTCTGGGCCCCGCCGGCCAAGGCCATTATCGTGGCACGCTTTCGGGCGAGGATTTTTCGGAGTACCTGCGCCGCGTACCGGGCGTGCTCGCCTTTGTAGGTACGCGCAACCCCAAGATTGGCGCCACATACGCCCAGCATTCCTGCTTTTACAAGATTGACGAGACCGTACTGGCAAAGGGCTCCATGGTGGCCGCCCAGTATGCCATCGACTTTTTGGCCGAGCCCACGCAAGAGGAACTCGACGGCCCCGCGATTACCGCGGTCGCCGAAACCAACCCCGATCTGGCCGCCAAGTTGCGCTCTGCCAAGGCGACGACCGCCGAGGCTCGCGACGCCATCCATGATGCCCGAACGGCTCGCCACGCCGCGATCAAGGGCATCCACGACGCACGCGCTGCTGCACGCCGTGAGGAGAAGCACGACGAGTAGTCGTCACACCCATCCATAACAGCCTGGCTAAAGCAGAGCGGGGGCAGACGTATCGAAACGTCCGCCCCCGCTCATTCTTCAAGCGCTTTTTCTACCATTTCTACCCCGTCCCCAAATGGCAGACGGCATGGCTACTCGTCCTGAGGCTCCTCGTCGGAGCTTGGCTCGGACGCCGACTCAGGTGCCGGCTCAGGCTCAGGCGCAGGCTCGGGCTCAGATGCCGTCTCAGACTCGGGCGCCGGTTCAGGCTCGGGCGCCGGCTCAGGCTCGGGCGCGGGAGCGGGTGCAGGTGCCGGCTCAGGCTTGGGCTCGGGCTCAGGCGCGACATCCGGAGCGCTGTAACCCGAAGCAGCGGACTTCTTCTCGAAAGGCAACACAAAAGTCAGGACGTCGTCCTTGTCCTCGTCGGCCCACTCGCTTGCATAGCGTGCGGCCCAATAGCCAACGGCACGGTGCTTGAGCATCTTGCCAAAGACTGTAAGAAACACGGTGACAAAAGCGACCAGCACCAGGAACAGCACGAGTGTGATGCCACCGCCGGTAACAATCGCCTCAATACCCGTAGGACGATAGTAGTAGCTATACATACCGACAGAGGCAACGGCGCCAAAGACGACCGTCAAGATCCATGTGACAACGTTGGCGACCAGACCCGTCAAAAACTCGGGAAGGAACGAAGCGCAGAACAGCTTGGTCTTATTGTTCTTAAAGGCTGCCCAAACCTTATCGAGCGAAAACGCGCTCTCGACGCGACCGGTCACCGCAAAGTGCATCACGGCAATGTCGGCGAACATCTTAAAGAAGACCCCCAGGACCGCCGTGGCAATCATAGCCAGGACAAGCAGGCCAAGCGAGCCAAACAGCGCAGCCTCGAGCGCATAAGAGCCGTAATAAGAATACGAGCCCGCAGCGCCAATTACCACGCCCTCCACCAGCGAAAGCACTACACCGATAATGGGAATGGCAGCGATAAACTCGAGTACGACCGAAATAACGCTCGAAAAGATTCCGAGACCAAACGACGTGGAACGCATCAACGGACGATCCATGCCGTCATCGATCTTAAGCGACAGGTCGCGACCCCACTCGATGCCAAAGCCCGAACCGCACACGCTCGCTACGTAGGCAGCCAAAAAGCCGATGGCAGCTGCAATACCGCCGATAACAGGGATGAACAGAACGAGTACCGACACGACACAGATAAGCGCCGGCAAAAAAGCGATCTGGCACACGCGCTGCAGCACGCCCGGAGTCTTGGTCATATCCTCAAACGCCTGAGCCGTACAGCCCTTGGACGCGTTCATGGGAGGCTGAGGGACAAATTGCTGAGGCTGACCCTGAGGGGCGGAAGCTGCAGCACCGGCATTAGGAGCACCGCACACGCCGCAGAACTTGTCGTTATCGCCCATAGGAGCGCCACACTGCGAACAGAACATCGAAATCATCCCTTCGTATTTTGAGCGAATCACCTGGATCGCAAACGATGTCTTTGGCATCATTATCACCCAATGTGAGGACAAATACTCTTAGATGACGTATTTGCAACGCGCGAGGCGCTTTTCGATTGTTTGATGAGTGTGTCCGCGCTAGTTCGTGCCGCGGAAACCCTTGCCGACGATCTCGGAACTGTCGACGATCGTGATAAAGGCACCCGGATCGACCTCGCGCGCATAACGGCGCAGCTGCACGGCCTCGCGACGGCTCAGCACGCTCATGATCACCGTCACGCACTTGCCCGAGAAGGCACCGTAGCCGCGACTGATGGTCGCTGTGCGGTTGAGATGCTTGACGATAAACTCCTCGACCTTAAGGGGTTCGGAACAAATGACCGTGCAGACTTTGCGCAGATGAATGCTCTCAATGGCTTTGTCGACCACAAGCGTCTTGGCAAACAGGCCGAGCACGCAATACAGACCGATACGCGGACCATACAAAAAGGCCGCGATGGTCACGATGCCGATATCGACCAACAGCAGTGCGCGGCCAATCTCGAGCGTGGTGCGGCGCTTGAGGATCATGGCGAGGATATCCGTGCCGCCCGTCGAGGCGCCAATATCAAAGACGATGGCGCTGCCGAGCGCCGGCAGAATCACGGCAAAGCACAGGTCGAGCCACATATCGCCCGTCATCGAGACATCGGTCGGGATAAAGAACTCAAACAGCGAAACATAGGCGGACAGTGCAAACGAGGCGAAGACGCTCCACAGGATTGCCTTGCGCTCCAAAAAGATAAATCCCAAGACGACGAGAACCGCGTTGATAATCCACATAAAGACGCCGACGGGCAGAGTCGGGAACAGCGTGGACAGAATGACCGACACGCCCGAGGTGCCGCCAAAAGCAAAGTGATTAGGGGTTTTAAACGCAACGATGGCAAAAGCCGTAAGAATCAGGCCCAGATTGAGCTCGGCGAAAAAGCGCGGGAAGCCTGGCTCCTGGCTACGCTTTTGGCCGGCACGCTCGCCGCGCTCGATATCGGTGCGATCAACCACGCGCTCCATCGGCACCACGGGAGGACGATGCATCTCCTCGGCAGCACGCGATGCCGCCTCTGCCGCGGCGGCCTCAATCGCCCATGCCTGGCTTTCTGTTTCGTGCTCGTCAGCCATTACGGCAACCCCTCGTTAACAATTTGGAAACAATGCGCCCATTAGGGTAACGCGGAACACGACGATTGCAACCCCTAGTTAGACGAGCGGTATGCCTACATCGGGGACATACAAATAACGGCCGGCCGCACATACATCCGTGCGGCCGGCCGTTTGACGTTTTCGCAGATAAAACCTGCCAAAATAAACATCCCTTTTTGGTAGGTTACTCGTGCTGGTTGGTGCGGTGCTCGTACTCCTCGGGGGTGATAACATCCTCGATGCGCAGGTTGACGCCTGCCACCTCAAGGCCGGTCATCGCGGCCAGACGCTCGGTCACGCGCGCCTTAACGTCGTCGAAAATCGCGGGCGCGTAGGCGCCGTACTCGATAATGACGGAAATGTTGACGACCACGCGGTTGTCATCGGTGACCTCGACCGTCACGCCCTTGGTCAGATTCTCGGCACCGAACTGCTCCTGCACAAAGTGCATGAGGTTGCCCTTCATGCCCAGGACGTGCGGCACCTCGCGGGTGGCCATGGCGACGATCTTCTCGATCACACCGTTGGAATAGGTCAGCGAATCCTCAGACTCGTCTGTTTCCTCATCGTCCTCGTCCGCATCGTCGGCGGGTTCGGCCTCGACGAGCGCCTCGTCCTCGAGCGTTACGTCCTCGGCCTCGGCAGCGACGGTCTCGTCCGCCTCGAGCTCGGTATCGGCCACATCGACCTTCGTGTTAAAAGCCATGGTTCCTCCTTATGCCCACCGCACACGCGGCGGTCGAATACATGCTAGCGACCGCTAAACAGACGGCCGAAGAAGTTAACGATCCCGTTCTCGCCGTCGCGGATCTGGCCAATCACGGCGCCGATCAGCACAAAGAAAGCGATGACGAGCGTATCCCACAGGCCGAGCGTGAGCACCAACACGGCGAGCACAAAACCAGCGACGGCTCCAAGCGTGGTGTTGGGATGACGGACGGCATAGCTCCAGATGGCTGCCCCCGTACCCTTGATGAGACCCATGGCCTCATCAAAATCATCGGCGACCGCGTCATGCGACTCGGCGCCCTCTACCTTGGAATCGACGACCTCGCCTGCCGGCGCAGCGCTCTGATCGATGGTCAGGCGCGGAGTGCGAACGGTCTTGTCTTGATTGGTGTCACTCACCGGTAACCTCCACGGTCTGGACGGTAGTCTTGGACGGCAAAAAACGAACGCGTGCGATCGTGCCCGGCGTGCCGAGCATGGTGTCGCAGGCCTCCTCGATACGTTGCTGCATCGCGGCTGCAAGGGAGGCCACATCCCGGTCGTCGAGCGCGATGGCGTCGACCTTAAAACGGACGCGCGATTCGTCGGAGCCCTGCACGCGTGCCTCGACATGCTCGATCATCACGCGGTCGTCGCGCTCTGCCGCGGTGCGAGCACACGAGGAGAGGGCAGCGAGCGTGACCTCGATATTGCGCTCCCCCGCCGGATGCACGCAGGACGGCTCGCGACGAGCAAACATCAGGCGGAAGAAACCCACGAGCACGCCGAGCGCCACGACACCGCCGCACGCCGTAACAACGATGCGAGGCAGCGGATCGCGCATCAGCAGCATAAAGCGATAGGTATATGGCCCCCAAAACTGGCAGACTAACGTACCCAGCGCCACGACGGCGGCGGCAAGATACACGATCGCCAGGGCTCGTTTGAGCACGCGCATGCAGCGCTCCCTTCAAATCTCGATCCACAGAATGCAAAACGATTCGCATCATTATAAAAGAGCCGGGTCCGGTGCCTCATTGCACGCGGATCCGGCTCATCTATTCCACGAGGCTTGCATGCTCGCTTCATTATGCCCAGATATGCACGGCTCAATCCGTGCGGGCGCTACTCCTCCTCGAGGGCAGCGATAACCTCGTCGGTCATGTCCATGGTGCTGTAGACGTCCTGGACGTCGTCGAGCTCCTCAAGACGGTCGATGAGGCGCTGAACCTTCTTGGCGTCGGCGCCGGAGACCTCGGTCGGGGTGGTCGGGACCATGGTGGTCTCGGAGCCCTTGACCTGGATGCCCTGCTCCTCGAGTGCCTTGGAAACAGCCATGACGTCGTTGGCAGCGGTCCAGACGATCCACTCCTCGCCGGCATCCTCGTAGTCCTCGCCACCGGCCTCGGCGATGGCCATCATGAACTCATCCTCGTCACCGGCAGCACCGTTGGCGATCATGGTCTCCTTCTTGGCGTTCTCGTCCAGGATCTCCTTGGCGACGACGATCTGGCCCTTGCGCTCAAACTGGAAGGCGACGGAGCCGGAGGTACCCAGGTTGCCACCAGCGTGGGAGAAGGCGGAACGGACGTCGGCAGCGGTGCGGTTGCGGTTGTCGGTCAGGCAGTCGACGTAGACGGCGACACCGGCGGGACCGTAGCCCTCGTACACGATGTTCTCGTAGACGGCGGCATCGGCACCCGAACCAAAGGCCTTGTCGATAGCAGACTTGATCTTGTCCTTAGGCATGGACTGAGCCTTGGCCTTGGCGACGGCAGCGGCGAGGCTGGCGTTGTTCTCGGGCAGCGGGTCACCGCCGAGACGGGCAGCAACGGTGATGTTGCGGCTGAGCTTGGAGAAGAGGGCGGAACGCTTGGCGTCCTGCGCGCCCTTACGATGCTTGGTTGTGGCCCACTTAGAGTGTCCGGACATACGTGTCTCCTATCGGTTTCGACCTAAAGCCCAGCACAGATGCTCGGGCAATATAAACAAACGTCGTTATGATATACCTACTGGCCTGCGAGATAAACCCCAAAATGAAGGCGTCGTGATGATGCCGCCCTTTGGTGCAAAGTATCCTGACCCCAATGCACCAAGTTAGGGCCAGAGGAAGTCGCTGCGGGTGACGGTGGCGCCGATGGCGAAGGGCATGCAGGCGATGACCGGATACAGGTAGCGCATGTAAGTCGAGCCGTTGCACGGACCAATCAGGCACACGGCGAGCACGCCCAACAGCGGCACCCAGATCGCCAGCGCACGCCATGAATGACGACGCAGCAGGTAGACCACCACGGCGATCATGATCCACACATAGGTGGCCGAGCTCATGGTGAGCGAGATAAAGGGAACACGCTGCACCGCCACACGGTACAGATTGATCAGGTGGTCACACCAGCGCACCACGTTGCTGTCAACCAGATGGAAGTCGAAGTACTTGAGGTTGTCGGGACGCGCCATGATCTCGGCACTACGCGCCGTGCTGTAGACCCAGGCATCGCGGGCACTCGGATAAAAGTAGCCGTAGTAGTTATTGATGAGCGCCGAAATATAGCACTCGGGATCCTTTTTAAACATCTGGGCCCACACCTCAAAATAGGCCTTGATGTCATCCTGCGAGGCGTACTCGTTAAAGCAATTTTTGACGGCGTCCGACTTATCCGGGTTATAACGGCGGCCCAGGTTCTCGTACTTGAGTACGCGATCGATCACGGCACGCTCTTCGTCGGTCACCGAACCGTCGCAAGGAGCCTCCACGATGGTGCCGTCCTCCTTAACCGTGGGGTTGACGCCCGAGTTGAGGCCGTCGTGCTTTTGGACAAAGCGCGCTGTCTGCTGGAACGGAATCGAGAGGATTTCGCGCTTGGAACCAGGCGTGATATCGTGCGCCGGCATAAAGACCTTGGTGAAGTACATATTAGAGGCAAGGCAGAGCGCGAGCACCGCGAGAACGCCAACCCAGCGGAAACGCGGGATGGCGCCTAAAGGCGCAGCACCAGTCTGCTTGGCTGCACGACGAGCCACATGCACGTCCCATACGCAAAACGCCGCCGCGATTACGCATGCCGCCAGGGGAAACACCAGGCCGCCGTTGCGCAGGAACGTGGAACCCATGGCGCCCAGAGCGAGCAGCAGCCAGTCGTGGCGCGCAAAGAGCACGGGGGTTTTCTCGCCCGCTCGCTCGACATTGACATCACGACGGGGCAAGCCACATGCCACGAGCTTGACGGTCTGTACCAGCAGCACCAAGAACGCGTCGGCAAAGAGCACGTCTTTGGTGAGCAACACCGCGTAGTTAGAGAACATCGGCATAAACGCAAAGAACAGCAGGATCGCACCGCGAACCGGCAGGCTCACGCCCAGTTTGCGCAGCGACGAAATGGAATAGGCCATGCAGGCGGCCGTGATGACGAACTGAGCACAGGTGTAGATGGCAAGACCCGCGTTAGCGCTGTTGAACAGCGAAAGCCCCAGCTGAACGCACGAGCCGATAATGGCCGTGTGCACTACGGGATGATGCCCGTTGAGCAGCACGTTGGGGTTGAGTAGGCGCAGGTAGTCGCTCGTGCCATTGGGATAGTTGAACCACTGGCGAATCTGCGCGCCCGTATCTCCCATAAAAAGGCCAGGCAGCGAAGCGATGAGCGTGGGCGCCCAGGCGATCATAAGCACCAGGAAGGGCCCGGCAAAGGGATGGACCGAGAGCACGGCGTGAGTCACACGCCATACGCGGCCAAAGTGCGCCTCGGAAAACGGAATGCGCCGAGAGCTCAGCCAATCTAGACACTCAAAGGCAAGGTAGAAGGCCACGATCGCCAGAAGCATCCAGCCCGCGCCGCCAATCCAGGCGCAGATGATGCGGGCTTTGTCGCCAAGGACAATCTCAGCCGAGTCGGTGAGATCGTAGCTGCGGCCGAACACCATGCAGATGGCGAAGAACAGCGACGGCAGAATGATCGATGGGCGCCAGGTGTCGCCACGGCCAAAGAACACGTAGCGAAACGGCAGCGTGAGCAGGCAGGCAAGTGCAAGCAGCATGACCGCGTCGGTATGGCCGGCAAACGAGAGAAGTACCTCGTAGCACACGTAGAGCGTGCCCGTCGCCTTGGGGTCGATCGCCAGGACCGCATTGCTCGACACCGGGGCGGGATCGATGGAAAACGCCGTAGTCGCCAGCAGGGCGAGCAAAAATGCGATGAGCGTCTGCTTGGCGGGATAGCGCTTAAACCAAACGATGCGGGCGGCGTCGCGCGCAGCCGTTGCGGAGAGGTCGGAATCCTTCACAGTCCAAAAAGCCTTTCTAGAAACCTGCCAAAAAGGGACAGGTTTATTTTGGCAGGTTTTATCTGGGGAAACGTTACGGTTCTGTCATCGTTGCCCAGCGAACCACCACAAAGGTGCCTGTCCCCTTTGTGGTGGAATGTGGCGGCTAGGCGGCGAGGTAGACGCGCTGGGGACGGTTGCGGCGGAGGGCAAAGATGATGAGCGCCAGGCCTGCAATCACGAGTGGCAGGCTCAACAGCTGACCCATGGTGATGACGCCGCCCAGCAGATAGCCCAGCTGCGCATCGGGCACACGCACAAACTCAATGAGGAAGCGGACGATGCCGTAACCCATCACAAACACGCCCATAAACGTGCCCTGGGGCAGTAGCGGCTTTTTGCGGCTGAGCACTTGCAGAATGCAAAAAAGCACGATGCCCTCAAGAAATGCCTCGTAGAGCTGAGAGGGGTGACGCGGCATATCCCCCGCGGTGCCACCGAAGACCACGCCCCAGGGCAGATCGGTCGGCTTGCCCCACAGCTCACCATTGACAAAGTTGGCACAACGGCCCAGGCACAGGGCCAGCGGGGCGCCGATCACGGCAAGGTCGGCGATAGTCCATGCATCAAGCTTGTACATGCGGCACACGATGATGCCGCCGATAATGCCGCCCACCAAGCCGCCATGGAAGCTCATGCCGCCTTCGTTGGTGGCAAAGATTTCGAGCGGATGCGCCCAGTAGTAGCCGTCGCCGTAAAAGACAACGTAGAACAGG
>CAJMPK010000037.1 GCA_905215205.1 uncultured bacterium | reverse complement strand
GAAACGAAAGGGCGCTGACCTTCTGGTCGCGCCCTTGAAGTTGAACGTCAGATTGTCCAAATGCGGCCCGCGCAGCGTCGAGCTGTTACGCGGGTTGGTAAACCCGCGTAACTAACGTGCTCCGTACTGCTCGTAGTAGGCGTCGATGGCGGTCTTGAGCTCGTCATCGATGACAACCTTGCCGTCGATCTCGTGGTTGTAGAGGGTCTCGACGACCTCGGCCATGGAGACGATGCTCGCGACGGGGAAACCGTACTTGGCCTCGATCTCCTTCTGCGCGGTGGTCACGCCACCCTTGCCGACCTCCATGCGGTTGAGGGACACGATCAGGCCCTTAATCTCGACATCGGCAGCAGCCTTAACCTTGGGATAGGTCTCGTCGATGGACTTGCCGCTGGTGGTAACGTCCTCGACCATGACCACACGGTCGCCGTCCTTGGGCTCATAACCCAGCAGGTTGCCCTTATCGGCACCGTGATCCTTGGCCTCCTTGCGGTCGCAGCAGTACTTGACCTCCTTGCCGTACAGCTCGTGGTAGGCAATGGCGGTCACGACGGCCAGCGGAATACCCTTGTAGGCCGGCCCAAACAGCACATCAAAGTCGTCGCCAAAGTTATCGTGGATGGCCTGGGCGTAATACTCGCCCAGCTTCTTGAGCTGATAGCCCGTCACGTAAGCGCCGGCGTTCATAAAAAACGGGGACTGACGGCCGCTCTTGAGCGTAAAGCTGCCGAACTTAAGAACGTCGGACTCGACCATGAACTTGATGAACTCTTGCTTGTAAGCCTCCATGCGGGCTCCTCTCGTAATTGCGTACGTGCTCTTCAGTTTAGCGCAGGCGAGGCGTCGATGTGGGCGTGCTTTGGAGCCACGGCATTCTGTAAAGGCTTTGTCAGGGGGAATGGTTTTCCGAACAATGGGGTTGACATGGCAAACCCCCTCATCAAGAATACGGGCGGATTAAAAAGGGGTACGAGATACCCAAAGCGCGCTGCGCTCAGCCTTTAGGAGGTGTGCCATGGAAGGCAGTCCTAGTCGAAAAACCTGCATGTCGCCCTCGGCACGCCGCGAGGACTCCGCACACGCATAAACGCCACCGGCAGATCGCCAAAACCACCACAAAGGCGCGCTGCACCCTTTGTGGGCTCAAGAGCTTGACGTGAGCGACATCTAGGTTTTTTGAAGCAAATTCGACACGTACGCTAACTCCCTTCAACAAGGAGGACCCTATGCTGATGCTCAAAACCGTCACGGTACTCGAAGCCATCTCCAAGCGCCGCCGCACGGCGCGCCCTGCCGCTCATACCGGCCTGTCCAAGAACACCATATTCGCCGCCACCCATAGTGCCGAGGACGCCCTCGTACTGCTTGACGCCACGGCAAACGGCCTCACCGTCGAGCAGGCAACTGAGCGCCTGAACGCCGTCGGCCCCAACACCATCGAGGCAACGACCAAAACGCTCGCCCGCCGCATCGCCGACGCGTTCATCGATCCCTTCGCCGGCATCCTCGCCGCGCTCGCACTGGTCTCGCTCTACATCGACGTGCTCGCCGTGCCCGGACCGCAGCGCGACCCCTCCACGGTCATCGTCATCGGCACCATGCTGCTGGTATCGGGCGGCATGAAGTTTATCCAGGAAGCCCGCAGCGGCAATGCGGCAGAGGCCCTCAAGGACCTGGTCTACAACACTTGCACCGCCCTGCGCGACGGCGAGCGCATCGAGATCCCCTTCGACGAGCTCGTCCCCGGCGATGTAATCCGCCTCTCTGCCGGCGATATGGTGCCGGCAGATGCCCGCATCATCACCGCGCGCGACCTGTTTGTGATCGAGTCCGCACTCACCGGCGAGAGCGAGGCCGTCGAGAAGACCACCGCCGTCACCGTCGTCGAGGGCGCCGACGGCTCCGCACTGCCACTCTCTGCCTGCAAGAACATCGTCTTTACCGGCACCTCCGTGCAAAACGGCGCCGCCATGGCGCTTGTCGTTGCCACCGGCTCGGACACCTACCTGGGCGGCATCGCCAAGATGCTCAACGGGCGCGGCGAGAAGAGCGCGTTTGACCGCGGCGTCTCGAGCGTCTCCATGTTGCTCGTCCGCCTCATGCTCGTTATGGCGCCGGCCGTCTTTGCCATCAACGCCGCCACCAAGGGCAACGTCATCGACGCGCTGCTGTTCGCCACGAGCGTGGCCGTGGGCATCACGCCGCAAATGCTTCCCGTCATCGTGACCACGAGCCTATCGCAGGGCGCCAAGGACCTCGCCCGTCGCCAGGTTATCGTCAAGGAACTGCCGGCGATTCAAAACCTCGGCGCGATGGACGTCCTGTGCTGCGACAAGACCGGCACCCTCACCGAAGACCGCATCGTGCTCGAGCGCTATCTCAGCACCGACGGCAACGAAGACGCACGCGTGCTGCGCCATGCATTTTTGAATAGCTTCTTCCAAACCGGCCTCAAAAACCTTATCGACCTGGCCGTAATCGACCGTGCCGATGTGACGCCCTCGACCGTCGTGCCCGATTCTATGCTGGGCCAGAGTCTGCGCGACCGCTATACCAAGGTCGACGAGGTTCCCTTCGATTTCTCGCGCCGCCGCCTGAGCGTAGTTGTCGCCGACGCCCAAGGCAAAACCCAGATGGTTACCAAGGGAGCTGCCGAGGAAATGCTCGAGATCTGCTCCTTTGTCGAGATCGATGGCATCGCCCAGCCACTCACCGACGAGAAGCTCGCCCAGATTCGCAAGCAGGTCGCCGGACTTAACGCCGAGGGCCTGCGCGTGATTGCCGTGGCGCAGAAGACCAATCCGCGCTGCGTGGGCGAGTTTGGCATTGCCGATGAGTGCGACATGGTGCTGATGGGCTTTTTGGCCTTCCTCGATCCGCCTAAAGCAAGTGCCGCGGGCGCCGTCGCCACCCTTGCGGCCAAGGGCGTGGCGGTCAAGGTCCTGACCGGCGACAACGACCGCGTCGCCGCCACCGTCTGCGAGCAGATCGGCATCGACGCGAGCAGCGTTTTGCTCGGCTCCGAGATCGATGCGCTCGACGACGCAGAGCTTGCCGAGCGTGCCGAGAAAACCCACCTCTTCGCCAAGCTCTCGCCGCTGCAGAAGGCGCGCCTAGTGCGCGTCATGCGCGAGTTGCTCGGCCACACCGTGGGCTTTATGGGCGACGGCATTAACGACGCCGCCGCCATGCGTGCGAGCGACTGCGGCATCTCGGTCGATTCGGCCGTCGACATTGCCAAGGAATCCGCCGATATCATCTTGCTTCAGAAGGACCTGGGTGTGCTCGAGCGCGGCATCATCGAAGGCCGCCGCACCTACGGCAACCTACTCAAGTACCTCAAGACCACGGTGAGCTCCAACTTTGGCAACGTGCTGTCCGTGACCGTCGCGAGCCTGTTCTTGCCGTTTTTGCCCATGAGCGCCCTGCAGCTGGTGCTGCTGTCGCTCGTCTACGAGATCGTGTGCATCGCGCTGCCGTGGGACACCGTCGATGACGCCTGGACTGCCCGCCCGCGCGCCTGGGACGCCGCGTCCATCAAGGGCTTTATGCTCGAGCTGGGCCCCGTGAGCTCGCTGTTTGACATCGTGACCTTCGCTGCGCTCTTCTTTGTGGTGTGCCCCGCCGCCGTGGGCGCGAGCTGGGCCGAGCTTGCCGCCGCGGGCAACGTCACGGGTATGGCGACCTTCGCCGCGATCTTCCAGAGCGGCTGGTTTGTCGAGTCCATGTGGTCGCAGACGCTCGTGATCCACATGCTGCGCTCGCCGCGCCTGCCGAACCCGTGCGACCACGCCGCCCCCGCGCTGTGCGTGCTCACCGTCCTGGGCTTGGCGCTTGTCACTTGGCTGCCGGCAAGCCCCATCGCCGATGCGCTGGGCCTCATGGCACTGCCCGCGAGCTTTTTCGCGCTGCTCGTCGGCATCGTCACCGCCTACATCGCGCTCACTCAGCTGGCAAAGCGCCGCTACATTGCACGCCACGGCGAGCTGCTGTAGCAAGCAGACGGAAAACACCCTGCCAGTTGCCGTTGCCACTACCACAGCTGCCAACGCCTCTGCCGCTGCCGTTGCCTCTGCCGCTGCCGCAATCTATCCCCTCAGCAATTGCGGTGAAATAGTTCCTGTTTAAAGCCGCGTGACTTTAATTTAGGGACTATTCCACCGCAACTTATTGGGAAATTAGCTAGTCCTTGGGCGTCCAGGACCAGAAGAAGTTGATGAGGGCCACGCGCGAGGCGGTACCGGCCTTTTTGTTGATCGAGGAAATGTGGCGATAGAGCGTGGAGCGCGAAAGAAAGAGCGTTGTGGCGATGTCCTGAACGCTCTGGTCCGAAACGACCAAGACCTCAAGAATATCGCGCTCGCGCTCTGTAAGCCCAAAGGTGGCGACGAAGGCATCAAGGCGTTCATCGGACGTGAGCTCCGCTGCCTCCACGGGCTCGGGGTCGGAGCATGTGGGCGCAAGATCCCCACCAAGATCGTCGGTGGCAAGCGGCAGGCCATCCTGCATCACGGCATCATCGGCTCGTTGCCCCAACTGCCCCAGCAGCGTAATCGCAATGCCCACAAACATCACGAGCGCCGCACCGACCGCAGCCAGCACGTTTTGACTCGAGATAATCGCCACCGCCGGCGCCGTCACGAGCATCGAGCACACGTTGTTGACGACGCGACCCATGCACGGCCAAAAATATGACCAGCGCGCATAGAGCGAGACGGCGGCATATTTTGTGGTAAAGAACACCACGAAAAAGCCCGAGCCCAGATAAAAGATGATCGTGGCAGCAAGCTCGTTGCCGCCATTACCATCGACGATAAGCACAAAGAACGAAAGCGTGGACAGTATGGCGGCACATGTCATGCCGATATTCATATACGAGCGGCCGTGCAGGTCAAATAGTGCGCCAGCGACCAACGAGCTCACGACAAGCAGCAGGCGCGGCCAATCGCCCAAATCGACGGCTCCGACAGCATGCAAGGTCGTGAAGCCCGCGTTGAGAGCGGCGAATACGCCGGAAAGATACGCTGTCGCTACGGTCAGGCGGACCACGGCGCGGCGGAATGCCGCCTTTGCCTTGGGATCGTCTTGCCACTTGGCGCCATATTCCAAAGCATCTACCGAAAGACCGGCAGCACTGGGTTCAAAGTTGGGATCGGACTCGTCGCGCAGCTTGGCACGTCGGGCACCGTGGAGCAACGCCACCTGCGCGATCGCACAGACAACCAGAACGGCCTGCTGAGGAATGCCGGCAGGCATCACCATGTGGTTGAGGACCTGTACCAGAACGCCCATGGCGTAAGAAAGTGCGGCGGCGCGCGCTAAGCAGGGCGTCCGCGCAAAGCGCCTCGCAAAATTTGCATGGGCAGTCGATCCGCAGTAGCCCAACGCGCAGCACGCCACCAAACCGTCGGCAATTACCACCTCAACCTGAACCGCCATAATCAGCAGCAGCAATGCCGCCACCAGTAAAACGCCCGTGACGTCACTCGTTGCGTCGATAGCATGGGGACGGCGATAGTACAGAATGGGACGCACAAAAAAGCCAATCACGCTCGCGCCGAGGACAAGGCTCTCATAAATAACGACCTCGTTCGGAGACACGAACTCGGCTATGCGCACATCAAAGAGATACTCGCACGCCAAAAACGTGAAGAAGAACAGCGCCAGGCATATAATCTCCCGAATGCCCCGACGCAGATATGCGGTTTTGTCTCCCATGCCCCTCATGGTTAACCCCCGGCCGCTCAATTGTCTGGAATTCTATTTTAATAAAGAACCAATCTCAATATCGAAGCCGAGCTCGAAATGCTGCAAATTTGACCCCAGCCGTTCACATCACGCCGCGATTTTGAGCCGCATGGACCAGAAGGGACACGCGCGACCTCTAGCTCGGCAAGGAGTGTCTCCAACTACCGCTCATTTAAGTACGTCCCCAATGAGTGCGACGGAATGGCTCCCCTTGGCAGCTTAAAGCCGTCATGCAGGAACCATTCCGTCGCAGCCTCATGAAAGGGACTGGGTTGTAAATGTTGGAGTAGAGCCGTTAGCGCCCGGGGGTCAGGATCACCAGTGCGTCGTGCTCAAAGGGATGCTGAGCCACGCGCACGGTGCCGTCACCGTTGTCGCGGACGGGCAGCTTGGCGATGCGCTTGTCCTCCATGTCGAGGACCGTCACCGTCCAGCCGCGCGCGCCGTCGAGCTTAAACTTGAGCGCTGTGGTACGTGGCAGGTACGTAACGACACGATCGCCAACGCGCGCCACACGAATGGCCTCGCGCGCGTCGTCGAGCAGCTCCTGCGCCGGAACCACGGCAAGTGCGTCGTCGCCAGCCGTAGCGCCCAGGCCGGCAAGCACGTGCTCGATCGCGCCAAAGTCCCAAACGCCCGCAAACTGCAGACACTCCTGCCAGCGGAACGGCATATCGAAGCCCTCGCCCAGCACCGAGCCCTGGCTCTTGCTGGTCTGCCAGTTCCAAACACCGTGCGCGCCATAGGTCACGCCAGCGCTCGCACCGGCAAGGATCGACGACCACACACTCGCACGGCAGTCCTGCGCGGTAAAGCGCCAGTACACGTTGCGCGAGGCACCCATCTGCTCGTAACAGGGCTCGGAGTTGACCATCGGCTTTTTGGGATAGTTGGCGATAAAGTCCTGCGGCAGGCGCCATGCCTCGGGCTGGCCCTCGTAGTTGTGGCCGGGCTGGAACATGTAAAAGTCCAGGCGGTCCAGGTACTGTGACGGAATGGTGCGGTTGCCGCGGTTGATATGCATGGTGCGCAACGCCTCGGGCGCGCGTTTGACGACTTCGTCGAGGGCGTCCTCGTAGTAGGCAATCGCCTCGTCGCTGGTAAAGTCGGTATCGCCCGCCACCACGTAGACGGGGTCAAACTCGCCCAGGTTCTCGATGACGCGGGCAACGTGGGCACGGACCTCCTCGCGCGGCATAACCTCGGCACCGCAATGCTCGGCAATCTTGGCACCCCAGGTACCGGGCACGTAGTTGCACCACATAAGCACGAGTGCCGGACGAATGCCGTGCTCGACAGCAGCGCTGCACATGGCGGCAGCGCGGTCCCAGTACGCTTGGTTGGGACGGGACCAATCAAAATGCACGCCGTCCTCGCTGGCATAGGGCCAAATGCCCAGATCGGGGCAGCAGCGATCCCACTGCGGCAGCGTGTTGATCTGCAGCACGTTCATGCCCTGCTCGGCGCGGCGGGCCAGATAGTAGTCCCAATCGGCCTCGGCGATGCTCGTAAACGCACTCCAGCACGTATCGGCAAACCAAAAGAACGGCTTGTCCTCGCACAAAAAGCCATCCTGGCGACCGTTGACAGTCAGTTTTCCCAAACTCATCTGCATGTCCTTTCGTTTGATAAAGGAGTTGCGAACCGGCAGATTCTTTCGCGGTAACCTTGGCACAAAAGCCTCCGTCGTTTAGCAAGCCCTTGCGGGCGGGCATCTCCCGTCCCAATCAGTCTACCTTGCAGGAAAGGCCCCGTCGGGCTTGCGCCTGACGGGGCCCTGTCGTGTAGGTAAGGTCGTATGCGTCCGAATGGTTTGGCCTTAGGCCTCCATCTCGGCGAGCTCCTCCTTGGAGAAGCCAGTGGCAAAGACGACGGCAGCGGCGATGACGAAGGAGATTGCCATACCGACGATAGCCCAGACGGTGTTCATCTGGCCACCCTGCAGGTAGTTGGTGAAGACCAGGAAGTTGGAGGCGCCGCCGGCCAGGTAGTAGGTAACACCCATGAGGCCGGAGAACACAGCGCCGATGGCACCGCCGATGAACATGCCGAGCATGGTGCGACGGAAGCGCATGAGGATACCGAAGAGCGCGGGCTCGGTGACGCCGCCGGCGATGGCGGAGATGACGTAACCCAGGGCAAGACCCTTCTCGTCGGGGTTCTTCATCTTGAGGAAGGCACCGAAGGCGCAGCCCCAGACAGCGGCCATAGCGCAGTTGGTGGAAACGAAGACGAAGGGATCGTAGCCGGCGGCGATGATCTGAACCTGAGCAAGCAGGATGACGGGCATGTGCATACCGCAGACCACGAAGAGCTGCCAGAAGGCGCCGAGGACGGCCATGACGATCAGGATACCGATGCCGCCAAGGTCAGCAAGGCCAAAGAGGGCGTTGGCAATCAGCGTACCGATTTCGTTACCGATCGGCGCAAGGACGATGAAGGCGATGGGGATGGTGACGATCATGGTGCAGAACGGCGTGAAGACCGTGGACAGCACGTCGGGCATGACCTTCTTAAAGAACTTCTCAACAAAGTACAGGACGGGCACCGAGAGGATGATCGGCAGGACGGACTGCTGGTAGTTGGCAGCGGCGATCTGGATGCCGTAGACGGAGATGATTCCGCCACCCTCCTGAGTCGCGACGCTCACGACGGACGGGGCCATGAGAGCACCGCCGAGGAGCATGCCCAGAACCGGAGAGGCGCCGAGCTTTTTAGCAGCGGCATAGCCCAGATAGATGGGGATAAAGGTAAACGTGGCCTCGTACAGGGTGGTGTAGAGGAACGTGTAGGTCGGATCGGTATCGGAGAGAACGCCGAGCATGGTGGGACCGAGGACCGCAGCGATGGTGCGGAACAGACCGCCGGCCATGAGCAGCGGAATCAGCTGAGTCATGGAACCCGACAGGTAGTCGAGGATGATGTTGGGCAGGTTCTTGAGCTCGAACTTCTCCTTAGGAGCGTCGAGGTTCTCGTCGACCGCAGCACCCTGCTTGACGCCGGACATGGCGACGAACTCGGCGAGCACCTTGGGCACGTTCTGTCCGATGATGACCTGGAGCTGGCTGCCGGCGAACTGGCAACCCAGAACACCCTTGACCTTCTTGATCTTCTCCACGTCGGCCTTGCTGTTATCCTTGAGCGTCAGACGCAGGCGCGTCATGCAGTTGGTGGCGACGGTAACATTCTCCGCACCGCCCACGAGCTCGAGGACATCGGTGGCAATCTGCTTGTTATCTACTGCCATGGGACCCCTCCCCATATCATCGTGTGCCTACCCGTTTGGACGTAGGTACGCCTTTGGCCCGGCGACTATAACCCCTTACGGCTGCCGAGCCCCTGGATACGCTGTCGTAAACAATTTGTTTACTGAACGTTTACAGCGTTTAGTTTACACGGAGCGCTGAATTTGTGGCAGTTTTGCCGTTTGCAGTCCGGTGAACGGTAGAAAATCGGGGGTGAACGTAATTGAATGCCAAGGCATTACATAAAGTGCCGTTTATTTATAAATGGCCGTCTACGTGGGATTTTATATAATCTGGCACCCAAATGCCTTGTTGACTCAGCAACAAAAGCCCTGCTAGATAGTAGTAAACGAGTGTTTAGCAGTTCATTGAGCGTTTGATGCGACCGTTTACCGAGTTCATCTGCTTATTCTCTAATTCTGCTTTACACTAAACATGTTTAGATTGTATTGCCGCGATTGTTTAGCACGCGCGGCGCAAGGGAGGCAGCTCATGGAACTCAGATCGTGTACCTACGCAACCGTCATCACCTTGGGCGACTTTGGCCCCTGGATCAGCAAAGTCGTTCTCGACCTGCCCTGCACTGTGCGCGCCAACGATGTCGATGCGAACACTTTCCATATATATGTAGAGCGTCACGAGCGCACGGGCGAGGTCCTGATGCGCAAGGAGCACGGCGCCGACCATGCCACGCCCTCCGTGGGTTACATCGACGTTCTCGCCGCGTATCCGTGTGACGAGAACGGCCGCAAGCTCGCCGTGGGCACCCATGTGGCACTCGAGGTCGCCGAGCAGCGCTTGACCAAAAAGATCGAAGGCGGCGTCATGGGCTCGCGCATGCTCGATGACCAGCTGCACATCACGCAGCTCGCGGCTCTTCCCGGCAACGACGGCGACGACCCCACCTGCGGCCTGGTCTTCGATACCTGTCGCGGCGACATCTGCCCCGCGCTCAAGGGCTGGAGCAATGCCGTGCAAAAGACCGCCGTTGATGGCATCGCGCTCGAGTACGGCTTCTTTGAGCCCAGCTTTAAGGCAGAGGACTCGGCCTGCTTCAATCCCTTCGCGCCCGAGGCCACGGTCGTGCCCCAAAAGGCCCCGCTCGTGGTGTACCTGCACGGCGCCGGCGAAGGCAAGGGTGCCACGCAGGGCGAAGGCGCCACGCGCGCCTATATCGGCAACCGCGTGACAGCCATTAGCCAGGCGCAAATCCAGCGTTACTTTGGCGGCTTTGCCTGGGTGCTTGCGCCGCAGTCGCCGACGTTTTGGATGGACAACGGCGTCGAGCAGCTCGGTCGCTCCAACCAGAGCATCTACTCCCCCGTACTCAAGGCGCTCATTGACGAGTTTGTCGCCGAGCATGCTGAGCGTATCGACACCGACCGCATCGTGGTCGCCGGCCTTTCCAACGGCGGCTTTATGACCCTGCGCCTGTGCGCCGACTACCCCGATTTCTTCGCCGCCGGCCTTCCCTGCTGTGCCCCGTGGTACAACGCCACGGACGAGGACGTAGCCGCGCTCGCCAAGACGCCGCTGTGGTTTACGCACTCCAAGGGCGACGAGCTCGTGTCGCCGCAGCAGACCGTGCTGCCGCTCACGGCACGCCTGCGTGAAGCCGGAGCCAACGTGCACCTTACCTACTTTAGCCATGTCGAGGACCTGACCGGACGCTATCGCGAGGCCGATGGCTCGCCTAAGAAGACGTTCAACCACGGCGTGTGGATCCACCAATTCAACGACCTGTGTTATCAAGACTTCGACGGGGGCAACGTACTCATCGACGGCGAGCCGGTGGGCTGCTGGGAGTGGTCGGCCAGAGTTTCGAGGTAACCATCCCATCGGGGGCCCTGACCTTTAGTTTTGTAAACATTCCGCAGCGCGGGCCCCGCTTATCCGATGCTCCGAAGGAGCAGGATAAGCGGGG
>CAJMPK010000036.1 GCA_905215205.1 uncultured bacterium | reverse complement strand
TTTTTCGATGAGCTGGAAGATCGCATGGACTACAAACGCTGGTATTTCGGGCATTTTCATCGGGATGCCAGCCCGGCCGAGCGCCATACCGTGCTCTACGACTGCATCATTCGCTTGGGTGACGAACTCCAGCCCTGGGATGTTGCGTAGAGGCGGGGTGGCTGGCTACTCGACCGTTACAGTGGTGTTCTCCCGATGCGCGCGGATAACATCCCAGCTAAAGTGCTCGACCAGCTGTTCGGCAGAGCGCGGCGTGGTGTCCGGCGCGATGCCTGTTTGCCCGGCGAGCCATCCCAACAGTGCCTCGGGTGTGCCAAAGCGGGTGCGGAGCTCGCCCAGGTCCAGATCGCGATCGCGCTTGGAAAGGCGGCGGCCGTCCGGCGACATGAGCAGCGGAATGTGCGCGTAGCGCGGTGTGGGCAGTCCCAGCAGATGCTGCAGGTAGATCTGGCGCGGCGTGGAGCCCAGCAGGTCGCATCCGCGTACGACCTCGGTGACGCCCATGGCAGCGTCGTCGACCACCACGGCCAGCTGATAGGCAAACACGCCGTCGCTGCGGCGCACCAAAAAGTCGCCGCACTCGGTGGCGAGTGCCTCGCATTGGGCTCCGTACGTGCGGTCAACGAATTCGACCACATCGTCTGCGAGGTCGTCGACGGCGGGCACGCGCAGGCGCGTGGCCGGAGCGCGCAGGATGCTGCGACGGGTAACCTCCTCGGCAGAAAGGCCTCGGCAGGCGCCGCGGTAGATGGGTGTGCCGTCGCTCGCGTGCGGTGCGCTCGCGGCGTGGAGTTCGGCGCGCGTGCAAAAGCAGGGATAGGTGAGGCCGGCGTCTTGTAGCTGGCGCAGGGCGCTTTCGTACAGGTCTAGACGATCGTGCTGGTAGTAGGGGCCTTCGTCCCACTCAAGCCCCAGCCAGGCTAGGTCGTCAATCAATTGGGCAGCAAGTTCCGGGCGCTTGCAGCGATCGTCTAGGTCCTCGATGCGCAACACGACGCTGCCGCCTTGGCTGCGGGTCGAAAGCCACGCGCACAGGCAGCTGAACACGTTACCCAGGTGCATGCGGCCCGAGGGCGACGGGGCGAAGCGGCCCACGACGGGGGTGGGCGCTGCCGTTGCCGGTGCGTCCGCGGCGTGTGTTGCTATGTTGCGTGCGTTGATATCCATGCGGACGAGTATAGCGCGGGGTGAGGTGGGGGGGGGCGTCGTCGATGCTCGCGAGTTGCCGAGGCTGCGTGTTGTGCGCGGCGGGCACCGACTCAACACCTCGATTACCGTCCCAAGCTCAGCCCCTTCAACCCCTCAAACGACAGAAACCCCGGCAGCTCTTCGCAACTGCCGGGGTTTCCGCGGAAAAGGGGGACATGATCCTCGAGCGAACGGCAAAGGGGCAAACCGTTTTCGCTCAACTGCTTTATGCCCCTCGGCTGGCGGCTCAATCAGCGCCTGCCGCGCCCACACAAAGCCGCTACACCTGTGACGGAGCTATGAAGTGGTATCTATTGCCGGAGCGGGCTATGCCAAGGAGTGTTCCAGATTGCCGGCAGATAAGGAACGTCCCCAGGTGCCGGCCGCGGGCGTGACTTTCGTCCCGTTTGATACTCCGCTGACCTAGATGTTCGTCACATGAACCCGCAAACGTGGGACAATGACGCTACTGGTATCACAGACAAAGGATGTGCCTATGAACGCCCCCGTTGCCAAGACCTGTCGGCAGCGCTGCCCGTTTGCGCGATTTGCTTCCATTTGCGCGCTCGTCGCGTGCGCGCTGCTGCTGTTGCCCGCCGTTGCACGTGCCGACGGGTATTCCATGACCCAAACTTATATCAGTGCCACGGTTGAGGCCGATGGATCGCTGACCGTTGTCGAGGGGCGCCAGTTTGATTTCGACGACGACATCAACGGCGTGTTTTGGGAGATCAATACGGGCACCAACCAGCAGGGCGGCACGGCGGGCGTCGATGTGCTGAGTGTCGAGGAAGAGGACACCGCGTTTAACAAAGTCGATAGCGCGAACAAGGGCGATTCTGGCGTCTACACGGTCGAGCAGGCCGGTGACGGCGTAAGGATTAAGGTGTTCAGCCCCCACGAGAGCGGCGACAGCGCGATCTATTACGTGAGCTACACCATGACCGGTGCGGTTATGAACTGGGCCGATACCGCCGAGCTCTACTGGAAGTTCGTGGGCGACGGCTGGTCTGCGGATTCCGACGATGTCGAGATGGAAGTGCGCTTCGCAAATGCCGCTGCTGGGACGGCGGCCGTCAAAGGCGATAACTTCCGCGCATGGGGCCACGGTCCGCTGACGGGCGACGTGTCGCTCGATGAGGACGAGCCCATGGTCACCTATACCATTCCCTGCGTGCATCAGGGCGAATTCGCCGAGGCACGCATCGCCTTCCCCAGCGACTGGGTGCCGCAGCTTGCCGCCTCGGGCGAAGAGCGCATGTCAACGATCCTGAGCGAAGAGAAGGAATGGGCCGACGAAGCTAACGCCCGCCGCGCTCACGCTCGCATGATTGCCAATGCACTTGCCGTGCTAAGTGTTGTTGCGGCGGTGGCCTTTACCGGCACAATCGTTATGCTCAAGCTGCGCAAGCGCAAGCCCAAGCCGCTTTTCCAGGACGAATATTTCCGCGATGTGCCCTCGGCCGACCATCCCGCCGTGCTTTCGGCCCTTATGAGCTGGAACGAGGTGCCCGATCAGGCATATATCGCCACGCTCATGAAGCTCACTGACGACCGTGTGATCAAGCTGGAGCAGGCGACCGTGACCAAGGCCAAGAAGGGTCTGTTGGGGCGTGAAAAAGAAGAGCAGACGTATCGCGTGACGGTGAGCGATGCGGGCTGGAAGTCGGCCAAGGGCATTGACCACATGGTGCTCAAGGTCTTCTTTGCCGGTGCTAAGCCTGACGAGAACGGCGATCGCTCGCGCACGTTCGACGAGCTGCAGCACTACGTCAAACAGCACGCTACACCCGTGGGCGACAAGCTCGAGGACTATCAGAACACCGTTAAGGGCAAGCTGGCCGATAGCGAGTACGTTGCCTCTGACGGCATTGTTGCAATGGTGTTTTGCCTGGTTCTTGGTATCCTGATTGCCTTTGTTCCCGTGGGATCTATCTTCTTTACCGATGGCGCACAGGCGAACATTACCGCCGCGTTTATCTCGGTGCCGATTGTGCTGGTGGGTATCGGTGTGGGCCTTACGTTCCGCCGCTTTACGCCGGAGGGCGCCGAGGTGGCGGCTCGCTGCAAGGCACTTAAGCATTGGCTCGAGGACTTCACGCGTCTAAAGGAAGCCGTCCCCGGCGATCTGGTGCTGTGGAACAAGCTGCTGATGATGGGCGTTGCCCTGGGCGTTTCGAAAGAAGTGCTGCGACAGCTGGCCGAGGCCGTGCCTGCGGACCTGCGCAACAGCGACGATTTCTACGACAACTACCCCTGCTACTGGTGGTATTACCATCACTACGGCAACGAGTCTCCGCTCGATTCGTTTAACGATGTGTATCACGAGACCATCCGCGAGCTGGCTTCGAGTTCCGATAGCTCGAGCGGAGGTAGCGGCGGCGGCTTTTCCGGTGGCGGCGGTGGCGGCGTCGGCGGAGGCGGCGGCGGAACGTTCTAGCGAGCGCTTGCTTTGGGGTGGATCTTTCTGGGCGGTTGCCAGGGAAGATCCACCCCATTTTTGTGCATCGAAACGGGCTAAACTTTCCGTTGAGGACTTTCGCGCAAGGGGCAGTGGACAAAAAATGCCAAATATGAGTACTGTTGCTGCGTTGGTCACATATGTTTGCACATAATAACGGGCTCCTAATGAGAGTACTTCTCGTTAGGAGCCCATTTTATTGAACATTTGGGGAGCTACGTCAGCTCGCGCAGCTGGTCGTCATGCCTGCAAGCATCAAAAATGCCCCAAATCGCTGCTACTAAAAAGGTAACAGTACTCATATTTGATGTTTTTTGACCACGGCTATCTACAAACCCCCTAGGCCACTCATTGGGGACAGACTTAAATGACCAGGTGTGGCTGCCGAGGCTAGGCTGTTAGGTCGAGTTCGTAGAGGAAGCTTTCGCGCGGCATGTCGTGGCGGCGCTCTTCGCGGTTGGCGCGGTGCGTGGCCGTGCGCTTAAAGCCGTGCAGCTCGTAGAACTTCCACGAGCAGTTGGAGTCGGTGTACAGGTGCGCCCTCGTCGCTCCAAGCGAGGACAGGTGCGAGACCGCGGCATCGAGCAGAACCGTGCCAACGCCCAGGCCATGGACATCGCGATCCACGGCAAGCAGCGTGACCTCGTTGTCGTGCGGCAACGGGCTGCTCTCGAGCAGGCGGTTGTTGGTTCGAATGGTTGCGCGCACAAACGAGAGGTACTCGGCGCAGGCATCGGGCTCCAGCTCACGCATCTGCGATAGCAGCGCGCGTTCGGTATCCATCCAATGTTCCTTAACGGTGGCGCCGGAGCTCTGCCCCGCACGCGCGAGCGAAATACCACGCGCCTGACCGTCGATTACGGCAACCTGTGAAAACGTCGACGACGAAAGGCAGTAGGCGAGGTCGCACGCGGCTTCAAGGCGGTTGTACTCATCGTTATCCGAATTGTTATGCCAAAGCTGCTGCAGAATCAGCGCGATGGCGTCGAAGTCTTCGGTATCAAACGGTCGGTAGAGAACCCGCGAGACCATGGTGCCTCTTTCTTTCGCGGATGCATATCGAGCACAATTCTACCACGCCATTGGCATCAAATTATGGTGCCCCTGTGTTCCATGAACTCACCGTGCCCGGTGCCGTGCCCATCCCCTCCGCTCGCAAACTTTTTCTGCACATGCGCCCGTTGCGGGGTGCATCGATGCGCTCGATGCGCTACATTGAATCAGTATTTTCAATGCCGCTGCGCGAGCGCTGCAGATCGACGTATCACCGACTCACAGAGCACGGCGGCGTACCAGACAGGAGGACTGCATGGGATCTGATGTGAAGATCGCACGCGCGTTGATCTCGGTTACCGATAAAACGGGTGTCGTCGATTTCGCACGGACGCTGGTCGATGACTTTGGCGTCGAGATCATCTCTACGGGCGGCACGGCTCGTGCCATCGAGGACGCGGGCGTTCCCGTAACCCCCATCGAGGAGTTCACGGGCTATCCCGAGATGATGGACGGCCGCGTTAAGACCCTGCACCCCAAGGTCCACGGCGCGCTGCTGGCCCGCCGCGATTCCGAGCAGCACATGCAGGAGGCGGCTCAGCACGGCATTAAGCTGATCGACCTGGTCGTCGTCAACCTGTACGAGTTCGAGAAGACCGTCGCCAACCCCGAGGTCACCTTCGCGGACGCCATCGAGCACATCGACATCGGTGGCCCCTCCATGCTGCGTTCTGCCGCCAAGAACGCCACGAGCGTTACCGTCATTTCCGACCCGGCCGACTATGATGCCGTCCTAGCCGAGATGCACGAGACCGGTGGCTGCACCACGCTTTCCACCCGTCGTCGCCTGCAGGTGAAGGTCTACCAGACCACCGCCGCCTACGACACGGCTATCTCCCGTTGGCTTGCCGCCCAGGCAAGCGACGTGGCGGACACCTCTGCCAAGCTCGAGATCTCGCTGGAGAAGGTCGACGACCTGCGCTATGGCGAGAACCCTCAGCAGAAGGCCACGGTCTACCGCTTTGCCGAGGGCTGCGAGAACACCGCGAGCTCGCAGTTCCCGCTCGTGGGCTCCGAGCAGATCCAGGGCAAGCCGCTCAGCTACAACAACTATCTGGATGCCGACGCCGCTTGGAACCTGGTCCGCGAGTTCGACGAGCCTGCCTGCGTGATCCTCAAGCATCAGAACCCCTGCGGCTCCGCCGTGGCCGAGGACATCACGGCCGCCTACGACCGCGCCTTCGCCTGCGATCCCAAGAGCGCCTTTGGCGGCATCATCGCCTGCAACCGCGAGGTTCCCTATGAGCTGGTTGAGCACTTTGCCGATCAGAACAAGCAGTTCGTCGAGGTTATCATCGCCCCGAGCTACACCGCCAAGGCGCTCGAGCGCATGGCTAAGCGCCCCAACCTGCGCGTGTTGGCTACCGGCGGCGTGGACCACGGCGCCCAGGTGGAGCTGCGCTCCATCGACGGCGGCATGCTGGTGCAGGAAGTCGACCACGTGACCGAGGATCCCGCGACCTTTACGTTCCCCACCGACCGCAAGCCCACCGACGCCGAGATGGCCGAGCTCGAGTTTGCCTGGAAGGTCTGCAAGGGCGTTAAGTCCAACGCCATCTTGGTTTCCAAGGGCAAGGCCGGCATTGGCATGGGCCCGGGTCAGCCTAACCGCGTTGACTCTGCGCTGCTTGCCTGCGAGCGCGCCGAGGACTTCTGCGAGCGCGAGGGCGTGGAGAAGGGCGGCTTTGCCTGTGCAAGCGACGCGTTCTTCCCGTTCCGCGACAATGTCGACGTGCTTGCTGCACACGGCGTGACCTGCATCATTCAGCCCGGCGGCTCCAAGCGCGACGACGAAAGCATCCAGGCCTGCAACGAGCACAATATTGCTATGGTGTTTACGGGCGCTCGCCACTTCCGCCACTAAGTTCCGCTTTGGGACAAAATAATCTCCGCAAAAGACGGCTGCTCCGTTTGGAGGGCCGTCTTTTTGGTATAAGAGGACGGAATGACTAACACGAAAGGTATGACCATGCCCCAGATTGATGATGCCGAGCTGTTTGGCAATGCCGAGGATCAGCGTGCGTACGAGGACTTTTGCGCCAATCAGGAGGCGGTCGAGAAGTTTACGCTCGACAAGCCCGCGCTTGTCTGCCGTTGGCGCATGTCCAATAAAAAGGTGCCCATGCTCAACCGCCACATTCGCGCACTGTCCGAGCGCCTGGTGCAGGGCGAGCCGCTTACCCATAACATGCTCAGCTGGGCCAAACAGCACGTTGAGTGGTCGCTTGCCGAGGGCGATTACACTGCGCACGACGGCGTGCTCATGCTGGTGATCGACGTTAACGGCAATGCCGCCATGACGGTGGGGGAGTACGAGCCGCTAGCCGATACGTCGGCCAAGGCGCTGCGTGCCCGTTCCGCCGAGGCCCGCTCCGAGGCCGACGAAACCGGCGTGGCGCCCGAGCTGCTTGCTGCCGTCAACAACGGCGAGCTCGCCTTTGTGGCGCCGGCGGACGAGTACCTGTGTGGCACGGCGACGCTCATTGAGCAGCTGGCCCAGACCAAGGGCATCCCGGTCACGCGCGTAGATATTCCCGCACAGCTCAAGGGCGCCTTGTTCCTGGTGAGCGACGAGCACGGCGTGGTCCCCGCAACCGAGGCCGACGCCGCCGAGACCGACGCCGCCACGGTCGCCTTCTTCGCCGACGGCTACGAAAAGCTCCGTGCCCGCCGCTAAATGATGTTTCTGGGACGGGGATTAAAAACTCATTTCGGTCTCCGTTCCCGTCGCGAGCGTGAGGCGGACAAAACGCCCCCGCTTGCGAACAGTTCTGTCACCTTGGTGCCGCGAGAGGCGCGCACCTGCGGCTCCGCGGTCATAATGGGGCAAGACAACCAAGAGGGGGAGCGGAATCCATGGCGCTGATCTATATCGTTGAGGACGATGAACCCATTCGTCGCGAGCTTGCCGATATCCTTGCCCGTGCGGGTTTTGGGGTCGAGGCATGCGAATCATTCGAGCATGTCTCGCGTGATATTCTCGCCGCCGCGCCCGACCTGGTGCTGCTCGACCTCACGCTTCCCGTCAAGGACGGCCAGCATATCTGCCACGAGGTTCGCCGCGAATCCGAGGTTCCCATCATCGTCCTCACGTCGCGCACGACCGAGATCGACGAGGTCATGGCCATGACGCTCGGCGCGGACGACTTTGTTCCCAAACCCTATAGCGCGCGCGTGCTCGTGGCGCGCATCAACGCACTGCTGCGCCGCACCGCGGCGGCGGGCGAGCGCAGCACGCTCGTCCACAAGGGGCTGGAGCTCGACCTCGCCCGCTCCATGGTCACTAACACGCAAACCGGCACTAGCACCGAGCTCACCAAAAACGAGCTGCGTATCCTCTCACTGCTTCTGAGCCGCGCGGGCAAGATTGTTTCGCGCTCGGCCATCATGCAGGACCTGTGGGACTCCGACGCCTTCGTGGACGACAATACGCTCACCGTCAACATCAACCGCCTGCGCACCACGCTCGAAAAAATCGGCATCAAGGGGTATTTGACAACGCACCGCGGCCAAGGCTATTCGGTCTAGGGGCCGGCTATGTCGTTTGGCAAGTTCTTTAAAGACGCGCTGCTTCCCGTCGCCGTGTGGACGTGCGGCGTGCTGCTGAGCTGCTTTGTGCTGACGGTCGCCGGTGCTTCGACATCTATTGTGGTCGTGGCGGTTGGCGTGTCCTTTATCTTTGGCATGCTGGGCATCGTGATCGAGTACGCACGCCGTCGTCGTTTTCTGCGCCAGCTGGAGCGTGCGGCAGAGGAGCTCGAGAGTCCCGCATGGGTGCAGGAGATGGTGCAATGCCCGACCTATGCCGAGGGCGAGCTCGAGTACGAGGTCTTGCGCCGGGTGGGCAAAGCCGCTTGCGACGAGGTTGCCGAAGGCCGGCGTCAGACCGATGACTATCGCGACTATATCGAGAGCTGGGTCCACGAGGCCAAGCTGCCTCTGGCGGCAGCCCATCTGATTTTGGAAAACCTGGACGGCAGCGAAGACGATCTGTCGCGTGTGGATGACCTGGGCCGCGAGCTTGCCCGCGTGGAGCGCTATATCGACCAGGCGCTGTACTATGCGCGCTCGGAAGTCGTGGAGCGCGACTACCTGATTCGCCGCTGGGATCTTAAGACCCTGGTGACGGGCGCGATCAAGGCCAACGCGCGTGAGCTCATCGCGGCACACGTGGCGCCGGTGTGCGAGAACCTCGACTTTGAGGTCTTTACCGACGAAAAGTGGCTCGAGTTTATTCTGGGCCAGCTCATTCAGAACAGCATTAAATATGCGCGTGAGGACGGCGCGAGGATCGTGTTTTCGGGAGCGTTGTTGGACGAGGGCCTGGCAAGCGAGCGCATCGAGCTTGCCGTCGCGGATAACGGCTGCGGCGTGAGCGCGGCCGACCTGCCGCGCGTGTTCGAGAAGGGCTTTACCGGCGACAACGGCCGCACCACCAAGCGCGCAACGGGCATCGGCCTCTACCTGGTGGCGCGCCTGTGCTCCAAGATGGGCATCGACGTCACCGCAGCATCCGACTCCGGCGAAGGCTTCGTCGTCACGTTTGCCTTCTCGACCAACAAGTTCCAATACTTTGAGTAGTCAGCCCGTATGGCGTAGCCGTTCAGGATCTTCTCATTTAAGAAGAAATCAGGCTTTTCGGCAGCTATATTCCCGAACGGGAACATTGCTAATGTAGTCAACACTATATTCCCGTACATGAACATAGTGCTACAGTTTTATACTATGTTCACGAATAGGAATATAGCTGGAGGCATCATGAGAACGGTGACAACGATTAAAAAGCTGGATGGGCGCATCAAACTCAAACCGTCGGAAGTCGCTTTCTCGGAGCGCATGGTTTTCGATCCCGCCGAGATGGGGAGAGCCCTCAGGCTCAGAAGGCGTGAGCTCGGCTTGACTCAACGCGATATCGCGACTATGACGGGTCGCAGCCTTCGTGTGATTGGTGATATCGAGCGGGGGCGGACAACGGTCGAAATTGGTGTCATTTTCGATTACGCCTCCATCGTGGATATCGATTTTATTCTGAAGGTGAGGGGGAAATAATGGATGGCACACTGTTCGTTCACCGTGAGTTTAATGGGTCTTACCAGCTGGTTGGCATATTGGAGGAAAATGCGGGGTTTCCGATATTCACCTATAGCCCCAAATATCTCGAGAGCGGTGATGCGGGGCCGATTTCGATCTCGCTGCCGTTGTCAGCCGAGACATTTAGTCCGGACGCAACGGGTTCATTTTTCTCTGGCATCATTCCGGAGGGGCAGCTCAACAGGGACCTTGAGAAAAGGGCGCGAGCGGAACGCGGAGATTACTTTAAGGTGCTCGATTTGGTTCGCGATGAACCTGTCGGCGCCCTGGTTTTGACGCGAGAGCCTTCGGACGACAGTCTCGAAATGGGCTATGAAGAGATAGGCGCGGAACAGCTAAGCGGGCTGGCACACGCGCCGGCGGAGGTTGCTTTTGATTTAGCGCTAGAGAGTCGAATCTCCCTTGCGGGTGCTCAGGCGAAGGTCGGTCTCTACCATATGGGCGATGACCCATGTGATGGATGGTACCTGCCTCATGGAGCGGCCCCATCCACGCACATTCTCAAGGCGGGATCGAAAACGTTCCCGGGCGAGACGGTGTGCGAAGCGATGTGCGTGAGAGCCGCCTCTCTGATGGACCTATCGGCCGAAGAGTGTTTTCTTATCCGAGTTGAGGATGCCGAGCCAATTATCGCCGTGAAGCGATTTGACCGAGTAACGCCTGATGCCGGACGCTCGGTTGACGGATTGCCAATTCCATACCGTTTGCATCAGGAAGATGTTTGTCAGGCCAAGGGCATCTCGCGTGAGCTTAAATATGAGGCGACGGGCGTCAATTACCTGGGGCTTATCGTCGATGCGGTGCGAAGGGCGTCGACGAATCAAATGGAGGACAGGTTCCTTGTCGGCTATAACCAGCTGTTCGACTATGCCGTAGGTAACTGCGATAACCATCTAAAGAACTGGTCGCTCGTATGGGACGAAAGTTGGAAGCAGGTGAGGTTGGCGCCGCTCTATGACGTGCTGTGCACAACGGTTTACCCCAGTCTCGTTCGTGAGATGGGCGTCTCGTTTGGTGGGAGCCGCAAGATTGACGACGTAACGCGCGGGTCGGTGATGAGCCAAATGATTGGGGCGGGTTTGCCCGGGGGAATTGTCGCCGGAATGATTGCTGATACCTGCAATGAGGTTCCAGACGCGCTAAGAGACGCCGCGCGCGGTCTCAAAGAAGAGGGTTTTCCCGAGGCGGAGGTAATGTTCGAGAAGATCATTCCAGAAGTGCAAGCTCGTCTAAGCAGGATCGCCTTATAACAAAAACGTGCCGCCCCAAACAAAA
>CAJMPK010000035.1 GCA_905215205.1 uncultured bacterium | reverse complement strand
AAAATGCGCCCCGCAACAAACCCGCAGGTAAACATAGACGGCAAACCCGTCCTTTTGAGCCAAGCGCCCCCGGCCATCACAGAAACAGCAGAGCGCCACAGCTCAAGAAGACGCCGAATGGACACTCGCGCGTCGACAAACGGGCAAATCGCTCGCAAAAAATGTCCCCAACGACTAGACAAAAAAATGACTAGTCATTGGGGACGTTCTTAAATGCCTACTTTACAGCTCCAGCGCATCGGCGACTTCGGCCGCGCAGGCCAGGGCATCGGCCATAGCGTTCACCACGAGCGAGCTGCCGTTGCGAGCATCACCCGCCACATACACCGGCGCGGCATCCGCGGCGACGCCGTCGACACGGGCCGCAAGGTGCGAGCCCTCGGTAGCCATCACCGGCAGCGGACGACCAGCGGTGGCAACAGGCACGCCAACGGCGTCGAACACGCCATGCTCGGGACCCGTAAAGCCGCAGGCGATGAGCACCAGCTGCGCCGGCACCTCGTGCTCGGAGCCCGCAATGCGTTCGGGCTTGCCGGCCGACCATTCCAGATCGACCACGCGCAGGCCCGCGGCCGCGCCCTTCTTGTCCAACAGTACCTCGAGCGTATCCACACCCCAAGCGCGCATCTCGCCGCCCATGGCAGCGATGGCCTCCTGCTGGCCGTAATCGGTCTTCTTCACGTTGGGCCACTGCGGCCAGGGGTTGCTCGCCGCGCGCGCATCAGGCGCCGCCGGCAAGAACTCAAACTGGCGCACGCTGCGCGCACCCTGACGTACCGCGGTGCCCACGCAGTCGTTACCGGTATCGCCGCCGCCAATGACCACAACGTCCAGGCCGCGCGCGTTCACCGCGGGCTCGCCGCCATCGAGCACCGAGACGGTCGAAGCCGTCAGGTAGTCCACGGCATACACCACGCCCGGGGCATCAATGTTCGCAGCCGAAAGCCCACGCGGGGCGCGAGCACCGGCAGCCACCACGACGGCGTCAAAGTCGTCGAGCTTGGTGGTAACCTTGGGATCGCTTACATCAGCACCCAGCTCGAACACAATGCCCAGCTCGCGCATAAGTGCCACACGACGCTCGACAACGGACTTCTCGAGCTTCATGTTGGGAATGCCGTACATGAGTAGACCGCCCGGGCGATCGTCACGCTCAAACACCGTCACGCGGGCACCGCGACGCGCAAGCTCCCATGCTGTCACCAGACCAGCAGGACCGGAGCCCACCACGGCAACCGTGGGCGCGCCCTCCCCTGCCGGCTCAAAGCGGTGCGGACCGCCGTTGGCCCACTCATGGTCGCTAATCGCGCGCTCGTTGTCATGGATCGTCGTGGGCTGACCGTCGACCGAACCCAGGTTGCACGCGGCCTCGCACAGCGCCGGGCACACGCGACTCGTGAACTCGGGCATGGGCGAGGTGAGTGACAGGCGCTCGGCAGCCTCGTCCCAACGGCCGCGGTACACCAGCTCGTTCCACTCGGGAATCAGGTTGTGCAGCGGGCAGCCGCTCGGGCGTGCCTTGCCAAAGCTCGCGCCCATCTGACAAAACGCCACACCGCACATCATGCAGCGGCTCGCCTGGGCACGGCGCGCGTCGTCGTCGAGCTCCACGTACAGCGGATCGAAATCGCGGCTGCGCTCCTCCACGGGGCGCAGCTCGTGGGTCACGCGATCGATATCAAGAAAAGCACCGGGCTTACCCATGGCACTTACGCCTCCTTCTTGGTCGAAGCAACAGAGCTGGCAGCCACGGACGCAGCACCCGCAGCACCGCCCGCAGCATCGAAGCGAGCAACATCCGCGGCACTCGCGCGACCGGTCACAATGTCAAACGCCAACTCCTCTGCCTGCGCATGCGTCTTACCGACGGCCTCACCCGCGGCGACAATCGCCAGCACGCGCTCGTACTCGGTTGGAATGACCTTCACAAAGTGCTTGCTCATCGTCTCAAAGCTGTAGAGCAGCTTAATGCCGCGCGGACTCTGCGTCGCGTCCACGTGCTCCTGGATGAGCTCGCGAATCTGCGCCAGCTCGCCGGCCGTCGGGGCTTTAAGCTCAACGCTCTCGTGGTTCACACGGGCATCGAGGGTGCCGTACTGATCGAAGACATAAGCCACGCCACCCGTCATACCGGCGGCGAAGTTCTGCCCGACCTCACCCAGGATGAGCGCCAGACCGCCCGTCATGTACTCGCAGCCATGGTTGCCGCAGCCCTCGACCACCACCGTGGCACCGGAGTTGCGTACGCCAAAGCGCTGGCCGGCCAGGCCGTTAATGAAGCCGCGGCCACTCGTAGCGCCAAAGAACGCAACGTTGCCCACGATGATGTTCTCGTCGAACTTGTAGGTCGCATGCGGGTTGGGGCGCACCGACACCTCGCCGCCCGAGAGGCCCTTGCCAAAGTAGTCGTTGGCGTCGCCGCACACGTTGAGCGTAATGCCGCGCGGCAGGAAGGCGCCAAAGCTCTGACCGGCCGAACCATCGCAATCGATGGTGATGGAGCCGGCGGGCAGGCCCTCGGGATGCGCCTTGGTCACCGCGTTGCCCAAGATGGTGCCCACGCAGCGGTTGACGTTGGCGATGTCGGCGCGGAAGCGAATCGGACGCAGGTGCGCACGGGCATCGGCCGTATAGGGCACAAACAGCGTGGAATCGAGCGTCTTGTCGAGCTCGCTGTCCGCAGCCATCTGGGGCAGGAAGTGACGGCCGTCGGCACCCGGGATGTGGGCACCAAACTCACAGGTCGCGCTCGCCAGCACGGGCGATAGATCGAGCAGGTTGGCCTTGCGGTTGCCCGGGACCTCGATCTGGCGCAGGCACTCGGGATGGCCGACCATCTCGTCGACGGTACGGAAGCCCAGGCTCGCCATGACCTCGCGCAGCTGCTCGGCAACAAAGAGCATAAAATGTTCGACGTGCTCGGGCTTGCCGCGGAAGCCGCGACGCAGGCGGCAGTTTTGCGTAGCGATGCCGGCCGGGCAGGTATCCTGCTGGCAGTCGCGCTGCATGAGGCAGCCCATGGAGATGAGTGGCATGGTCGCAAAGCCAAACTCCTCGGCGCCCAACAGGCAGGCGACGGCAACATCGGTGCCGTCCATGAGCTTGCCGTCGGCCTCGAGCACCACGCGCGAGCGTAGGCCGTTTTGCAGCAGCGTCTGCTGGGCCTCGGCAAGACCGAGCTCCAGCGGCAGACCGGCGTGCCAAATGGAATCGCGAGCAGCGGCACCCGAGCCGCCGTTGTGGCCGCTGATCAAAATCTTGTCGGCAGCGCCCTTGGCAACACCAGTGGCGATGGTGCCGACGCCGGCCTCGCTGACCAGCTTGACCGACACGCGCGCACCGGGGTTGGCGTTCTTAAGGTCAAAGATCAGCTCTGCCAGGTCTTCGATGGAGTAGATGTCGTGGTGCGGCGGAGGCGAGATCAGGCCGATGCCGGGCGTGGACTGACGGACCTCGGCAATCCAGGGGTAGACCTTCTTGCCGGGCAGGTGGCCACCCTCGCCGGGCTTGGCGCCCTGGGCCATCTTGATCTGAATCTCGAAGGCGCTGCACAGGTAGCGGCTCGTCACGCCAAAGCGCGCACTTGCCACCTGCTTGATCGCGGAGTTCTTGGAGTCGCCGTTGGCCAGCGGGGTCTCGCGACGCGGATCCTCACCACCCTCGCCGGAGTTGGAACGGCCGTGCAGGCGGTTCATGGCAATGGCCATGCACTCGTGCGCCTCTTTGCTGATGGAGCCATACGACATGGCGCCGGTGTTAAAGCGGCGGACGATGTTGAGCGCGGGCTCGACCTCGTCGAGTGCCACCGGCGTGCGACCATTGGCATTAAAGTCGAGCAAGTCGCGCAGGCGAACGGCACGGCCGGTGCGGTGCAGGCGGGCGCTGTACTCCTTAAAGGTGTCGTAGCTGTCCTCACGGCAGGCGGTCTGCAGCAAGTAGACAGTCTGCGGATCGATGAGGTGGTCCTCGCCGCCGAGCGGGCGCCACTTGGTCAGACCCAACGTGGGCAGCTGATCGGGAGCCGGGCTCTTAAGGATAGCGAGCGCGGCGTCATAGCGCTCATTTTGCTCGCGTTCGACGTCCTCGACACCCATACCGCCCACACGGCTCACCGTGCCGGCGAAGTACGCGTTGACGAACTCCGGCGTAAAGCCAACGGCCTCGAAGATCTGCGCGGAGTGGTAGCTCTGCACCGTGGAGATGCCCATCTTGGACATGATGGAGACGATGCCCGCCGTCGCGGCCTTGTTGTAATTGGCGATGCCCTGCTCGGCCGTCACGTCCAGGTCGCCGCATGCCGCCAGATTGCGGATGCACACATGCGCGTTGTACGGGTAGATGCCGCTTGCGGAGTAGCCCACCAGCGCCGCAAAGTCGTGCGGGGACACGGCGTCGCCGCACTCCACCACGATATCGGCAAAGGTGCGCACGCCGGCACGGATCAGGTGATTGTGCACGCAGCCCACGGCGAGCAGCGACGGCACGGGCACCTCGCCCGCTCCGGCGCGATCGCTCAGCACCACGATGTTCACGCCATCGCGAACCGCAGCCTCGACGTCTTCGGCAAGCTGCTTGAGCGCAGCCTGCAGCGCGCCCTCACCCGCGTCGCGGCGGTACACGGCACGGAACCGGCGGGTCTTAAAGCCCACGCGGTCGATGGCGCAGATGCGGTCAAACTCTTCCTCGTTGAGCAACGGGCGCTCCAAGCGCACCAGCTGGCAGGCCGTGCGGGAATCCTCGAGCAGGTTGCCGTGGTTGCCCAGGTAGAGTGTGGTCGAGGTGACCATATGCTCGCGTAGGGCGTCGATGGGCGGGTTTGTGACCTGAGCGAACAACTGATAGAAGTAGTCAAAGAACGAACGCGTCTTCTTGGACAGGCAGGCCAGCGGCGCATCGATGCCCATCGAGGCGAGCGGCGCCTTGCCCTGCTGGGCCATGGGGCGCACGACCTCGTCGACGTCATCCCAGTGGTAGCCGAGCTTGGCCATACGCACAGCGGCGGGCACCTCGGCGTCCTCGGCGGGCGTTGCCGCAACGGGCTCATCGAGCGCGTCAACGGTTAGCGTCTCCTCGGCAATCCAATCACAGTAGGGCTTTTCCTTGGCGTAACGGGCGCGCAGCTCATCGTTGTAGATGACGCGCCCGCGGGCAAAGTCGACCTCGAGCATCTGGCCCGGCCCCAGGCAGCCGCTCGTCAGGATGTTCTCGGGGCTCACCTCGATGGTGCCCACCTCGCTTGCCAGCATAAAGCGACCGTCGCGCGTCACATAGTAGCGGGCGGGACGCAGGCCGTTACGGTCGAGGGCGGCACCCAGCGTGCGACCGTCGGTAAAGGCGATGGCCGCCGGGCCATCCCACGGCTCCATGAGCATGGACTGGTAGGCGTCGTAGGCGCGACGCTCCTCACTCAGACTATCGTTGTGGTCCCACGGCTCGGGCAGCAACATGGACGCGGCACGCGTGAGCGGGCGACCGTTCATGACCAAAAACTCAAGCACGTTGTCCAGAATCGCGGAGTCGGAACCCTCGCGGTTGATGATGGGCATCACGCGCTCAAGATCGTGCTGCAACACGGGGCTGTACAGGTTGGGTTCGCGGGCGCGAATCCAGTTGACGTTGCCCTTGAGGGTGTTGATCTCGCCGTTGTGAATGATAAAACGGTTGGGGTGCGCACGCTCCCAGCTGGGCGTGGTGTTGGTGGAGTAGCGCGAGTGGACGAGCGCCACGGCCGTTTTGACGGCGGCGTCGTTGAGGTCGATGAAGAAGCGGCGCATCTGCGTGGCGACCAGCATGCCCTTGTACACGATGGTGCGCGAACTCATGGAACAGACGTAGAAAATCTTGTCGCGCAAGGCGAACTCAGCGTCGGCCTTCTTCTCGATGGTGCGGCGGCACACGTACAGGCGGCGCTCGAAGGCATCGCCGGCGGGCGTGTCGTCCGGACGGCCCAGGAAGGCCTGCAGGATAGTGGGCATGCAGGCACGGGCCGTCTCGCCCAGGTCGTGCGGGTCGACCGGCACCTCGCGCCAAAAGAGCAGCGGCACGCCGGCCTCGGCGCAGCCCTCCTCAAACACGCGACGGGCATCCTCTACGCCCTTGTCGTCCTGCGGGAAGAACAGCATGGCCACGCCATAGTCGCCCTCTGCCGGCAGAATCTGGCCGCACTTTTGGGCCTCTTTACGGAAAAAGTGATGCGGAACCTGGAACAGGATGCCAGCGCCGTCGCCGGTGTTCTTCTCGAGTCCCGTGCCACCGCGGTGCTCCAAGTTGACCAGAATGGACAGTGCATCGTCCAGAATCTGGTGATGGCGCTCACCGTTGATATCGGCAAGCGCGCCAATACCACATGCATCGTGGTCGAATTCGGGGCGATAAAGGCCCTGCTGCTGAGCGGAATCTGCCTGCATCGCGATCCTCCCCTAGGTGTTAGACAGTCAGTTGACTAGGCATACTAGGAGCATAGCCAGCCCATTGTGTTTCCCACCCGTTTCGAAACAATCGCGTAACGCACGACCCGCGAGTGGGTGCCGCCGAGCTCAAGGGCGACAGCAAGGACCCCAGGTTCGGCCCGTAAACTCACCGCTTCAAACATCTCAATCTGTAACAGGAAGACCCAATTTCGACGACTAACTGTTACAGATTGAGATGTTTTCGAGAGACGGTTCCGAATGTCTCAATCTGTAACACGAAGGGCCAGTTTTTGCAGCTAACTGTTACAGATCGAGATTTTCCATAGGACCATTTCTTCTTGTCTTGATCTGTAACACCTAGGTCCAATTTCCATCCCTAGTTGTTACAGATCAAGACATTTCGGCAGCCCCCTTCATCATCCTATTCAAATACAGCAATTTTGTTAGTCTTGGTTAACTTCGAGCCTAAAACGGGTATCCTTTGCGGCGTCAAACAAACGGCACGCAGGAGCTCACCATGCTCAACCATCTCAAACATCATTTTGGCTCCCGACGCACCGGTGGTCACGGAGGCCTAGACATTGCGCGGCACATCGGCCCCGGGCTGCTCGTGACCGTCGGCTTTATCGACCCGGGCAACTGGGCCTCCAATATGGCCGCGGGCTCGCAGTTTGGCTACGCGCTGCTGTGGATCGTCACACTGTCCACGATTATGCTCATTGTGCTGCAGCACAATGCGGCGCACCTGGGTATCGCCACGGGTGCCTGTCTTGCCGAGGCCACGACACGTTACCTCCCCCGCTTCGTTGGACGCACGGTGCTCGCCAGTGCCTATCTCGCGACCATCGCCACCGCCATGGCCGAAGTCCTGGGTGGCGCGATTGCCCTTCAAATGCTCTTTGGGCTGCCCGTGCGTGCGGGCTGCGTCATCGTGGCGGCAGTATCGATGGCGATGCTCATGACGAACTCCTACAAGCGTGCCGAACGCTGGATCATCGCCTTCGTAGGCGTGGTAGGACTCTCGTTTTTGGCCGAGCTTGCACTAGTCAAGGTCGACTGGCCGCAAGCCGCCGCAAGCTGGATCACGCCCAGTATGCCCACTGGCTCTGCCGCGATTATCGTGAGTGTCCTGGGTGCGGTCGTTATGCCCCACAACCTCTTTCTACACTCCGAGGTCATCCAATCCATGCACTTCGAAGGCCAAGGCGAGCGGGTTATCGAAGAACGCCTTCGCTACGAGCTCTTCGACACGCTCTTTTCGATGGGCGTGGGCTGGGCAATCAACTCGGCCATGGTCATCCTGGCCGCAACGACCTTCTTTGCGCACGGCATTGTCGTAGACGACCTCACCGTCGCAGCGGCCACGCTCTCCCCCATCTTGGGCCCGGCGAGCTCGACTATCTTTGCGGTGGCACTGCTGTTTGCGGGCCTATCGAGTAGTGTGACGGCGGGCATGGCGGCAGGCACCATCACCGCGGGCATGTTCGATGAGGAATACGACATCCACGACCGACATTCCTCGATCGGGGTGGTGGCCTGTTTCGCCGGCGCAGTGGCGGCGTGCCTGGTCGTCCCAAATCCTTTTGAGGGTCTCATTTGGAGTCAGGCACTGCTGTCGCTTCAGCTGCCGATTACGGTCTTTGTGCTCATACGGCTCACCAGCTCACGCCGCGTCATGGGTAAATACGCCAACTCGCGCCCGCTCAACGCGTTGCTCGTAGGGATCGGCGTCATCGTGACGATTCTCGACATCGTGCTGCTAACGGGGATGTAATTGGGATGGCGTGACTGTCCAGATATAACGTCTCAATCTGTAACACGTAAGGCCGTTTTAAACCGTCAGATAAATCAAAAGGGCCCCGGCCGAGAATTCGACCGGGGCCCTTGGACAGAGCTCTGTATGGCTAATCGCCGTGTGTCTACGAGTTACTCCTCGACGAGCTCAAACTCATCGGGACCAACGCCGCACACCGGGCACACGTAATCCTCGGGCAGCTCGGGCGTGTCGACCTCAACCTCGTAACCGCAAACGGTGCACACAAACTTATACGTCTTCTTTTCCTCAGCCATGATGTTCTCCTCTCGAACGTGACTGGTGATGTACTTCGTTTATTAGTATAGATTCTCAATAATATAATGCAAGTATTTTTAGAACATTTCTAGCCTTGATACGACGAAGCTTTGGGCGGCGTCTTGCCCTTCAGAACCTTGTGATAGTAGTCGTACGTCAGCGGTGTCTCGTCGCTCAGGCGCTCTGCATCTTCAACCTCGCCAATAAAGAGCAGGTGCGTACCCACATCCACGGTGTCGATCAGACGGCAGCTGAACAGCGCCGCCGCGTGCTCGGGCACATAGGGCATGCCCAGAGTGGTCTCGTGGGTCTCGTACTTGGCAAACTTGTCGTAATCGCTGCTGGTGCGGAAGCCAAAATTGCCGATATAGAGCATGTCGGCGGTCTGATCGATCACGGTCAGCGCAAAGGCCTTAGCCGATACGATTACGCCGGACGTGACATTTTCCTTGTTCACGGCAATCGAGATGCGCGGCGGGGCGGACGTCACCTGCACCGCTGTGTTGATAACGCAGCCGGCACGCAGCCCGTCCGCCGCGGAGCTCACCACGTACAGGCCGCTCGGCATGGTAAAGAACGCAGTTTTGTCCATAACGATCACTCCCCTAGCTCGGGTTGGAACCTCATGGATGTATGTACCCACAAAAAAGGCGGCACCCATAACGGACGCCGCCTTTGAGACATATGTGTCAGAACAGTAAGAAAGATGAGACGTCCGCAGTTGCGGTGAAATAGGGACTGAATAGCCCCTCAAACAGGCAAAACAGTCCGTATTCCACCGCAACTTATACAGAGTGTCTAGCGGTTGCGCTCTTTGAGGGCGCGGTCGATCTCGCGTTGGACATCACGCTTGGCCATGTCCTCGCGCTTGTCGTAGAGCTTCTTGCCGCGACCCAGACCCAGCAGCAGCTTTACGCGGCCGTCGGTATTAAAGTAGAGCTCCAACGGAACCAGCGCATAACCACGGTTGCGAAGTTTGCCGTCAAGAAAGTCAATCTCCTTGCGGTGCAGCAGCAGACGACGCCGACGGTCGGGATCGCGATTCCACACGCCACCATGGCTATAAGGGTGGATATGCAGGCCGACGAGCCAGCACTCCCCGCCGCGGATCAGCGCGAAGGTATCGGTAATCTGGCACGCGCGCTCGCGAATCGACTTGACCTCGGTGCCGCTCAGCTCAATACCGCACTCAAACGTCTCATCGATAAAGTACTCGTGATGTGCCGAGCGATTCTTGGAAATGAGTTTGCGCTCGCGCTTACTGGGCATCGGCGGCCTCCTTGGCTCCATCGGCGTTTGAGCCCGCAGCCTCACGCTTTGCCTTGCGCTCGGCATTGAGCTCGGCATCGCTCTCGCGCACCAGTTTGATAATCGCCGCGCAGGCCTCCTCGCCCACCAGGTCGCGGGCGCGCACCGTCAGGCGCGTCGCCTCCTGTTTGTCGCCGTCGCTTGCAGCATCGGTCGCGCACATAATCAGGCAGATGGCAATCTCGGCCGAAGGTGAGGTCGGAACGCCCTGCAACGCCAGCTCGCCCATCACGTGCTCGTCGCTCTCCTCGGCGGCATCCGGATAGGTAGTATGGATCTTGTTGAGCAGGCGCGTCGTATGCGCATCGTTGGGCGCCAGGCGCAGCGCCAGACGTGCGCAGCCCACGGCAGCCGAAATGTTCTCGGTCTCGGGCTCCAAGAAGTACTGGCCCAGATTGGCGTAAGCGCGGGCGGCGCACTTGCCATCGCTTGCACGCTCCAGCACCGAGAACGAGAGCGATGCCCATTCCTGCTTGTCTTCGAGTGCGCGGAACAGCTCGGCCAAATCCAAGCGATAGTTGCAGTTCATGGGGTCCCAACGCACAGCCTGCATCAGGGCATTGCGAGCGCTCACATAATCCTGCTGGCGAATGTAGGCAAACGCCATGTCAGAGTACAGGCGGTCAAACGGCACCTCGACCTGCACGAGCTCGCGCGGATCCTTCTCCACGCGGCGATAGGCCAAGCGCTCAAACTTGCTATCGAAGCTAAAGTATTGGCGCTTCTCCTCCGTCTTGCACTCAGCGTCGATATACTCCTCGGCGAGCTCCACCAGACGCTCCAGCAGCGGCGTCGCCGTAGCCAGGTCGCCCTGCGCCAGATAGTTCTCGGCATACGTGATGTCTTGCAAGCTGATGGGCAGATCCATGGCTACTCCTCGATCTGAGCGAAACACGGCAGGCGCCGTATATACGGTCAATACACAAAACCCGGGTCTCTTACGAGGCCCGGGCGTTCAATTTTGGTAGCCCGTACCAGATTCGAACTGGTGATCTCCGCCTTGAGAGGGCGGCGTCCTAAACCGCTAGACGAACGGGCCATATGTAGCAAATGCAATGGCTGGGATGGAGGGAGTCGAACCCCCATTGACGGAACCAGAATCCGCTGTCCTGCCATTAGACGACATCCCAATGACTGCATCGCTGCGCTCGGCTGTGCCTTTGCGCAAGAAAGAAATATACGGGAAGTCTCGCCGTGACGCAAGCCCCAATTTTGACTTTTTTGAAATTCAGTCAAATTGGCCTAATTTAGTCCAACCCGTGAAGGACCTGTGAAGCCAACCGCTGTACACGAAGGGCAAAACGCCGCGAGCGGTAGCCGTCAACCGTTGGCAGATTCTACCGTGAAAACGATAGCACCAGGCAACACAATCGAAGTATCAATGATCACGTAGATATCGAGGCACCATGGACGAAGAGCTTGATTACCTATGGGAGACCCTGGGGCTCGAGATCGCTGCTGATCTTTGGCCCGAACGGGACAAAATCCATCCCACACTGCGCCCCGCCATCACGGTGATGCAGGCAAAATACCGCCGTGCATCCTTTTTGATCATGCGGGTGTCATGGCACGCGGGACTCC
>CAJMPK010000034.1 GCA_905215205.1 uncultured bacterium | reverse complement strand
AACTTAAAACCTGGGCCGCCCGGTCCGGGAATCCGACGTGCTCGTCGGGGCAACGCCACCTGCCAAAAAGGGACAGGTTTATTTTGGTCGGTTTTATCTGGGGAAACAATAACCGCCCATTTAACGCAAAATAGGCCGCTTCCCCTCTTGGGAAGCGGCCTTGACCTTACGAATAGACGATGGTAAAGGGTGCTTCTGTTTCGGTCTCTCCTGTTGATGTGTACCTCGTGCCCTCAAGGGTTACCGAGACCACTTGATCGACATTAATCAGTTTTGTCGGCACCGAGATGTTCTCTCCGCTATTGCGCGTCAGCGAGACATATAAATTGTACGCACCCGCAGCATCATCTTCGATAATCTGCTCCGATCCATCCTTGTAGGTAACGGTCAACTTTTTCGTGACTGCGTCAATGCCCAGATCATCGATGTGCGTCTGGATGGAAAACGGGCTAATCTCAAGAGGCGAGTCACCGGAGCGGAGTTCCTTTGTATCGACGTACGCTCCAACGCTAAACTCGGGCGTCGATACTTCGAACGGCTTCGCATCCTCGCCTTCGCCCTCAGTCCAGCAGATATTCCAGGTGACCGCATGTCCCAAATCTCGCTCGCGATTCCACGAGGCAAAGTACATCGTGCCTTTAATGACCGTGTCGCTTGATGTGTCCTTATCAATTGTGCAGCGCGTATCAGCCCATTCCTCGCCGAAGTTCATGCTGGGCGTGCCGATGCCTTGTTCTTCTTCACCATAGAGAACAAGTTCGCCAGTCTCTGCTGCCGGCTTGTAGTAGTTAACACCATTTGGATTGGACAACGTAAACGTCACGGCACCGCAACCGTTTTTATCGATAGCCATATCATGAATGTCGAGTGTATAGCCGTTGCCCTCGACGGACAGATTGACCTTCTGTACTGAACCCTCCAAGCTTTGGGGCGCGATACCATCACCAAACTCTCTGGTGTAGGTATATTTAGTCCCCGACGAGCCACCTTGAGTCAAGGTAATGGACTCTCCGTTGCCATGGTTTCCCCAGGCAGAGGCAAAATAACTGGAATTGACGACGGCGTAGGCGACCCCTCCGGTCGCCAGCACTCCGGCAAGGCATCCGATCACGGCAACATAGAGAGGTTTCGCGTGGCCCTTTCGATGAAGCGGCTCACCCGCAGCGGTATTAAGGACGCGATCTGCAAGATTGCTATCGGCTTGGATGGACTCGAAGGCCTGCTTGATTTGATTGGATTTCACGGTCGCCCTCCTCTAGGATGAATTTGAGCTTCGATCGACCGCGAGCTAAACGCGTTCGAACGGTAGCGGCTGGCACATGCAGTAACTCGGCAATCTCTGAGGTCGAAAAGCCCAGATAGTAATAGAGCACGATGGGAACACGGAATCGCTCCGGAAGTCGCATAACGTCTGACAAGACCGCCTTGGTCTCATCCTGCGCTATCGAAAGCGACTCGGCCAGGTTCTCAATATCCTCCACACGCCTCCATGGCTTTCGAAAGAGCGATTTGCATTCATTGATCGTGACCCGGATAAGCCAGCGACGAAGATGTTCCCGACTTTCAAAGTGTCCATCGCTTTTAAGCAACTTAAGAAAGACGTCTTGGGCAATATCGTCGGCATCGGCACGATCGCGCAGATACGTCAATGCGATTCGAAACACGACATCCCTGTGATCTTCAACCACCTGTCTAAAAGCTTGTTCTTCCATAATCACCTCCCGGTGATGCTGATGTTTCTTGCTGAGGCCCTCACCATAGATACGCTTTGACCGAACGGAATGTTTCAAATTCAAGCAGGAAAAACCTACCAAAATAAACCTGTCCCTTTTTGGCAGGTTCTCTTCAAAAAAAGACCCGCTTCCCTGTTGGGAAACGGGTCTTTGGAAGGGCGGTTAACGTACTAGGAAATTACTCCTCGTCGTTGTCCTTGGCCTCTTCGGCGTCGTCGGTGTCCACGAGCTGGTTGAGCAGCTCATCGAGAGAAGCCATGTCCTCGTTGATCGCGCCGTTGGCGGGAGCCTTCTTGTCGTCGATCGGGGCGCCCAGGAGCTCCTCGTCGGCGTCGGCGTGATGCGTCGGAGCGGAGGTACCCAGCAGGATATCATCCGGACCGTCGGGGCTAAAGACCATCTGCAGCAGCTGCGAGAGGTCTTCCTCGTCGGCAACGTCGTCGTTGTTCTCGAGGATGTAGAGCAGGTCGTGGGCCTCCAGGCCGTCACGGAGCTCCTCGATCGCCTTGGCACCGATACCATCAATGCGCAGCAGATCCTCCTCGGACTTGCCGACCAGGTCGCCGACCGTCTCGATGCCGACCTCGCTGAACTTGTTGGTCCAGCGCTGCGACACGCCCAGGTCGTCGAACAGGTACAGACGAGCCTTCTCGGCGGAGATGGTGTGGCCGTTGCGGGTGAACGAACCGTCAGCACCACCAAACTCGTCGTAGCCGGCCCAGTCGAGCTGCTGCGGGAGCTGCTCGTCCAGGTCCTTGAGCTCCACAGGAGCCCACTCGGGCAGCGACTTGGCGTTGGGCGAAGCCGGGCCGTCGATGTCCACGTAGCCGTCGGCCGTGCGATACGTCAGCTTGGCGTTGGCGTACGGCTTGAGGCCGGTACCAGCCGGGATCTTCTTACCGACGATGACGTTGGACTTAAGGTCGAGCAGGTGGTCGACCTTGCCCTCGATGGCAGCCTCGGTAAGGACGCCAGCGGTACGGATGAACGAAGCGCTCGACAGCCAGGAGTCGATGTTAGACGCGACCTTGAGCGTACCCAGGATGACGGGCTCGGCCACGGGAGCCTGACCGCCCAGACGGGCAACGCGCTCGACCTCGTCGGCAAACTCGTAGCGGTCGACGTACTGACCAAGCAGGTACTTGGAGTCGCCGGGGTTGGTGATCTGAACGCGACGCAGCATCTGACGTGCGAGCACCTCGATGTGCTTGTCGTTCAGGTCGACGCCCTGGCTGGTGTAGACGTCCTTAACGCTCTCGACGAAGGTGTGCATCGTCGACTCGATGTCGGTCAGCTTGCGCAGGTTGCGGAAGTTGACGAAGCCCTTGGTGATCTGGTCGCCGGCGCGAACCTCGCAGCCGTCCTCGATCTCGGGCATAAAGCGCACCGAAGCGGGGACGCGGCGCTCGTCGAGGACACGGGTGTGATCCTCGGAGTCGGTGAGCGTCAGCACGTACTCGGACTTCTCGGGCTTAATCGAGAGGTGACCGGAGTACGGAGCCAGCTCGGCCTCGCGACCCAGGATCTTCTCGTTGACGTTGCCGACGATATCGAACATACGGCTGACCGTAGGCAGACCCTGCGTAATATCGTCGACGCCAGCGACGCCGCCGGAGTGAATGGTACGCATCGTAAGCTGCGTACCGGGCTCGCCGATGGACTGGGCGGCAATAATGCCGACGGCAGTACCGATGGCGACCGGACGACGGGTGGAAAGATCCCAGCCGTAGCACTTCTGGCAGACGCCGTACTTGGAGCGGCAGGTGAGCAGCGCGCGAAGCTTGACCTTCTTGAGGCCCGCATCGACCATCTTCTGGATGTCGGCGACCTTCTCGATGTAGCCGTCCTGCTCAAAGAGCACGGTGCCATCGGGAGCCACGACGTCCTCAATGAAGCAACGGCCGACGAGGTCGGTGTTGAGGTCGGTGGTGCCGGGGATGATGAGGTTGTAGGTGACGCCCTCGTGCGTACCGCAGTCCTCCTCGCGGACGATGACGTCCTGGGCCACGTCGACCAGACGGCGGGTCAGGTAACCAGAGTCCGAGGTGTGGGATGCGGTATCGACCAGGCCCTTACGGGCGCCGTAGGTCGAAACGAAGTACTCGAGCGGCAGCAGGCCCTCGCGGAAGTTCGCCTTAATGGGAAGGTCGATCGTCTCGCCGGACATGTCTGCCATCAGGCCACGCATGCCGCCGAGCTGACGCAGCTGGGTCTTAGAACCACGGGCGCCGGAGTCGGCCATCATGTACAGCGGGTTCTCCTCGTCGAACATGTCGAGCATGAGCGCTGCGACCTTATCGGTACAAGCGGTCCACTCGTTAACGACTTCGATGTGGCGCTCCGTCTCGTTGATGAAGCCCTCCTCGAAGTACTCGTTGATCTGGTCGACGTTGGCCTGGGCGCGATCGAGCAGCTCCTGCTTCTCGGCAGGGATGAGAGCGTCCCACACCGAGATGGTGAGGCCGGCGCGGGTAGCGTAGTGGAAGCCGGAGTACTTGATGGCGTCGAGGATCGGGCCGACCTTGGCCTCGGGGTAACGATCGCAGCAATCCGCAACTAGCTTGGCCACATCGCCCTTGACCATCTTGTAGTTCATGAACTCGTAGTCTTCGGGCAGGCACTGGCGGTTGAAGATGATGCGGCCGATGGAGGTCTCGAAGCGCGCGGTCTTGTTGCCGGTGACGTCGTAGTCGACAAACTCGTTCTTACCGTTCTTGACGCGGAAGATACGGGTGCCGTCCTCGTTGATGACGTTGGCATCGGCAGCGGACACGCGGACCTGGATCTTGGCCTGCATGTCGACCTCGGAACGGCAGTCATAGGCGTGCAGCGCGTCGTCGAAGCTGGCGAACACGTGGTTCTCACCCGGCAGACCCTCGCGGACCTGGGTGAGGTAGTACACACCGATGATCATGTCCTGCGAGGGGATGTTGACCGGCTTGCCGGATGCCGGCGAGCGCAGGTTATTCGCAGAGAGCATGAGCACGCGGGCCTCGGCCTGAGCCTGGCTGGACAGCGGCACGTGGACAGACATCTGGTCGCCGTCGAAGTCGGCGTTGAAGGGCGAGCAGACCAGCGGATGCAGGTGGATAGCCTTGCCCTCGACCAGCACCGGCTCAAAGGCCTGGATGGACAGACGGTGCAGGGTCGGTGCACGGTTGAGCAGCACGACGCGGCCGTCGATGACCTCTTCGAGGATGTCCCACACAAAGGTGGCACCGCGGTCGATAGCGCGCTTGGCGCCCTTGATGTTCTCGACCTTGCCAAGCTCGACCAGGCGCTTCATGACGAAGGGCTTAAAGAGCTCCAGCGCCATGGTCTTGGGCAGACCGCACTGGTGCAGCAGCAGCTTGGGGTCGGTAACGATAACCGAACGGCCGGAGTAGTCGACACGCTTACCCAGCAGGTTCTGACGGAAACGACCCTGCTTGCCCTTGAGGGCCTCGGCGAGCGACTTGAGCGGGCGACCGCCACGGCCAGAGACCGGGCGACCACGACGGCCGTTGTCGAACAGGGCGTCCACGGACTCCTGGAGCATGCGCTTCTCGTTGTTCACGATGATCGCAGGGGCGTCCAGGTCGAGCAGGCGCTTGAGTCGGTTGTTACGGTTGATCACGCGACGATACAGGTCGTTGAGGTCGGACGCGGCGAAGCGGCCGCCGTCGAGCTGGACCATCGGGCGCAGATCGGGCGGAATGACCGGGATGACGTCCAGGATCATGTTCGCGGGGCTGTTGCCGCCCTTCAGGAAGGCGTCAACGACCTCGAGGCGCTTGACGGCCTTCTCGCGCTTCTGCTTCTGGGAATCCTCGTCGGCGATGATGGCCTTGAGCTTCTCGGCCTCGGAGGGGAGGTCGATAGCAGCGAGCAGGTCGCGAACGGCCTCGGCACCCATACCACCCTTGAAGTACATGGAGTAGTAACGGGTCATCTCGCGGAACAGCGGCTCATCGGAGATGAGGTCGCGCTCGGTGAGCTTCATGAAGGCGTTGAAGGCGTCCGTGCGGAGCTGCTTCTCGTCCTTGCACTCTTCCTCGATGTCGACGATGCCGGAGGCGATCTCCTCGGGGGTCAGCGGCTCCTCGTCGGAGAACTCGTCAAAGTTCTCGGGGTCGCCCTGCTCCTTGAGGGACTCGATCTGGCGGGCGCACTCGGCATCGATCTCTTCCAGATCGGCGGCGAGCTCCTCGCGCAGGTCGTCGGCATCGGCCTCGCGAGCCTCGTAGTCAACCTCGGTGATGATGTAGCTGGCAAAGTACAGAACCTTCTCGAGGTCCTTGGACTTGATGTCGAGCATACGGCTCATCGGGAAGCTCGTGGGGCTCTTGAAGTACCAGATGTGGGACACGGGAGCGGCGAGCTCGATGTGGCCCATGCGGTCGCGACGCACCTTGGCCGAGGTGACCTCGACGCCGCAGCGCTCGCAGACGATGCCCTTAAAGCGGATGCCCTTGTACTTGCCGCAGGAGCACTCCCAGTCCTTGGCGGGACCGAAGATCTTCTCGCAGAACAGGCCGTCCTTCTCGGGCTTGAGGGTACGGTAATTGATGGTCTCCGGCTTCTTGACCTCACCGTGCGACCAGGAACGGATCTGGTCGGCGGAGGCAAGGGAGATCTTTACCGAGTCAAAATCAGTAGCTTCGAAATCTGCCACAGTCAACTACTCCTTATCAGTGGTCGTGGCGGCGACAGCCTCGGGTGCCTCGGCGGTCTCGGCATCCTGGGCCTCGACGTCGGCGTCAACGCCGGCGAGCGCAGCCAGGTCATCGAGGGCAGAGGTCTCCTCGGCGGTCACAGGGGCGGAGGCGTCCTCGTCGGCATCGTGCATGGGCTCGATGTCCAGCGCGAGGGAACGAATCTCCTTGACGAGAACCTTGAAGGACTCGGGGATACCCGGGACAGGGACGTTCTCGCCCTTGACGATGGACTCGTAGGTCTTGACGCGGCCCACGGTATCGTCGGACTTGACGGTCAGGATCTCCTGCAGGACGTTGGAAGCACCGTAAGCGTACAGTGCCCAAACTTCCATCTCGCCGAAGCGCTGGCCGCCGAACTGAGCCTTGCCGCCCAGCGGCTGCTGGGTAACCAGGCTGTAAGGGCCGGTCGAACGGGCGTGGATCTTGTCGTCGACCATGTGGCCGAGCTTGAGGATGTAGGACGTGCCCACGGTAATGGGCTCGCGGAACTCCTCGCCGGTGCGGCCGTCGAACAGACGGGTCTTGCCGCGCTCGTCAAGCTGGGTGACAAACTCGGGGCGCATGTGATCGCCAAAGGCAGCGGTAGCTTTGTTGAGCATGTTCTTGTTGGCGCGACGGATGACCTCGGCGATCTCGTCCTCCTTGGCGCCGTCGAAGACGGGCGTCGCGGTGAAGAACGGACCGGGGACATACTTGTCGGAATCGGCATCCTCGGTATCCCAACCGCAGGCAGCAGCCCAGCCAAGGTGGCACTCGAGCAGCTGGCCGACGTTCATACGCGAAGGAACGCCCAGCGGGTTGAGGATAACGTCGATCGGGGTACCGTCTGCCATGTAGGGCATGTCCTCGACCGGCAGAACGTTGCAGATAACACCCTTGTTGCCGTGGCGGCCGGCGATCTTATCGCCCTGCTGGATCTTACGACGCTGGGCGACGTAGACGCGCACCTGCTCGTTGACGCCGGGGGCCAGGTCGTCGCCGTTCTCGCGGCTAAAGCGGACGACGTCGATGACGCGGCCGTAAGCGCCGTGAGGCATCTTAAGGGAGGTGTCGCGAACGTCGTGAGCCTTGGCACCGAAGATGGCACGCAGCAGGCGCTCCTCGGCGGTCAGAGCGCTCTCGCCCTTAGGCGTGACCTTGCCGACCAGGATGTCGCCAGGGCCGACCTCGGCGCCGATGCGGATGATGCCGTCCTCGTCGAGGTTGGCAAGCATGTCCTCGGAGAGGTTCGGGATCTCGCGAGTGATTTCCTCGGGGCCGAGCTTGGTGTCGCGGGCGTCGATCTCGTGACGGGTGATATTGATGGTCGTCAGCAGGTCCTCGGCCACCAGGCGCTCGGACACGACGATACCGTCCTCGTAGTTAAAGCCTTCCCACGGCATGTATGCCACGGTGAGGTTCTGGCCCAGTGCGAGCTCGCCATGATCGGTCGAGGGACCGTCGGCCAGAGGCTCACCCTGCTCAACGGTGTCACCGACGCGCACGAGCGGACGGTGGTTGATGCAGGTGGACTGGTTGGAGCGCTGGTACTTGGCCAGGTGATACTCGTCCATGCCGCCGGCATGCTTGACGATAATCTTGGAGGCGTCGGCAAAGATGACCTCGCCGGCGTTCTTGGCCAGGGTGACCTCGCCGGAGTCCAGAGCGGCACGACGCTCCATGCCGGTACCGACATAGGGAGCGGCAGGGTGAACCAGCGGCACGGCCTGACGCTGCATGTTGGCGCCCATGAGCGTACGCTTAGCGTCGTCGTGCTCAAGGAACGGAATCAGCGTGGCTGCGACGGAGAGCATCTGACGCGGCGAGACGTCCATGTAGTCGACGTCCTCGACAGGCACGTCGGCGGGAGCGCCGAAGGAGCCGTCGAAGTCGCGGGTACGGGCGATCACGGTATGCGGACGGACGATCTTGCCCTCGGCATCGGTCGTGATGAACTCGTTGGTCTTGGGATCGAGCGGCGTGTTGGCCGGCGCGATGACGTGCTTCTCTTCCTCGTCAGCGGTCATCCAGTCGATCTGGTCGGTGGCAACGCCGTTCTCGACGCGGCGGAACGGAGCCTCGATGAAGCCGTACTCGTTGACGCGGGCGTAGAGGGCGAGCGAGCCGATCAGGCCGATGTTGGGGCCTTCGGGGGTCTCGATCGGGCACATGCGGCTGTAGTGCGAGTTGTGAACGTCGCGGACGGCCGTCGGCACGTTGGTGCGGCGGCTGGAGCCGGACTTGTGGCCGGCAAGACCACCAGGGCCGAGTGCGGACAGACGGCGCTTGTGGGTCAGACCGGTCAGGGGGTTCGCCTGGTCCATGAACTGCGAGAGCTGCGAGGAACCGAAGAACTCCTTGATGGAGGCCACGATCGGACGGATGTTGATGAGCGACTGCGGGGTGATCTCGTCGATGTCCTGGGAGCTCATGCGCTCACGGACGACGCGCTCCATACGGCTCATGCCGATACGGAACTGGTTGGCGACGAGCTCGCCGACGGTACGGATGCGGCGGTTGCCAAAGTGGTCGATGTCGTCGACCTTGAAGCCCTGCTCGCCGGCGGCGAGGGACAGGAGGTAGCGCAGCGTAGCGACGATATCCTCGTCGGTGAGCACCGTGACCTCTTCCTCGGTGGTGAGGTTGAGCTTCTTGTTGACCTTGTAACGACCGACGCGCGCCAGATCGTAGCGCTGCGGATTGAAGAGCAGGCCCTCGAGCAGGCTGCGGGAAGCATCCACGGTGGGAGGCTCGCCCGGGCGCAGGCGACGGTAGATCTCGATGAGGGCGTCCTCGCGGGTGAGGGCGGTATCGCGCTCGAGGGTGCGCTTGATCACATCGGAGTTGCCGAGCAGCTCGATGATGTCGTCGTTGGTGACGGCGATGCCAAGGGCGCGCAGGAACATCGTGGCGCTCTGCTTGCGCTTACGGTCGATGGAGACCATGAGCTGGTCGCGCTTGTCGACCTCAAACTCAAGCCAGGCACCGCGGGACGGGATGATCTGGGCCTTGTAGATCTGCTTGCCCGAATCCATCTCGGAGCTGTAGTACACGCCCGGGGAGCGGACGAGCTGCGAGACGACGATACGCTCGGTACCGTTGATGATGAAGGTGCCCTGATCAGTCATCATGGGGAAGTCGCCCATGAAGACGAGCTGCTCCTTGATCTCGCCGGTCTCCTTGTTGGTGAGACGGACGTCGGTCAAAAGCGGGGCCTGATAGGTCATGTCCTTCTCGCGGCACTCCTCGACGGTGTGCGCGGGATCGCCAAACTGATGCTCGCCGAAGGTAACCTCGAGAACATGGTTCTGGCTCTGGATGGGGCTGGATTCCTTGAACGCCTCACGAAGGCCCTCGTCCTTAAAACGCTCAAAGGATTCCCTTTGAACAGAGATAAGGTTGGGGAGCTCCATGGCCTCCGGGATTTTCCCGAAGCTGACGCGCTTGCGCTCAGTGGCAGTGTATGCGTAGGTCACCAGGTTTTTCCTCCTTCACGGAAATGCTCGGTGGATTGGCGAGGCATAGCTTCGCCAGTTATCGCAACCTAATAGTTTATCAGGTACCGACCGTTGGGCAAGAAAAGCCTTGACGTGATTGAGTTTTTGGAGTAGCAAAGTTTTTCGACAGAAAACATGCAGGTAAATGTATGTGCATCGAACATATGTTCATATATTTTCTGTGAACAGAGGGTCGGCAATCGCAGCTCTTATAAAAAACGGGCGCGAACCGAGGTCCGCGCCCGTAAATATCGTTGCCCGAAGGCCTACTTGCGCATCAAGCCGCCGCGCTCGTCGATGGCATCCCAGAAGGCGTCTGCAAAACGAGGATCGCTTGCAGCCATGAGGGCGTTGGTGGCCATCCAGCCAGACGGGGTACCGGTGTCGTAGCCCGACAGCGGGTCGATGACGACGGCATACATGGCCTCGCGATCGAGCGAACGGGCCATGGCGTCGGTCAGCTGGATCTCGCCGCCCTTACCGGCCTGCTGGTCGGCAAGAAGGTCCATGACCAGCGGGCTCAGCAGGTAGCGGCCGACGATGTACAGGTTGGACGGAGCCGCCTCGGGAGCAGGCTTCTCCACCAAGCCGCCGATGCGCCACACGGCACCCGGCTCGCCATCAGCAACATCCTCGGCGCCCTCGAGCGAGCCCACGCGCTCACCGGCAATAACGCCGTAGCGGCTAACCTCCTCGGGAGCGCACGCGGCAACGGCGATAACCGAAGCGCCACCGTGCTCCTTGGAGACGGCCAGCATCTTGTCGCAGATGTCGCGGTTGGGCACAACGTAGTCGCCCAGAAGAACCAGGAAGTTCTCCCCTGCCACAGCGTCGGCGGCAGAGCGAATGGCGTGACCGAGACCCTTGGGCTCGTACTGATAGCGGAAGTCGACCGGCATACCGCCCGCATGGGCGACAGCGTCGGCGTAGGCGTCCTTACCGCGCTCGCGCAGCAGGTTCTCGAGCGAACGGTCGGGCTGGAAGTAGTTCAGCAGCTCGGGCTTGCCGGGCGAGGTGACGATAATGGCATCGTCGACCTCCTCGGGGTCGAGCGCCTCCTCAACGACATACTGGATGACCGGCTTGTCGAGAACCGGCAGCATTTCTTTGGGCGTGCACTTGGTGCCAGGCAGAAAACGCGTGCCAAGACCGGCGGCGGGGATGATTGCCTTCATATTATTCAAGGATCCTTTCGCAGGCGCAGGATGCGCCCTGTGCGTGCGGCACGGCGGCCGCAGACCAAATTGCGATACTGAAGTATCTTACCGCTGCTAATTAACGTTAATGCAGGCAAGCGCCATTCTTCAGCAGGTCAACGCAAATTATTGCTCGAATGGTGCAACTTTATCGCCCAACGGTAGCGACCCCAAAGCACCGCAAGCGGAAGCAATTTGCATGCCGAGCCAGCAAAATAGAGTGGCCATAACAAAAAAGACGGGGCTCGCAATGCGAACCCCGTCTGCAAAGAAATCTGGCGAGAAAGCCTGATTACTTGAGGGTGACAGCAGCGCCAGCAGCCTCGAGCTTCTCCTTGGCGGCCTCGGCGTCCTCCTTCTTGGCACCCTCGAGAACAGCCTTGGGAGCGCCCTCGACGACCTCCTTGGCCTCCTTCAGGCCAAGGTTGGTGAGCTCACGGACGGCCTTGATGACCTGGATCTTGTTGTCGCCGAAGCCCTCGAGCACGACGTCAAACTC
>CAJMPK010000033.1 GCA_905215205.1 uncultured bacterium | reverse complement strand
AGCAGCAAACTTAATATATTTCGCCGCCCCTCTGCCAAGCCCAGGCGACTCCACGCACTTTACCTGCGTAAACAATGTGAGTGAAATATGAATCTCGATGGATACGCCCGCAGCCGTGTATACTAAACAGCTGTGTGAAACCAGGGGAGTATTCTGGCTGGACAAAATGCCTGCTTAATAGGGTTGTCAGGTAGTCCGGACGCAATACAAGGCTGGGGAGCACGTCGTGTAAGTAGTGGTCCTCTAGGGGCGTACGCTCGGTGGTGTACGCATCGTCCCAAGACCACGCGAGAGTTGGGATCATATCTTGATCAGCATGATTCTCGGCCGCAAGATTGGCATGACCCAGGTTTGGGACGAGGACGACAACGTCGTTCCCGTCACGGTCATCCAGGCTGGCCCCTGCGCTGTCTCGCAGGTTAAAACTCAGGCAACCGACGGCTATGACGCCGTCCAGATCGGTTTCGGCGACATCAAGGCCAAGAACGTGAACAAGCCCATGGCTGGTCACTTCGCCAAGGCCGGCGTCGAGCCTGTCCGTTTCCTTCGTGAGGTCCGCGTCGAGAACGGCGAGGAGCACAAGGTCGGCGAGGTCGTCACCGTCGCTGATTTCGCTGATGTCGAGAAGGTCGACGTCATCGGTACCTCCAAGGGTAAGGGCTTCCAGGGTCGCATCAAGCGCTGGGGTCAGCGCCGCGGTCCTATGACGCATGGTTCTCACTTCCAGCGTCACCCCGGTTCTATCGGTCAGTGCGCCTATCCTGCGCGCGTCCTCAAGGGCGTCAAGATGGCCGGTCACATGGGTAACGAGCGCGTTACCGTCAAGAACCTTTCCGTTGTCCGCATCGATGCCGAGCAGAACCTCATCTTGGTCAAGGGCGCTGTCCCGGGTGCCAAGAATGGTCTCGTCGCCATCCGTATGGCCTAAGGGCCCAGCCCATTTAGCCCAGCGTCATACCAAGGAGAACACTTAAATGGCAAAGTTTGAAGTAAAGAACAGCGAGGGCAAGAAGGTCGCCGAGGCCGAGCTCGCCGCTGAGGTGTACGGCATCGAGCCGAACATCCACGTTATGCACCACATCGTCAAGTGCCAGATGGCCTCTTGGCGTCAGGGCACCCAGTCCGCTAAGGGCCGCTCTGAGGTTTCCGGTGGCGGCAAGAAGCCTTGGCGTCAGAAGGGCACCGGCCGTGCCCGCCAGGGTTCCATCCGTGCTGCCCAGTGGCGTCACGGTGGCGTTGTCTTCGCCCCCAAGCCCCGTTCCTACGCTAAGCGTATGAACAACAAGGAGGTCAAGCTGGCTATGCGCTCCGCGCTGTCCGCCAAGCTGGCCGATGGCGAGCTCGTGCTCGTCGACGACTACGGCTTCGAGAAGCCTTCCACCAAGGCTGCCGTCGCCATGCTCAAGGCTCTCGGCCTTGAGGGCAAGCGTCTGACCATCATCGTTCGCGATGAGGACGTCAACGCCTACCTGTCGTTCCGCAACATTCCCAAGACGTTCATCATCACCGCCGACGAGGCCAACACCTACGATCTCGTCAACAACAACGCTGTGCTGATGCCCGCCGACATTGCCGCTCACTTCGGGGAGGTGCTTGCATAAATGACCGCCCACGAGATCATCATCCGTCCGATCGTGTCCGAGCGTTCCTTCTCCGGCATGGAGCAGAACAAGTACACGTTCGAGGTCGCCAAGGATGCTAACAAGTATCAGATCAAGGACGCTGTCGAGGAGATCTTCGGCGTCAAGGTCGTTCGCGTGAACACCCTGACGGTCAAGCCCAAGACCAAGCGCGTGCGCTATGTCGCCGGTAAGACCCGTTCTTGGAAGAAGGCCATCGTCACGCTGGCCGAGGGCGACACCATCGAGGTCTTTGGCAACCAGGCCTAAGACTCGCTGCTGTTGAGTGAGCTCATGCCTCCCAAATAGGGGAGGCGAGAGCTCAAGGTTTTGGGCGTATAAAATGGACACGCCCGGAGCCGTGTATACGTCCGGTGTCATCGCACCCGAGGCAGAACCTCGAATCCCTGTCTGCGATGGCTAACGGATTCCTATTGAAAGGGATTGTAATGGCTGTAAAGCACCTTAAGCCGACCTCCGCTGGTAGGCGTTGGCAGACGATCTCCGACTTCTCCGAGATCACCTGCACCAAGCCCGAGAAGTCTCTTCTCGAGCCCCTGCCCAAGAAGGCCGGTCGTAACAACAACGGCCGCATCACCACCCGCCACCAGGGCGGCGGTGTGAAGCGTCGTTACCGCGTGATCGACTTCAAGCGCAACAAGGACGGCGTGCCCGCCAAGGTTGCCACGATCGAGTACGATCCGAACCGTTCCGCTCGCATCGCTCTGCTGCACTACGCTGACGGTGAGAAGCGCTACATCCTGGCCCCCAAGGGCCTCGAGGTCGGTCAGACCATCATGTCCGGTTCTGACGCCGATATCAAGCCGGGCAACGCTCTGCCCCTCGCCGACATCCCCGTCGGTACGCTCATCCACGCCGTCGAGTTCCAGCCGGGCAAGGGCGCCGCTATCGCCCGTTCCGCCGGTAACTCCTGCCAGCTGATGGGTAAGGAGGGCAAGTACGCTATCGTCCGTATGCCTTCCTCCGAGATGCGCCGCATCCTCGTTACCTGCCGCGCCACCGTCGGTGAGGTCGGCAACGCCGATCACGCCAACATCGTCATCGGCAAGGCCGGCCGTAAGCGTCACATGAACGTGCGCCCGACCGTCCGCGGTACCGTCATGAACCCTGTCGACCACCCGCACGGCGGTGGCGAGGGCAAGAACCACACCTCTGGTCGTCCCTCCGTTACCCCCTGGGGTAAGCCGACGAAGGGCCTTCGTACGCGCAAGAAGAAGAAGGTCTCGAACCAGCACATCATTCGTCGCCGTAAGAAGTAATTTCGGATACCGAGTTTTAGGAGAAAGCACTTATGAGCAGAAGTCTCAAAAAGGGCCCGTTCGTGGAGACTCGCCTTCTCTCGCGTATCACCGCGATGAACGAGGCTGGCAAGAAGGACGTCGTGAAGACCTGGTCCCGCGCGTCCACCATCTTCCCCGAGATGGTTGGTCACACCATCGCCGTCCACGACGGCCGCAAGCATGTGCCCGTGTATGTTACCGAGTCCATGGTTGGTCACAAGCTCGGCGAGTTCGCGCCGACTCGTACGTTCCGTGGCCACAAGGCCAAATAGGGGGTTAACCGTAAATGGCAACTAAGTCTATTGAAACTGAGGCCACCGAGGTTCGCGCCGTCGCTAAGTACGTGCGTGTTTCCCCCAGCAAGGCCCGCCTGGTGGTCGATCTGATCCGCCGCAAGCCTGTCGCTCAGGCCTTCGACATCCTCCACTTCTGCGACCGCGCCGTCGCCGTGGATGTCGAGAAGGTTCTCCGTTCCGCCGTTGCGAACGCCGAGAACAACAACGGTCTGCGTGCCGACAACCTGGTTGTCGCCGCTGCCTATGTTGACGAGGGTCCGACGCTTAAGCGCATCCGTCCCCGCGCCAAGGGTTCCGCTTCTCGCATTCTGAAGCGTACTTCCCACATCACCGTCGTCGTTGCTCCTCGAAAGGAGGCGTAAAGCTGTATGGGTCAGAAAGTCTACCCCACCGGCTTCCGTCTTGGCATCACCGAGAACTGGCGCTCCCGCTGGTTCGCAGAGAAGGATTACGCTAAGACCCTCGGTAACGATCTCGAGATCCGCAAGTACCTCGAGAAGCGTCTTTCCCGCGCAGCTGTCTCCCGCGTCGAGATCGAGCGCGCTGGCGACAAGGTGAAGGTCATCATCCTCACCGCTCGCCCCGGCGTTGTCATCGGTAAGAAGGGTGCCGAGATCGATACCCTCCGCACCGAGCTCGAGAAGGTCGCTGGCGTCTCCAAGGGCCAGCTCTCCGTCGACGTTGTCGAGATCAAGCGCCCCGAGCTCGACGCCAACCTCGTTGCACAGTCCATCGCTGAGCAGCTCGAGGGCCGCGTTGCCTTCCGTCGCGCTATGCGCAAGGCTGTCCAGTTCGCCCGCAAGGCCGGCGCCAAGGGCATCCGTATCCAGTGCTCCGGTCGTCTCGGCGGTGCCGAGATGGGCCGACGTGAGTGGTACCGTGAGGGTCGCGTGCCTCTGCACACCCTCCGTGCCAAGATCGACTACGGCACGGCTGTCGCCAGCACCACCATGGGCGCTTGCGGCGTGAAGGTCTGGATCTACCTGGGCGAGAAGCTCCCGGGCCAGCCTGTTCCCAACCCTGCACTCGAGGGCTCTTCCCGTCCTCGTCGTCGTAACTCCGAGAGGAGGGGTCAGTAGTGCTTGCCCCTAAGCGTATTCTTCACCGCAAGGTGCAGCGTGGCTCCATGAAGGGCCAGGCCAAGGGTAATACCGAGCTGCATTTCGGCGAGTTTGGTATCCAGGCTCTCGAGGCCCATTGGATCACCAACCGTCAGATCGAGGCCGCTCGTATTGCCATGACCCGCTACATGAAGCGTGGCGGTCGTGTCTACATCACGATCTTCCCCGATAAGCCCATCACCAAGAAGCCTGCCGAGACTCGCATGGGTTCTGGTAAGGGTAACCCCGAGGAGTGGGTGGCCGTCGTCAAGCCCGGCCGCATCATGTTCGAGGTCAAGGGTGTTCCCGAGGAGGTCGCTCGCGAGGCTCTGCGTCTTGCGCAGCACAAGCTCCCCATCAAGACCAAGATTGTTGCTGCCAAGAACGCTGAGCAGCGCATCCAGAAGGAGATGGCTGAGGAGGCCGCTCTCGAAGCCAAGTGGGCTGCTGAGGACGCCGCCGCCGCCAAGGAGGAGAACTAATGAAGCCCGCAGAGATTCGTGAGCTCTCGGACGCTCAGCTCGTTGAGAAGCTGAAGGAAATGCGCGCCGAGCTCTTTAACCTTCGTTTCCAGATGGCCACCAGCCAGCTGGACAACACCGCTCGCGTCAACACCGTGAAGAAGGACATCGCTCGCGTTCTCACGGAGCAGCGCGCCCGCGAAATCGCAGCGGAGAAGTCCGCTGTCGCCGAGTAGGACCTAAGGAGAGAACATGACTGATTCGCGTAACTCGCGTAAGGTCCGTACGGGTGTCGTTACCTCTGTCTCCGGTGCCAAGACCATTGTTGTCACCATCACCGAGCGCAAGCGTCACCCCAAGTACGGCAAGATGATGACCAGCTCCAAGAAGCTGCACGCTCACGACGAGGAGTGCACGGCTGGCGTGGGCGATACCGTCCGCGTTATGGAGACCCGTCCTATGTCCAAGATGAAGCGTTGGCGCCTCATCGAGGTCGTCGAGCGCGCTAAATAAGCAGTCGCTCTTACGACTTGTACGTTTCCGAAGATGTGCGTATGCCTGGCTTGCATACCACGGGCCGCATAAAGGCTGCGCACCTCTCTTCGGTTCTTAGTTCGGAGGAACATCTACCATGATTCAGATGCAAACCATGCTGAACGTCGCCGACAACTCCGGCGCTCGCAAGATTCGCTGCATCAAGGTGCTTGGCGGTTCCAAGCGTCGTTATGCAGGCATCGGCGATGTGTTCATCGGTGCTGTCCAGGAGGCTACCCCTGGTGCCAACGTCAAGAAGAAGGACGTTGTCCGTTGCGTCGTCGTTCGCACCGTTAAGGAGATCCGCCGCAAGGATGGCTCCTACATTCGCTTTGATGAGAACGCCTGCGTTGTCATCAACAACGATGGTTCGCCCGTCGGCACCCGTATCTTCGGGCCCGTCGCTCGCGAGCTTCGTGACAAGAAGTACATGAAGATCGTCTCGCTCGCTCCCGAGACCCTGTAGTTAGGGGAGATATATGTATATCAAGAAGGGCGATAAGGTCCAGGTTCTCTCTGGTAAGGATCGCGGCAAGCAGGGCGTTGTCCTGCGTGCTCTCCCCGCCGAGAACAAGGTCGTTGTCGAGGGCGTTTCGGTCGTCAAGAAGGCCGTCAAGCCCAACGCTGCCAACCAGCAGGGCGGCATCGTTTCGCAGGAGGCTCCCATCGACGCCTCCAACGTCAATCTCGTTTGCCCCGAGTGCGGTAAGGTTACCCGCGTCGGTCACGAGAAGGACGGCAAGAACAAGCTGCGCGTCTGCAAGAAGTGCGGCCACAAGTTCTAAGCTGCCCGCAACATCAGTTGCTAGCAAAGGCCCGGATGCCACGGCACCCGGGCCTTTTTCTATCCCTACTCATTGGGGACAGACTTAAATGAGTGGAAGTCGCTTGGCATTCATTGGGGACAGACTTAAATAAGTGCCGTTGAAACGCCGGTAGCTGGGGACGTTCCCTATGTGCCGGCAGCTAGGTAAGTCCCTATCTGCCGGCAGTTTGGGACAGCCCTTTGATGGCTGCGCCCCCTCAGAGGGGTGGAGTAATACAGCCTACTCTGTCTTTTAGGGCTTTGGTGTTCCGCTCCTTTATGTTTCACAAGGATCGTTGCATGCGCATTTACGCGCATAGGCTTGCGCGATAATGCGCATAACCGCGCAAACATCTGCCAACTATGGCTAAATAATGACCGATAAGCAAATAAGCACGCAAACACGAGCAGATACGCGCGCAATTGTGCGAGTATAGGGTTGTTAGAAATGAAGGACTTCCGATAACTCAGGAGGCACATAATGGCAGATTCCAAACAGGCTCCGCTCGACGCCGAAGCAGCCGCTAAGGCGGCGTTCGCTTCGGTCCAGGACAGGCCATTCCCCGATGATATCTTTACGGCCCCCGAGCTCCGCTGGGCTGTGATCGGTTGCGGTGTTATCGCCAATCAGATGGCCCAGTCTCTCGCTCTTGCCGGCCGCAAGCTTGCGGGCGTCGCCAACCGTACGCTGTCCAAGGCTCAGGCTTTTGCTGAGCAGTATGGCATCGAGAAGGTCTATGAATCGGTCGAGGACCTCTATGCCGATCCGAACATCGACGCGATCTATATCACCACCCCGCATAACACGCATATCACCTACCTGCGCGCCGCTCTGGCAGCTGGTAAGCACGTACTCTGCGAGAAGGCCATTACCCTCAATTCCGCTGAGCTCGACGAGGCGCGTGCCATCGCCGACGAGCACAACGTGGTCCTCATGGATGCCACTACGGTGCTCCACATGCCCTTGTATCAGGAGCTGCGCCGCCGCATGGATGCCGGCGAGTTTGGCCGCATGAATCTTGCTCAGCTCAACTTTGGTAGCTATAAGGAGTACGGCGACCTGACCAACCGCTTCTACAATCGCAACCTTGCTGGCGGTGCCATGCTAGATATTGGCGTCTATGCCCTGTCCGTTATGCGCTTCTTTATGGCAAGCCAGCCCGCTGAGGTCATTTCGCTGGGCAACACCTGCGAGACCGGCGTTGACGTTGCGGGCGGCATCGTCTGCCGTAATGCCGAGCAGCAGCTGGGTGTTGTGAGCCTCACGCTCCACTCCAAGCAACCCAAGCGCTCGATTATTAGCTTCGATAAGTGTTATATCGAGGTCAACGAGTATCCGCGCGCCGATCACGCGACCATCGTGTGGACTGCGGACGGCCACCGCGAGGAGGTCCACGCCGGCACCGAGGCTTACGCCCTTTGCTATGAGATGGCCGATCTTGAGAAGGCCGTTGCCGGCGACGACTCTAAGCGCGAGCTGCTGGATTATGCTTCTGATGTTATGGAGCTTATGACCAAGCTTCGTGCCGACTGGGGAGTCGTGTACCCCGAGGAGGAGTAAGCGATGCTTGCGGAAGATAGGCTCAACGCGATCGTGTCGATGGTTCAGCAGGCCGGCTCGGTTACCGTGCCGGAGCTTGCTGAGGCCCTGGGCGTGACGGCGTCTACCATTCGGCGCGACCTGCAGACGCTCGATCGAGCGCACCGCATCGCCAAGGTCCACGGTGGGGCGACGAGTCTTGAGCGCGCGCACGTGACGCGCGACCTAACGCTTAATGAGCGCAGCGACCTCCATAACGATGACAAGGAGCGCATCTGCGCCCGTGCGGCGGCGCTCGTGGAGCCCGAGAGCTTTGTATACATCGACTCGGGCTCGACGACGCTCAGGCTCATCGAGCATCTTCCACACCTTGAAGATGTCACCTATGTGACCGATTCCGTGCTCCATGCTCAACGCCTTGCTTTGCGCGGCATGCGTACCGTGGTGCTGGGCGGCGAGCTCAAACCCGAGACCGAGGCGCTCGTTGGCCCCGATGCCTTGGCAACCTTAGACCGCTACAACTTCAACTGTGGCTTTTGGGGCTCTAACGGCATTGCCGCCGAGCAGGGCTTCACAGCGCCCGATATCGAGGAAGCGCAAGTAAAGCGCATCTCGATGCGCCATACGGCCAAGCGCTTCGTAATCTCGGACGCCAGTAAATTTGGCATGGTGGCGCCCGTCAAGTTCGCGGACTTCCGCGACGCAACGATTATTACCGCAGGCGATGTCCCCGCCAAGTACCGGGCAATGGACAACGTCATCACGGTCTAACAGCAGGGGACGGGCAAGCGCCAAAACCACCGCGAAGGGGTAGGAACCTATGTGGTGGTTTTGACGTTTGTCCAGATAAAACCTGCCAAAATAAACCTGTCCCTTTTCGGCAGGTTTTAGGGCTCCCAGGGGCAGGGGGCTTCTATGTGGATGTGCTCGCCGGTTACGGGATGCGTGAAGGACACGCTGTGGGCGTGGAGCATCAGGCCGCAGGGGCGCGGCGTTCCGTACAGGTCGTCGCCAACCAGGGGATGATGCTCGCTCGCCAGATGCACACGGATTTGGTGCTTACGGCCGGTGAGCAACTCGACATCGATATACGAACGCGCGGGAAGGCCTCGGCGGCTCTTAAGGCGCTTGAGCACCTTCACGCGCGTCTGAGACGGCTTGCCGCTGGCGCCAACGCGCATCTTGCGGCTATCGTGGCGGTCGCGGGCGATGGGCTTGTCAATGAGCTTTTCGTTCCAGTCGATCTTGCCCTCGGCGAGCGCCAGATAGTGCTTTTCGAAGGCGTGGTCGTTCACCATCTGGTCAAAGGCGGGCTGCGTCTGTTTGTCGAGCGAAAACAACACCACGCCGGTGGTGTTGCGGTCCAGGCGGTTGAGCGGCTGCATGTCAGTTGCGGCAAAGCCGTCGCCCATCGCCAGCAGCAGATCGCTGGCGTAGTCGGTTAGTGTGCGCTCGCCGGTGCCGTCACCGTGGACGATCATGCCGGCGGGCTTGTCGATGGCCATAAGCCAGGCGTCGCAGTAGAGGACTTGAGGTTCTTCGTTCACGTGTAAGCCTTTCGGTTAGCTAATTCCCACAAACATGCAGCCCGAGGTGGCGCCGCGCAGGCGGGCGGTGGGCTTACGGCCGGCCTGCGCGGCTTCGACGGCACGACGGACACGGGCGACGGCGCGGCCCACCTCATCCGTCTCGAGCAGCGTTCCGTCCACCATGAGACGACGCACGCCGGCATCGAGCAGCTGTGGCACCTGCGGCGTGAGGTCGATGGGGTAGGCATCGTACAGGCGAGAGCGGCCGTGGATGTCGGTGCGGACGGGCATGACCTTGCCGTCGATATTCTTGAGCGAGAGCTTGCGGGCACGCAGGTGGCAGTTGGCGCAATCGTGGATGCAGCCGTTGGCAACCTGCAGAATGCAATGCTCGCTTGTCATGACGCGCGGGCGGCCAAAGACGGTGATGCCCAGAGCCACGGGCGCGGCGGCGCCGAGCGAGACGATCTCGTCGAGCGTGATCTCGGGCGAGAGCCAAAACGCACCGGCTCCGCGCTCGGCAAGCGCCTCCATGCAGGGCGTGTTGTGCACCGGTAGGCAAGAGCGAATCTCGGCCGTGGCGCTCGCCTGCGCGGCTACGGCGAGCTCGGAGATATTGCCGACGGCGACGGTGGCTCCGGCATTGATCCAGGGATCGACGCGCTCGTGGTCGACGGCGCGGCAGACCTCGTCGAGTACGGGCACAATGCCCTGCTCAAATGCATCGGCAGGGGAGAGTCCGACAGCCTCGAGCGCGTCAGTGGTCATATAGATGCGCGCGGCGCCCTCGGCACGAGCTGCCTCGGCGGCTTCGAGCGTGGTGACGGTGGCGCAGATCTGCGGCTCATCGCGGTAGCGCTCGGGCATAGCGCGCGTACATTTGTCGAGCACCGGTAACTCGAGCGTCTTCGCGCGTTCCTCGTACGGCGCCAGAATGGCCTCCTCCAATGCTTTACAGGCGGCGGCGCGCACCTTGTGCACGGCAGAGAAGCCCATACCGCAGCCGGCGTCGAGCGAAACGTCAAAGCTCGCTGCCTCAAAGGGCGAGGAGCCCATGCGGCCCACATGCTCAACCAGGTCTGCCGCCTCGACGGCGCGGGTCTTGGCGGCCTCGACAGTGAAGCCCGTGGCGGTGGCGGTGAGCGCGGGGTCGTCGCAGCAGGTGAGCGTAACGGTAAACGGCTCGCCCAGGCGCGCCACGACGGACACATCAACAGCTCGGCGGCGCAGCACATCGCGCTTGAGCGCGGCGCCGGCGGCGTCGATGGCACGCTGACTGCGAATCACGCGGACGCGGCAGCCCTCGGGCATGCTGCGGGGCACGCGACATTCGATGATGTCGCCCGCGGCGGCATCATCGGCGGCAATAGTGGTCAGGAACTGGTCAAACTCGTTATCGTGGCGAAGCTCCAGCAGGTCGCCCTTGTCCACGGGCTCAAACAGCTCAATGCGGGCGATGGCGGCGCGGCGACGGCGATCGTCGGGCTTGAGGCCGCGCACATCGCGGTTGGCCAGACGGCTGCCCAGCACCGTGCCCACGATCTGGCCGCGGTTGTTGGAACGCTCGTAGCTCATCATCTCGTCACCCGAGGTACCGTCTTGGTAGGCGTGCGTAAAGTCGCGGTTGAAGCAGCGCTTGAGTTGGCGCTGGCGGGCGGCTTCCTCGTCCTTGGCAACGGTGGCTCCGGATAGCATGTCGTCAATTTCGTGACGATACACATCAACGATGGAGTACACGTAATCGGGCGCCTTCATGCGGCCCTCGAGCTTGAGCGACGCGGCGCCGGCGTCGTACAGACGGCGAACAAGCTGTGAGGTGTTGGTGTCACGCGGGCATAGTGCACGCTCGCGGCCGGCGGGGGAGAGCGTGCGACCGTTCTCGTCAATCAGCTCGTAGGGCAGGCGGCAGGGCTGGGCGCACATGCCACGGTTGGCCGAGCGGCCCGCCATGGCAAAGCTCGACAGCAGGCACAGGCCCGAGTAGCAAAAGCAGATGGCGCCATGGCTGAAGACCTCAAGGTCCACATCGGGCGCGGCATCGTGAATGGCGGCAATCTCGTCGATGGAAAGCTCGCGCGAGAGGGTCACGCGGTCGGCGCCCTGCTCGCGGCACCAAAGGGTTCCGCGGTCGTCGTGGATGTTTGCTTGGGTTGAAATGTGCGTCTCGATGCCGGGCATCGTGCGCTTGACCTCAAAGAACAGGCCCCAGTCCTGGATAATGAAGGCATCGGCGCCCAGCGTGGAGCAGCGGTGGATGAGTTGCAGCGCATCGCCCATCTCGGACTGCTTGATGACGATGTTGACCGTGACGTAGACGCGCGAGCCGGCCAGGTGCGCGGCGCGGCAGGCCTGCTCAAAGGCCTCGTCGGTAAAGTTGGTGGCCTTGCGACGGGCGTTGAAGCTGCCCATGCCACAGTAGATGGCGTCTGCCCCGGCAGCGAGCGCGGCGGCAAAGGGCTCCGGGCCTCCGGCGGGGGCCA
>CAJMPK010000032.1 GCA_905215205.1 uncultured bacterium | reverse complement strand
AAAACCTACCAAAATAAACCTGTCCCTTTTTGGTAGGTAGAATAACCCATAAGGTAAGTATGTTTCTGAGTTATTTCGTGTTGACCCATTTGAGCGCGATAGGGTATAACTCTACTCAACCGCTAGGGATTTTATTGAGAAAGGTGTTCTACCATGAGCAAGAACCTCTCCCAGCAGGTCGTTCTCGACCGCCGCGGCTTTGTCGCCGCCACCTTCGCAACCGTCGCCGGCCTTGGTCTTGCCGGCTGCTCCGACACCAGCGCCGAGGCCGACAAGGGTTCCGCCGCCGGCTCTTCCAAGAGCTCCGAAGATACCGAGGCTTCCACCACGCTCGACGCTAAGGCATTCGACAAGCTCGTCGACAACGGCCCCAAGGCCGATGACGACGCCATCGCCGCCAGCACCTGGGCTACGGCCGTCAAGGACGCCGGCGTCTTTAAGATCGGTGGCGTCCAGACTTCCACGCTCTTCTCCCTCCTCAACGAGAAAGACGGTCAGACCCGCGGCTTCGATGCCGGCATCGCGCAGCTCCTGTCCAACTACATTCTGGGCGAGAACAAGGTCGAGATCACCCAGGTGACCTCGGACACGCGCGAGTCCGTCCTGCAGAACGGCCAGGTCGACGCCGTCTTTGCCACCTACACCATCACTGACGAGCGCAAGAAGCTCGTCTCCTTTGCCGGTCCCTACTACTACACCCAGCAGGCTATCCTGGTGCTCGCCGATAACGACGACATCAAGAGCGTCGACGACCTGGCCGACAAGAACGTCGCCGTTCAGTCCGGCTCCAACGGCCCCGCCATCCTGGAGGAGTTCGCCCCCAAGGCCAGCCAGCAGGAGTTCAAGACCGACGAGGAGGCCCGCCAGGCACTCCAGCAGGGTCGTGTTGACGCCTACGTCATCGACAACAACATGCAGCAGAGCGCCCTGGTCCGCGAGCCCGGCAAGTACAAGATCGCCGGCAAGCCCTTCGGCAGCAAGGAGCCCTATGGCATCGGTCTGCCGCTCGATTCCGACGGCGTCGCCTTCGTTAACGATTTCCTTAAGAAGATCGAGGACGACGGCACCTGGACCGAGCTGTGGCAGATCTGCATCGGCGACCGTACGGGCGACACCAATGTTCCCGAGCTGCCCGAGATCGGCGCCTAGGCAGCGAGCCTGGTAACGACCGCAACGAAACCATACGGAAACGCATGATGCGCTTTATTGCGGTAAACTGTTTCCTCACTGAGTTGTCGGGGCTTCCGTACACACGGGAGCCCCTTTCCTTACCGGCGGGAGGTCCGCATGAGTCTCTCCGAGCTCTGGTCGCTCTATGGCCAAAACTATATCGACGCGCTGCTAGCAACCTGGGGCATGACACTTGAGTCGTTTGTCATCGCCATGGTGCTGGCCGTCGCCGTCACCGTGATGCGCGTGTCGCCGCTCAAGCCGCTGCGCGTCTTTGGCGACCTGTATGTCCAGGTCTTCCGTAACATCCCCGGCATCGCGCTGCTCATCATCGTCGTCTATGCGCTGCCGCCGCTCAAGGTCGTCCTGCCCTACCGCACCTGCGTTATCGTCGCCACGGTCCTTTTGGGCTCAGCCTTTGGTTCCGAGAACTTTATGAGCGGCATCAACACCGTTGGCGTCGGTCAGGTCGAAGCCGCCCGCTCGCTGGGCATGAGCTTCAGCCGCATCCTCGCCAAGATCGTGATTCCGCAGGCGCTGCGCTCGAGCGTGCTGCCCATGACCAACCTCTTTATCGCCGTCATGCTCACTACTGCCTTGGGCAGTCAGGTGCCGCTTAAGCCGCAAGAGCTCACCGGCGTGGTGAGCTACATCAATACCCGCTCGCTCGGCGGCGTCGCCGCGTTCTTTATCTCGGCACTCGGCTACCTGGGCACGGCCTTTGTGGTGAGCCACATTGGCAACTATATCGATAAGAAGGTGAGGATCCTCCGATGAGCAAGCATTCCTCCCCTGCACTCACCATGCGCGATGCGCTCTACGAGGCTCCCGGCCCCAAGATGCGCGCCAAGATTCGCATCGGCACCGCCATCTCGCTTGTTGCCGTCGCCGCGCTCGCCGTCCTGGTACTGCAGCGCTTTTATGTGACCGGCCAGCTTTCGGTCCACTATTGGTATTTCTTTACGCACCTCACCACCTGGAAGTTCTTGCTTGCCGGCTTTGAGGGCACCGTTAAAGTCGCACTCACCGCCGGCGTCATTGCGCTGGTACTGGGCTTAGCCCTCATGCTCGGCCGTACCAGCGACATTAAGCCGCTGCAGCTGGTCTGCCGCGTGCTCACCGACTTCTTCCGCGGCGTACCGAGCCTGCTGTTCATCTACTTCTTCTTTTTGGTGCTGCCCCAGTACAAGATCGCGCTGCCGTCGTTTTGGATGCTCACGCTTCCCGTCGCGCTCGCTGCCGCCGGCGTACTTGCCGAGATCTTCCGCGCCGGCGTCAACGCCGTGCCGCGCGGCCAGGTCGAGGCGGCCCAGGCGCTCGGTCTCTCCAAGGCCAAAATCACCTTTAAAATCGTGTTGCCGCAGGCTATTCGGTTTATCATTCCGTCGTTGATTTCGCAGCTTGTGGTCGTAGTCAAAGACACCACCGTCGCCTATGTGGTGAGCTACCCCGACCTCATGCAAAACGCCCGCGTGCTCATTACCAACTACGACGCCCTCGTGTCGGTCTACCTGGTAATCGCGGTCATCTACATCCTCATCAACGTCGCGATCAACAAGGCCGCTGTCTATGTTTCGCACAAGACCGGCGCAACCATCATCCGCTAACGCTTTACCATTTCGAGTCATAAGGAGCCGAGCACCATGGCACAGAGCACCTCTTCCACCGGCAATCAGCCGCTGATCGAGCTCAGACACGTCGATAAGCACTACGGAGATCTGCACGTCCTCAACGACATCAATCTGTCGGTCGACCGCGGCGAGGTCGTTGTTGTGATCGGACCTTCGGGCTCGGGCAAGTCGACCATGTGCCGCACCATCAACCGCCTGGAAACCATCGACTCGGGCGAGATCCTCATCGAGGGCGAGCCCCTGCCGCAGGAAGGCAAGGATCTTGCCCGCATGCGTGCCGAGTTAGGCATGGTGTTTCAGCAGTTCAACCTGTTCGCACATATGACCGTACTGCAGAACGTCATGCTGGGACCGGTCGACGTGCTGGGCGTGTCCAAGGAGGAAGCTCGTGAGCGCGCCATGGACCTGCTGGGCCGCGTGGGCGTTGCCGAGCAAGCCGATAAGGTACCCGCACAGCTCTCGGGCGGCCAGCAGCAGCGCGTAGCCATCGCCCGTTCACTCGCCATGCAGCCCAAGGCCATGCTCTTTGACGAGCCCACGAGCGCCCTCGATCCCGAAATGATCAACGAGGTGCTCGAGGTCATGGTCCGTCTGGCACAGCAGGGCATGACGATGATCGTCATCACGCACGAGATGAACTTCGCCCGCCGCGTGGCCGACCGCGTCGTGTTTATGGCCGACGGCCAGATCGTGGAAACCGGCACGCCCGACGAGTTCTTCGACCACCCCCAGACCAAGCGCGCCCAGGACTTCCTCAACTCCATCAAGGGTCACTAACCCAATTGCCACGCGGGCAAATTCATCACCAGCGTTTGTCCCGCGCACCCCTGTGCCATGTCCACCCGGATTCGAAAGCAACACCTATGATCGGAACTCGCACTTCATCGTCATACACCCCGCACGTCGACGTCGCCCCCGCCGACCGTCCGCTCATCCTCGTCGCGCCACGCTGGGAAGAGGCAGAGCCGTTTTTAACCGAGATGCTCTCCCCCAACGAGGAAATCGCAAGCGTCTTTGTCGATGCCATTCTTGCCGCCGGCGGTCTGCCGCTGCAGATGTCCATCACCGAAGATATTGATGTTATCCGTCATTATGTTGAAATCGCCGACGGCATCGCCATTCCCGGCGGCCCGGACGTCAACCCCAAGCGCTGGGGCGATGATCGACCCTACGACCCCACCCTCTGCTGCGAGATCCGCGATAGCTTTGAGTTTAAGCTGGTCGACGAGGTGCTCCGCGCCAAAAAGCCGCTCTTTACCACCTGCCGCGGCACGCAGCTGCTCAACGTCGCCACCGGCGGTACCCTGTGCATGGACGTGCCGAGCCTGGGTGCGCGCGAGGGCCGCACGCAGTGGCGCCATACCCACGTGCTCAACGATCCCGTGCACCCCGTCGAGGTCGTGCCGGGCTCGCTGCTGGAGCGCGCGGTTGGCGGCGCCAGGCTGATCCAGACCAACTCGGCACATCACTGCTGCGTCGACCGTCTGGGTAAGAGCACGCGCTTGGTCGCCAAGGCAACCGACGGCGTTCCCGAGTGCATCGAAGTCGAAGGCCAGCCGTTCTGTCTGGGCGTGCAATGGCACCCTGAGTACACGTGGAAGACGCTCGAGACCGACTTTAACCTGTGGAAGTCGTTTGTCGAGGCAGCGGCAAAGGTCAAGCAGGCCCGCTAGCTCGCGAATCACACAGGCTTAAACCTTCCATGCCAGGGGGGGGCGGACACCAGCCACGGTGCCCGCCCCCCTGTATTTGGTATGCTCGGTATGATTATCCCTCACAAACAATCAAAGAAATCTCGACCGCAATCGGTCTACGGTAAAGCAAATGGTGAAAACGCTTGCTACATTGATTAGGCAGTCAATTAGAATTGAAATGCATTGACTATTCCCCAACGGGGTCACGCCACAAATCCACATGAGCATCGAGGCTGGAAGCGGAAGCATGGAATTGGCCCCGAGCTGTATGTAGATCGCTACAACGTTGACAAGCAACAGCATGCCAATCGGACCGAAACCGGACCCAAAATAGGAAACAGCGATCACGCAAGAGACCACGTATGCAAGGCAGACGACACTCGCCAGAAGAAGTCGATAGCAAAAAATATTCAGGTCGAAATACTGCTGAGCATCCAAAACGATTACGCAGTTAAGACAGTACAAAACGACACTCGACAGGATAAACGCGCCCAAAAGGGCAAAAGAAGACAGCACCACTCGCGCAACGATAGCGCACACACGTTTCCCTCCCCGAGCCTCCGACAACCCCCACGGTTCCTCAATAAAGCCCGAACTGACAAAGCGCGGCACAATGCAAGCCACGATGAACGGAAAGAACAATGCATGAGCCAACGGGGCTACGTTGAACAGCAGACCGCGAAAAACCCCTGCATTACCAAATAGAAGGACATCCTCTGCCGATAGCCGAAGCGTCGGGTCTGGGAAAAAGCCCAAGAAACTGTTCTCACGGAGGCTACAGAACCACATCGGGAAAGAATTAAGCTGCAATACCACCATGCACGCATAAATTACCAGGATTAAGGCGTACGCCCATTTGCTCACATGCTTCAATTCTGACTGGAGAAGTCTTTTAATCTGACGAGCCATTGAGCACACCCCCAGCGCGAAAGCTCACGAGAGCGTAAATCAATACCGATAGACAGCTGGCTGCCGCGCCATATCCCAGAAGCGTCAGCTGCCCCATATCGCTATACCCAAGGGCACATCCGACTCCAAGGTACGGCCCCGGAAGAAAGAAAATCCATCGCAAGGACAGTATGGGCGTCTGAAGGTAAGTTCCGTAGAGCGTCAAGCTCATGACAAATCCGATTATTACCACAGCCCCGCTCAATACGGCGCTGCCTGTAATCCGATAGATGGTCACCGTCTCCAGCGCAACCGATATCACCAATACGGCGTTGACTATCATTGCAGGCAAAAATACAGTTAGCATGTCGTGCGAGTAGTTATGCCCTCCACGTATTATGGCTATTGCAAAAAGAAGAAGGCAAAGCGCACTATATGCTGCGCCAATTATTAAAGCAGACGAAAATGCATGGGCTAGAGCCCCATAAAAGCGGTTGAGACCTCTTGCCAAAGAAATTCGGCAGCCCTCTTCATAGCCACGCTCCTGTAGAATTACCAAGCAAACGATGAGCGGCACAAGCAGAGATGTGCCGGCAAAGGCGCTACGCACAAGGGACTCATCGGGTGCAGAAGGATCGATTACATTCCAGCAGAAGCCAATATCCTCCCCAAAAACGCTATTGCCAAAGGCGAGCAACGTTGTTCCGTTTTTTAGAAAGATGCCGAAGAGAAGGCCGAACGCCAGCATAAGCGCAAGACCAAACTTCGCCGGAAACATCCTGTGCAAACGCATCATGTCCGCCTTTATGGGATGAATCGCCCGCTTCATAGCGAGACCGCCTTCATCAAGCGCCTGTAATATTCTTTTAGGGACGGCGCCTCGTCCCTTATGACATCCATCGATTCCTTTTTCAGCAGTTTACCGTCATGAATAAACAGGCAACTTGTTGCAACCGATGCCAGCTCATCCAAATCATGACTAGAGATGAGCATGGTCTTACCCTGCTCTCGATTCAATCGGCCGATAAGGGTCCATATACTCTCGATGCCCAGCGGGTCCAATCCATTTGCTGGCTCATCGAAAACTAGCAAGTCCGTGTCACCCAACAAAGCCGTAGCTATATCCAGTCGCCGTTTCATTCCCAGAGAAAAACTGCTTACGCTCTTTTTTTCATCGACGTCCAGTCCGACTAGGCTCAAAACGCGAGGAATCTCACGATTCGCATCAAGCCCCCATTCCGAACATCGGATTTGGAGATTCTCAACCGCACTGAGGGATTGGTATGCTCCACTGGAATCTGGCACATAGCCGACACGCGTCCGCATCAGGCTCAGCTCTTTTTTCGACTTGCCTCCAAAGAGCTCCACGCTCCCCGACGATGGCTCACAGAGGCCCAGCACTATTTTAATAAGCGTGCTTTTACCCGCCCCGTTTGCACCAACAAGGGCAAAGAGCTCAGACTGATGCACCTCAAAGGAAACGTCATGCAAAACGCGCCGTTTCCCGTAGCGTTTTGAAACTTTTGATAGCTTTATTGCTGATGCGTTCATTGGACCCCCGTTCTGCTTGATAGAAAAACCGCTCATATCGTTCCTTCTTTCCTTTATCGTTTTCCATAGTTGTTATTGTTTGTCGATAACTCATATTTGTAAAGATAATCTAAAAGAAAGAACCCGTGTTAGACACGGGTCCCTTCACGCTGATACTTCGTTTTAGCTGTTCGTCTTATGCTACTCGTCGCTCAAATCGACAGCAAAGACTGATGTCGGAAGCGACGCCTCGTTGCGTCCGCCATCCCGCATCTGCCTCACGACATTTTTTGCACGCTCGACAATAAGCTCCTCAAGCTCTTTCTCGCTCACGCGCTGAATAATATCTCCCGGTTGACAGTCAAGTTCATCGCAAATATCGAGAAGCGTCTTAAGGCGAATAGCTTTAATTTTTCCGTTTCTTAGCTTAGAAATATTAGCCGGAGTATGCCCCGTGGCACGAATCAGATCAGCACTGGTCTTTCCGGTCTTAAGTAGCTGCGTCTCAAGCTCGATGATGAGATAGCTCATGCTTCCTCCTACACAAGCTCGTCAGACTGCTCTTGGAGCAGCGAGGCATAACTCCAGATCGCCGAGATAAACAAACAGACAACTGCGCCGATAAACGACCCCGTATCAAAGGTAACGCCTTGGCAAATCTCAATAACGAAGGAATGAGGCACGATGTAAAGCTCCAGTCCGCCAATGGTGAGATTGACCGATCCATAGGCACCAACAAGCGAAACCGCGGCGTTAACAGCAAAGGCAAGCGCGAGAACACGGATAAGCCGCACATGCGTCTTGGTAAAGGGCGAGACGCCTCGCGAGATGTTACGGCTGATCCCACACAGAACGACAAGCGAAATACCCACGACGAGTGCCAGGCACAGTCCGCTTGGGATAACGATGCACCCGCCATTGAGAAGCGTCACGACGCCGAAAGAATCGACAGAAGCAACGTTTGCAATCGCATACCAGATCACGTAAACAACCAACGCGGTAAAAGCGACGAGCATCCCTGCAAAAACGGCTGCCATGCAAAAACCAAGCTTCCTGATATTTTCGCCAGCCTTGGCCATACGCTGAACGCTGTTAGACATACACTCACCCTCATTGACTCTATCGTTATTCGAACAGTTTATCGAACAACGATATTGATTGCATGCGGAAAGCCCCGCCAGTGCGCATAGGCCATTCACTAATCAGAAGGGGTGAGAGTGGATTTTTGGACACGTATCGAACGAGAGTGGATAATCTCCCACTTTGAGGCCGCCACCGGGCCTAAAACGGGAGATTATCCACTCTCATAGCCATCAAGGCTCGCAAGCTCTTATTCAGCCGCTTCGCGCAGGGCCGACATCGTAGCCGCATATTGCTGCTGCAGCGCATGCATCCCCTCGCGAGCGCCGTCAACGGCATCGGCACCACGCAGTGCCTCGGTCACCACGACCGCCGGCTCGTACAGATTATCGAATCCCAGGTTCTGGCTCACGCCCTTGAGCGTGTGCGCTGCCATAAACGCACCTTCGGCGTCTCCTGCCGCCATGGCGGCCTCCAGCTTGTCCATGCTCTCGTCATCCAAAAACTTGAGGGCAAAACGGGCAAGCATTTCCCCGCCCATCAGCCGAGCGCACGCGTCATCATAATTAGCGCCGATCTTCTCATACGCCTCACGCATGGAAATCATGGATTAAAACTCCTTTGGTCAAACTAAATCGTGGGAAACGCGACGACGTCAGCGGGGCGTGCCAACGTCTCGGCAATTTGGTCTTGCACCTCGAGTAGGCAATCGAGCAGCAGCGGGTTAAAGGTGCCGCACTTACCGTCCAGGATCATCTGGATCGCCTCCTTGTGCGGGATAGCGTCCTTGTACACGCGCACGCTCGTCAGCGCATCATACACGTCGGCCACCGAGACCACCTGCGCGGCAATGGGAATCTCGTCGCCCTTAAGGCCATCGGGATAGCCCTTGCCGTCCCAACGCTCGTGATGCCAACGCGCAATCTGGTACGCATATTCCATAAGCGCATTGCCGACGTGATGGCGGCCCAGCTCAAGCAACATGTCGGCGCCGATCGTGGTATGCGTCTTCATAATCTCGAACTCCTCGGGCGTAAGGCGCCCGGGTTTGTTGAGAATTGCATCGTCAATCGACATCTTGCCGATATCGTGCAGCGCCGAAGCCAGGGCAATCGTAGAGCGTTCCTCATTATCGAGGGAGATCGTGCCACTACGCTGGACCAGACAGCCAAGCAGCAGCTCGGTCAGCTTTTCGATGTTCGTAACGTGCCTGCCGCTCTCGCCATTGCGAAGCTCCATGACGCCAGCCATGATGTCGATGAGCATGCGACTGTTCTTGACGCGCTCGTTGTACTGCTGGGACAGCAGGCTCGTCAGGCGGCGCTGTTTGGCGTATAGGCGGATGGTGTTGCTTACACGGCGGCGCACGACACGGGAGTCAAACGGGCGGTTGATATAGTCCGAGGCGCCCAGCTCGTACGCGCGCAGAACCATATCATCGGAGTCTTCGCTCGAAATCATGATGAAAGGCAGATTGTCGATACCCGATCGGCGCGACAGATCGGCCAGCACCTCAAAGCCGCTTATACCCGGCATGACAATATCCAGCAGTACGAGCGACAACTCATCGCCATAGCGGTCGACCATGTCGAGCGCCGTACGACCGTTATCGGCCTCGAGGATGCAATACTCGTCCTTGAGCATCTCGTTGAGAATGGCTCGGTTCATTTCGGAGTCATCGACAATAAGCACCAAAGGCTTTTCGCTTTGGAAGGCTTCGATGGAATCGGCATCGGTCACGACCGTACCGGCTTTTGCCTTAGCGCGGCTCAATAACTGGACAGCGCGGCCAACGCCCTCATCGACCGTCTCGCCATGAATGCGAACGCCACCAACACATGCCGTCAAGCTCACGTACTCATGGCCCGGAACAATCGTGGCATGAACGGCATCGGACACCTGATGCAGGCGACGGGTGAAGTCATCGGAGGGAATATTGGGCATGACAACCACAAACTTGTCGCAGCCATAGCGTACGAGCTCGTCAGTCGAACGAATTCCGCTGCGTATGGCTGTCGCCACAGCACCGAGCGCAAGGTCGCCGGCATGACGGCCACACGTATCGTTGAAGACCCTAAAATCATCAAGGTCGATCACCGCCACGCCGGCCTTCATGCGGGCGCTACGAAGCTTTTCCTCGTAATATCGGCGATTGCGCACACTCGTCAGCACGTCGGTGTAGACAAGGTCCTCTTCTGCGGCCTCTTGCTCATCGATCGGACGTACCATCAGCAAGACGTGAGGCTCGCCCTCGACCTTCAGAGGGCGTAGGCGAGCGCGGTACTCAACACCATCGTTGAGCAGCTGCTCCGATACATCATCGGAACCTGCCAAGGCCTCAAGACTTGACTGACGCAGACAAGGGCACCGATTGCCGGCGAGCAGGCAGTTAGGCTCGCTCTTAATCTGATCGGCCGACAGCAAACGCACCACGGGGTAGGTCTTCGCGACGCGGGCGACCTCGGCGGCAGCCTCCTCGTCGGTTAGATTGACCTCGTGATTATTGAGCATATGGGGCCCTTTCGATAGCTTCGCATGGTAGCGGTGGGTTCCAAATGTTACAAGGGTAACACCTTGTCGATGCAGGTAAGCACGTGAATGCTGTTACATTTTTATGAGTTGGCAGACGGCGCGATTGAAGCCGTAGACGTGAGGTTTTGAGCACATTTGTTAACACGGCCGAAACGTCTGCGGGTGAAGCCCGCTTTGGCTATTGCGGCTGCTAGAGCCCCAGGATGCCACGGACAGCCCGGGCAGCCGCTGCCGGGCGATCGCGCAGGCCGTTGTGCGCACCGGGAACCGTTACGAGCGGACAGTCCAAAAGCTCAGCCGCCACCCTCGTGCCCGCCTCGCGGGGCGTGCCAACCGAGAGCTCACCCAGAAACACGGCGGCCACCGTTTTTGACGCGCGAACGCTATCCCAATCGGGAACACAGGTCATAGTAATCCCGTATTCGTTTGCCATGAAACTACGGCCGTTGCGCAGGGCATGCTTGGCTTCTGCCTCGGTTGTCTTGGGAGCCTCAGGGTCCGAATCGCCGATGGCGCCCAGGAAGGCCCGTAATGCCCTGGAGACCTTTCCCGCGGCGATCATCTCGAGCAAAACCGGGGCCGCGCCCAGACCGGCACCCTCGTTTGTCACGGCGGGTTCATGCAGGATCGCACGCGAAATTATGGCGGGGTTTGCACGGAGAAGCTCCAGGGTCACCAACGTACCGGCACTGTGCGCGAGCACGTTTGCCGGAGCGCCAATATGCTCGATAACGGCCTGCAGGTCGGCGGCCTGGGCGGCGAGGTCGTAGCGTCCGTCCGCAGCGTCGCCGCTCTCGCCGCAACCGCGGCGGTCGTAGGCAATGACGCGATAGTCGCAGGCGAGCTCGCGGGCGATACCGTCAAAAAAGACACTGTCGACGCACGCACCGTGCACGCACACCAAGGCGGGTGTATCGGACGATACACCCGGGCCGGCATACTCGCGGCAGGCAATCGTGGTGCCCGCATTCTCGACCGTAAAATCCATACTGTGTTCCCATCGTCAACGCCACCAGGCCGTGCCGGGGTGCGGCTTGGTCAGATGCGTCATTTTGTGCGTACATGAATGCGCTTACTGTACCCGACTCGCACCCTTTCATGATAGGGTTTCGAAAACTCACCCGATTGCAAGGTTTCTGCCTAAACAACAGCGCCCAAACCCGCAACTCACTTGAAGGCCGATGCTATGCTTAAGTTCAACTGTCCCAAGGAGCATATGCCTATGTCTACGTTTTTAAATGCCAGCCCCATCTTTGGGCCCGTCCGCAGCCGTCGCCTGGGCCTTTCGCTCGGTGTCAACATGATGCCGGCGAGTGGCAAGATCTGCACGTTCGACTGCATCTACTGCGAGAACGGTCTCAACGCCGAGCG
>CAJMPK010000031.1 GCA_905215205.1 uncultured bacterium | reverse complement strand
CTGATCCGTATGGGCCTTCGTCGAGCGGGCATTGCATGCTAATCGAGGACGCGGTTTCGTCAGGAACGCCGCAGTTTGTCATCGACTCCTATGCCACGCTTGCCGAACGCGCCAAAACGCAGTCCTTCGGCCTTATCGAGGAAGATGTGATCGTCCTCGATACCGAGACCACGGGTCTTTCGGTGCAGGACAATGAGCTGATCGAGATCTCGGCGGCCCGTCTTTCGGGCCGCGAGGTCATCGACCGCTTCGATACCTTCGTGCATCCCAAACAGCTGATTCCCGCCGAGATTACCGAGCTCACGAGCATTACAAATGCCGATGTGGCAGATGCCCCGTCGGCCGTTGAGGCCGTCGCCGCTCTCGCCGATTTTGTCGGCGGTTGCCCGGTGATCGCACATAACGCCACGTTCGACCGCTCGTTTATCGAGTCGGTCAAAGGCGGCGTCAACGTGAGCGATATTTGGATCGATTCGCTGGCGCTGTCGCGCATCGCGCTTCCGCGCCTGGCCTCGCACAAACTGTCTTTTATGGCCGATCTATTTGGCTGTGACTCGGTATCACACCGTGCCAATGCCGACGTCGACGCCCTGTGTGGCGTATGGCGCGTGTTACTCGTGGCACTCACCGACTTGCCCCAGGGCCTCATGGCGCGCCTAGCCGACATGCATCCGGACGTGCCTTGGTCCTATCGTCCTATCTTCTCATTCTTGGCAGGGCAGAACCCTGGCTCTATCTTCTCTCTCAGCGCCGCTCGTGCTGACGTTCTCAAGGCCGATCGCGCCGACGATCGGGTGGACGCCGATGAGCTGCCGGTCCTCAAGATGCCGAGTCGTGAGGAGATTGAGGCAGACTATGCGCCAGGTGGCCTGGTCAATCGCATGTATCCCACCTACGAGCCGCGTGATGAGCAGATCGCGATGGCGCTCGAGGTCCGCGATGCGCTGGTCACGGGCACACATCGCGTAATTGAGGCGGGCACGGGCGTCGGCAAATCGATGGCCTATCTGGTGCCTTTTGCCGAGGCAGCACGCCGTAACAACATCACGGTTGGTATTGCGACCAAATCGAACAATCTTGCCGACCAGCTCATGTACCATGAGCTGCCAAAACTTGCCGAGCAACTGGACGGTGGCCTGTCATTTTGCGCTCTCAAGGGGTATGACCACTATCCGTGCCTGCGCAAGCTTGAGCGCATGAGCCGCGGCCAGGTCGAGATTACCACCAAGCGCGATCCGGCGGACACGCTCACGGCGGTCGCGGTCATTATGGCGTACGTCTGCCAATCAGCCGATGGCGACCTCGACTCGCTCGGCATTCGGTGGCGCAGCGTCAACCGCCCCGACTTTACGACGGCCTCGCGCGAGTGTGCTCGTCGCCTCTGCCCGTTTTTCCCTGATAAATGTTTGGTCCACGGCGCTCGCCGTCGAGCGGCGCATGCCGATGTGGTGGTCACCAACCATTCCCTGCTGTTCCGCAATGTCGCGGCCGAGGGCAGGATTTTGCCTCCGATTCGTCATTGGGTAATCGACGAGGCCCATTCCATCGAGCGCGAGGCGCGCCGTCAGTGGGCGCGCGTGGTGTCGGCGGACGAATCACGCGTTCTGTTTGAGCGCCTGGGTGGCTCGAGCACCGGCGCGCTAAGCCAGGTCTCCCGTGATTTGACAACCTCCGAGGGCTCTACGCTCTATCTGGGCCTTACTGCCAAGGCAACGTCGACGGTTGCGCGCGCGAGCATGGCAATCGCCGACGTGTTCGATGGCGTTCGCGAGCTCGGCCGCCGTGCCCGTGGGGGTTATGACAATGCCAATCTATGGATTGGCCCCGAGCTGCGCGAATCTGACGACTGGCATGATTTCTTACAGTCGGCCTACGCTGCCATCGACGCATTGGAACAGGCTGACAAGAGCGTCGACGCGCTGGTGCAAGCCGTCGCCGCCGACAAGCCCGAGGTTGTTGTCGACCTGGGTGATATCTCGCGCCGCCTGCACGAGCTGGACGAGAACCTCAAACTCATCATTGATGGCACCGATGAACACTACGTGTATTCGCTGCAGGTCAATCGCAGGTTGCGTGCCGGCGGAGAGTCAATGACCGCAGAGCGCATCGACATTGGCGAGGCCTTGGCAACCGAGTGGCTGCCCGAGGTTCACACGGCTATCTTTGCCTCGGCGACCATGACGGTGTCCAAAAGCTTTGAACACTTTAACCACGCGGTCGGCCTCGATCGCATCGGTGCTTCAACATCCTCATCGCTGCACTTGGACTCGAGCTACGACTTCGATTCGAACATGGCCGTAGTCGTTGCGGGCGATATCCCCGATCCGCGCGATCGCGAGAGCTATCTTACGGCGCTCGAGCGCGTGCTGGTCGACGCCCATCTTGCCATGGGCGGATCGGTGCTCACGCTGTTCACCAATCGGCGCGACATGGAAGACCTGTACGCCCGCGTTGAGCCCAAGATGGCCCGTGCGGGTCTGGAGCTCAACTGCCAGCAGCGCAACTCATCTCCTCGTCGCCTGCGCGACCGGTTTATCAACGAGCCGACCTCGTCGCTTTTTGCGCTTAAGGCCTTCTGGGAGGGGTTTGACGCCAGCGGCGAGACGCTGCGCTGCGTCATCATTCCCAAGCTGCCGTTCTCGAGCCCCACGGACCCGCTCTCGTGCGAGCGCAACCTGCGCGAAGACCGCGCTTGGGCGCGCTATTCGCTGCCCGAGGCGGTGCTCGAGGTCAAGCAGGCGGCCGGCCGCCTTATCCGCTCGTCGACCGATTGCGGCGTGCTGATTCTGGCCGACCCGCGCCTGGTGACGAAGGGCTACGGAAAGAAGTTCTTAACGTCGCTGCCCACGAGCTCCTACCAGCGCATCGAATCGGCGCAGATCGGTCACTATCTGCAACTGTGGCGCGCACGTCACGAGCGGTGGCGCTAAAGCGGACAGACGAGGGTTTTTGCCATATCGCACAGACGCTTTGACAGGGCGGGGTCATCCAAGATGCGGATGGCTCCGCCCGCTGCGATTATCTGGCTCAGTAGCCAACGCTCGGAGCCGTAATGCACGGTTACCGTTGCCATGTCTGCCCCGCTGCGCTCGATTAGGGTGATGCCGGCCCAGTCCAGATGCTCCGCCATATCGAATGGCATCAAGAGCTTTGCGCTACGCTGCGTCCGGGCAAGGGAATCGTGGAGGGATGCGACGCCCGGTGCGTGAGGCACGACGGAGTCTTCCGTCAAGGTGAGTCCCTCGATTTTATCCATGCGATAGGTGCGCTGCTCATCGACCGCGATGTCCCAGGCAATCAGGTATGTTTGGTCGCCGTTTACCGTAATGCGCAAGGGGTCGACCAGACGCTCGCGTGGCCGCGCATCGTCCATCGAGCGATACGAGATGCGGCAGCGAACACCGTCCTGAATGGCGCAGCTCAGCTGCTGCCAGTGCGACCCGTGGTTGACGGTGTCAAAGACGCGCTGGTTATAGCCGAGCTCTTCGGGCAGAAGGGCATGTCGAATCCGAGCTGCCGTCTGCGGCTCGATCCCCAACGATTCAAGTTCATGGTTGAGCACAGCGCCCTCGGCGGCACTCAGGCGCAGCGGTAGCACACGTCCGGCGTCACCGGTGAGGACCACACGCTCGCCGCGGCATTCGCAGATGATGCGCGCACCCGATTCTCGGTCCGCGAGCGTCGAGACGATCTCGAGAATCTCGTCGAGCGATACTCCCGTGATGTCAAAGCGGCTGCAAATCTCGGTTCGTGTCATGCCGCTCTCGCCGGCGGCGTAGAGGGCCTCCATGATGTCGATGGCGCGCGAGAGTCTCTGCTCGCTGGTGAGTTTACGCACGGGCATGCTCGTGCACCGTCCTTTCAATGAGGTGGTTCCACGCCTGCTTGAGCGATTTGGGGGCCATGGGCCTCATGCCGTCCATGGCGTGGGCCATGCAAAATGAGGCGGCGGCTTCAAGGTCGCGCACGTCAACGGTCCAGATCCATCCCGCATCGGTGTGTGCGAGCTCACCTCGCCCGCGCGTGAGGCCGTTGATCATATCGATCTGCGTCTGAGGGGCGAACGAGAACGTGGCTGCAACGGGCGGTCGGTCGGCGAAATCGAATTCAAAGAACAGATAGCCGTTGAGATTGAAGTCCGCAGGGATGGCGTAGGCCTTCGAAAGACGCCAAGCGCGAACGATACGGTCGCAGCGGAATGTCCTGATGTCGTCGGTGACATTGTCGAGGCCGCAGAAGTACGCCACGCCCTCGCGTTCGAACATGCCGTAGACACAGACGGTACGTTCTTTCTGCTCGCCGCGTCCGTTCTGATATAAAAATCGCAGCGCGCATCGCTCGGCAAAGGCGCTCCATACCGCATCGACGGCGGGAGAGCGGCGAATCGGTGTTTCGTCCACCGTCGTCCCACCGGTGAGGTAGGCAATTTTGGAGCGAATATCGGCAAGCGGCGCGGCAAAGGTGGAAGAGCCGGCCGCTAGCGTCTGGTCGATGGCGTTGAGCAGGATATCGGCGTCGTCTGCGGTGATGAGGCCGCCTGCAGCAAACGTGTGCTCGCGGTCGATTGTCCACGAGCTTTCCTCGGTCTCCTGCGCACCGGCGGGGCGAACCTCCTTGATTAAGATGCCACGCTCGAGCAGTTTGTCACGATCGCGCCGAAACTTGCGCTTATCCGAGTCGATGTTGCCCGAGCCATATCCCAGGTCAGAATCCAAGACAATCTGCTCGGTCGTCAGCGGTTCGGGGGAGCTGTTGAGCACAAAGAAAAGGTTGAGGATGCGCTGAGCCGTTTTATCGAAACTGGGCTCCGAACTTCCCTTTTTAATTGTCGCGGTCGCGTCGCTTGCCGTCATAGAGTCCTCGCATGAGAAGGTGATTTGCTGCCATGATTTTAGTCCGATATGGAGATTAGGCTATATCCTTGTCCGCTCGAGGCGTTAAGATGGCCCGAATTCGGTCGTTTGCGCTCGCTCGGGGTATACTTTCGACTATATACGGTTCTAATGTGCATGCATTGGGCCTATTTGTCGGATTATGGATGTGGAGCGCACATGGCGAACACCCAGAACTATATTAACCACCTGCTGCAGAACACCGGCATTACGCCGGCATGCAGCGAAGAAGAGCGCTTGGCTGCCGAGGATATCGCTCAGATCTTCCGCAACCACGGCTTTGACCCCGAGGTTCAGGAGTTCAATGCCCCGGCGCCCAGTAGATTGGCATTTGCCGTTACCGGTATTCTTGCGTTTGCCGGCGCCCTGCTGATGGGCATCGGCGGCGGTATCGGCTTGGTCGGCACCTTGCTGGCCATTGTCGGCGCCGTTCTTTACGTGCTCGAGCGCACGGGCCACCCCGTGGTTTCGCGCCTGGGCAAGACGGGCGTGAGCCAAAATGTCATCGCCTACCACAAGGCCTCGGGCCCGCTCGCGTCTCCGCGCAACCGCCCGGTGGTCGTTGTCGCACACTACGACTCTCCCCGTGCTGAGCTGCTCGCCCGCGAGCCCTATGCTTCGTATCGTGCGCTCATCGCCAAGCTGTTGCCCGTTGCCACGGTTGCCCCTGCTGCCGTTGCCATCCTGCGTATCCTGCCGCTCCCCGGCGCGCTCAAGGTTCTGCTGTGGATTGTCGCGATCCTCGCTTCCCTCGTCGCACTTGCCAACGCGGCAAACATCATCTCTAACCGCCACATTCTTCCCTATACGTCCGGCGCGGTGTGCAACAAGTCTTCTGTCGCCGCTATGCTCGGCGTTATGGACAACGTTGCTCCCTTCCAGGGCGAGAACGAGTTTCCCGACGATGTTCCGTTCGATACCTATTTTGGGGAGCAGAAACGTCGTGCCGAGGAAATGGCGCGCGCGGCGGCGGAGTATGCCGCGGCCCAGCAGCAAAACGACTACGGCAACACCATCGAGTACGAAGAGCCTACCTACGCCGAGGACGAGTTCGGTCAGCCGATTGCTCCCGACGCTCAAACCGAGCCCGAACAGGGCGAGGCTTTCGACGAGCAGATCGAGGGCTTTGAGGGTGCGTCTGCCGACGAGACGCTGATTGGCGCCATCGTGCCCGAGGACCAGAATCAGGCTGTCCAGGCCGAAGAGTTCAATGACGAGGTTCCCGCTGCCGAGCCGGCGGAGGAGCCTGCCGCGGCCGAGCCCGAGCCCAAGCTCTATCGCAACGCCGCCGGCAACATCCGCTTTGGTTCGGATGCCATCCGTGCGCTCGGAATGCTTCCCGAGTCCTGCACGCTCGATTACGAGGAGGGCGAGGAGCCGACGTTTGAGCCCGAGCCTGCGCCCGTTGTCACTGCGGATGATGAGTCTGCCGCGGTTACCGCTGCCGTTGCCGAGCCCGAGGCGGTGTCTGCGATCGATCCCGCGGCAGGACTGGACATTTTGGCTCCCGCCGCGCCGGCGCAAGACGTTGCGGACGAGTCTGACGACGATTACGTTGAACAGCCGAGGCGCGTGTCTTACGAGAGCGATACTGATTTCTCTGCCGAGATTCCCGCGGCAACGCCCCATGCCGACATTGCATCGGCGTTCTCGTCGATTGGCGCCAGCGCTTCCAACTTCTTTAAGGGTGCGCTTGCAAAGGGCAAGAAATTTGTCGACGATTTCGAGGAGAAGCGCGCTGCCGCACGCGAGGCTGCCGAGCAGGAGGCTATCGCTCAGCAGCAGGCAGCCGAGGCGGCACGTGAGCTCGCGGCGCAAGAGTTCGAGCAGAACGAGGCTATGCAGTCCGTGCCCGTCGACGCCGCCGAAGCTACAACGTCCTTTGAGTCCCAGCAACCGACGTCCGCGGACGTTGTTGAGGCAACAACGTCTTTCGAGGCCCAGCAGCACGTCGATAGCACTATGTCGTTTGATGCTGCGAAGTTCGATTCCACGATAACGTTTGAAAAGCAAGGCACCGCGATTGCCGAGCCCCTTCCTGCTTCCGATGAGCAGGACGACGCGGCAGACGATGACGAGCCCATTGATGCTGCCGAAATTCAGGATGCCGCCGAGGACGAGTCCGTCGAGGCCAACTCTGACGAAGAGCAATACGCGGCAGCCGAGCAAGATGAGTCGACCGAGGCCGAGCAGGAGGAAGTGCCTGCGGTTTCCGAGACTCCCGAGACGGATGAGTCGAGGCCTTACTCCACGCAGATTTTCACCATGCCGACCCCGAGTGGTTCCGGTGCCACGGTTGCCAATGTCGCTCCCACCCAGGACGAAACGGTCGATTCCCTTATGGCCCAGATTTCCTCCCAAGCATCGCCGCGTCCGCAGATGAATGTTCCCGATCCGGCGTCGGCACCGTCGCCCGCACCTTCCTCGTCTCCTCTGGCTTCGGTCCCCGATCCGTCGCTGCCGTCTATGAAGCAGGCAAACGTTGCGTCTCGCACGTCGCTGTTCGACCTTCCCGATCCCTCTGCCCAGGTCAACGACCCCTTTGCTACTGCCCAGGGTCCCGAACCCACATCGGCACCCGTTGCACCTCCTATGTCCGTTGCGTCGGGCGCGCAGCCGATCGAGACCATTTCGGCTCCCGCCCCGGCGGCACCCAAGTCTCGCAAGCGCGGCCTGGGTGGCCTGTTCGGTCGTAAAAAGAAAAACGAGCAGGACAGCATGAGTGACTGGTTGGGCGTCGAAGACGATTACGATGCCAAGAAGTCCGGTCGCGGCATCGGTTCGTGGGATAATTTCGAGGACGATAACGATGGCTGGAAGGGCGGCGCTACGTCTTCCGACGGCGCTTCTTCCGAAGATATGCTCTCGGCTGTCGCCTCTATGGGCGATGATGAGCTGCTCGGTCACGATATCTGGTTTGTGGCAACGGGCGCCTCGGATTGTGATGGCGCCGGTATGAAGGCCTTCTTGGCTTCGCATCGCGACAAGCTCCGCGGCGTATTCTTCATCAATCTTGAATCCGTCGGCGCCGGTAGGCTTTCGGTGGTGACGGTCGAGGGCGAACAGCAGCTGCTCAAGGGCGATCGCCGCATCATGAACCTGGTCAGCAAGGTGTGCAAGTCGTTCCATGTCGATTGTGGCGCGCTCGAGATGCCCTATGCCAAGACCGATGCCTATGCCGCGCTCGAGGCGAGCCGCCGAGCCCTCACCATCGCCGGCGTGGACGGCACGCGTCTGGCTTGCGCTCGTACCGAGGACGACCTGCCCCACAATGTCAACCCGACGAACATTGCCACGGTATCCGAGGTCGTGACCGAGGTTATCCGCCGTTCGTAGACGGAGCTCTAAGGAGTCAACGTGTTTTCGTATATTAAGCGCCATTGGCCTGTCTACGTGATTTTGACCTTGATTGCCATTGCGTTAGGATTTGGGGCTGCCTACATCGTGGGTGCAAAGGGCTCGACCCCCGCCTCCGCAATCAGCGAAGAGGTGGAGCAAGAACAGAGTACGGGTGCCGATGGGATTCCTGAGTCCGAGCAGGCAATCGTTGATGGTGGATCTTCGTCTGCAGAGTAGATACGGCGATTTAAATGATTGAAAGCGGGCGAGCCAGGGGACTGGCTCGCCCGCTTTTTCATCGCGCTAGCGCTTCTTTGGGATCGACCTAAGGCGAGCGAACCATAGGGCTGCGGCACCCGAGGTCAGGAGCGCGGTGATGCAAGCGGCGATGGGAACTGATCCTGTTGCCGGTAGGTCCTGCGGTAGGGTACAGCGTTGAATGACACGGTCCTCGTCATGTGACTCAAGTTTATCGCCGCCGCCGTTGCGGCAAAGATCGACGCGTGCGCTGTTGGTGAGTGCGGTTTGGGGCGTATAAGCCGACCTCGCCTGCATGTGCACGATTGCGCCCCGAGCGTCTGTGCCAAGGATTGCTTTGGCATCGTCAAGGTCGTCGTGCTCATCTTTGAGATCATCGCGGGTCCAAGAATCCGCATCGCTTCGAGTCGTAAAGTCGGCGGCTACCGCACCGTATTCAATTCGAATGCCCGTTACGACGGTATTGGATGCAAGGTCGAGTTCTTTCGCCTCGAGTGTGGTGGATTCCGTGGTCGAGATATCCGCCTTCCAGAGGTGCCAACCGTCGTAATCGACGAGGCGACAGTCCTCACCCAGGCTCTCTTTTACTTCGTCGGACTCAAGCCAAGGATTTTCGTGCCCATCGTCAAGTGTCGCGTTTGCCGGCTCACCGACGTCTGTCGAGTCCAACGGCGTCGTGCGATACCATACGTTGCACAGACCGTTGAGGTCGCCGATGGCGACGGGGGTTTCGATTGAGATGAATCTCGCTGTGCCGTCTTTGGTGCACTCAAGATCATCGGTAATCGTAAACTCATCAACCCAAGTAGCGGAATCGTTTCGAGCATCGATGGTATAGGAGAAAAGCCCATCACTATTGGTTTGCGTCGTGGCGCGGTTTTTACCATCGCCGTTAGCCAACAGACCCTTTGCGATAGGTTGGACAAGTTCCTGACGCTTGTCGACCTGCCCCTTGATCTCGATGGGCGCATCCTTCATCGCGACGGATTGGACTTCTCCCGTATCCTTTATTTCAAACGTTATCTCCTCGGCAAGGTCATAGGTCCGCGGAGACATCATTTCGCGCAACGAGTAGGTGCCGGGTGCAAGATGTTCGACGCGGTGTGGCTTGTAGGATGAGGTCCAGGAGTCTATTTCGGTTTTATCGGGACCATATAAGGTGAGCTGTGCGCCTTCCACTTCCTGCTCACCGCTTGCATCGACCTTGGAGATATCAACCTTGGTGTAATCGTCGGATACGTTAAGCCGTGCTTCTACAACGGGTGTTTTCTGGTCGGCATAAGTAAGGTCGACAATATGGGTTGTCCGATCGAGCAAGAAGCCTGCCGGCGCTTGAGTCTCGACAACCTCGTAGCGTGCGGTGCCAGATCCCAGTGGGAGGTTGTCCGCGCGTGCTTCTCCAGTTTCATCCGTCGTGACGGTGGCGACAGTCTCACCGTCGAGCGCGTCAATGCTACCGTCGGGGCGCGCGATATCACCCGAGGCACGGATCTCAAAGACGGCGCCCGCGAGGCTGCTGCCGTCTACGGTATCGGTTTTAACGATCCTGATGTTTCCGGTCGCGGCGTGGTCATAATACGAGGCTATTGCAACGGGCGTTAGGTTCATGTCGGCGGGTATGTTTACCTCGATCTCTTCGCCGACAAGATAGGGCTCTTTGGCCGAGGTTTCGCGTACATAATAGGTGCCCGGCACGAGCGATTCGGGCAGTGTGACGGTGCCGGTCGCGTCAGTCGTAAAGGTGTCCATTACGTTATGTGCTGGATACCAGCAAGTTTGTGAGACAGGTTCGTGATTGCTGTCGAGGAGTTGGAAGGTGAATCCGGCTAGGGGAACAGAAGCGCCTGTTTGGGCATCGCGTTTTACAATCTGGAGATGCGTCGACAGAGCGTGGTTGTCCACGATATATTGAAGCTCGGCGCCGTCGGAAATCTGATTGGCCCCGACGGTCCATTCCCCTGCACGTTTAAAACCCTCGGGGACGGTTTCCGGAACCTCGCGAATCGTGTAGCCGGCACGGTCGTATGGGACGGCTCCGTGGACGCCGGCGGGTCGCTTGCCTGTGCCGAACCATGCTTCGGGCTGATCTTTGGTGGAGGCAAAGCCATAGATGTTTGTGGTCAGTGTGCCAACAACCTGCTGAGAGCTGTTGCTGACAACCTCAAAGACAACACCACCCGCCGGCTGCTCCAGGCCGGATTGGTCGCTATTGCCGTAATCCTTGAATTTGGAAATCTCAAGGTCAAACGCAATGGGGATATCGGAAATGCGGGATTCGATCTCGACCACGCCTGAATCGCCGAGCTGGTCGGCTCCAACGGTATAGGTCCAGCTGTCGTTGGATGGCAGGTAGCCCTCGGGGGCTTTTGATTCGTAGATGGTAAAGGTTCCTAAGGGGACATCGGCGAGAGTGGCCCGACCGCTTTCGTCGGTCGTGAGGATTTGCGCCCATCCAGGGGTTGATTGTGATACGCACGTGAACTCTGCTCCTGCGAGTGAAGATACCACCTGGGGGTCGGCATTCGTCGCGGCATCGAGTTTTACGATACGCAGGTTGATGGTGCCGGGCTGTTCATCAATGGCGACCCGCCCGCCGTCATTCCCCGTGGTAAAGGCGATGCGATCACGACGGGGGACATAGCCGGCCGGCGCCTTCGTTTCAATCAGGTAGTACGCCGTGTTGGGTAGGAGTGTTGCCTGCACTCGACCGTTGCCGTCCATCTGGATGGTACCAACACGCGCGCCGCTGGCGCTCTCAAAAATATCGAATGTTGCCCCGGTAAACTGATAGGTATTGTTTCCGCTGGTAATAACGGTGTTAGCAGACTGCTTTTGGAAGGAAACAGAGACCGCCGGCAGTACATAGAGCATGTCTTGACGTTTGCTGCCGCCCGATACGGCCCCTAGATAGCGTCGCGCGCGGTGCGGAGCGGCTTTGATGCTTCCTGATTTTGCGCTGTCGTGGAGCCACCGCGCAGCCGCCACGACTTCATTGTCGGCGGTAAAGTGTCCGCTCTTGGTTTTACCCTGAGCGGTCGTGTAGGAGTAGGTGCCGTCGACATGGGTAGTGCCGTTGAGCATCCATACGGCAAGCTGGGTGGCGGCGCGGGCGCGATCGGGTGAAAGATGGTAACCGCCAAACGACGTGGTGGTTGGATATCCGTGACAAACGATTGCCGCGAACTCGTCGTCGAGCCACACCCAGCCTTGATCAAAGTTGAGCCATGGGCCGCCCGGTTTGGTGGGGCCGGGGCGCTCCTGGTTCATGCAGTAGGCAATCGAGGTGTCTTGAGCTTCATACTTGCCGATGAAGAAGGGTCCACAATCATCGCTAATAGTGCGGAAGCCGAGCTGGTCGTAGCCATCGACGGCAAATGCGGCTCCCGGTGCCAGGCAGCCGAAAAGCAGGAAGAGGAGCAGGAGCAGCGGACCTGTTGCGATTGCGCTGCGGACAGAGTGCGTGGGTGCGTTGGACATGGCTGCTCCTTATCCCTCGTGCGCCGCACGGGGAGGCTGCGACGCGTAGGATGAGGCTACCCCCGAGGTTCATGCGGGTAAGTACCGGAGCCTGACCAAAAGCTTGCCCAATTCCTGACAAATTGAGCTCAAATACAACAATCAAGCAAAAGTGCAGGTAGAAGATGGGGAGAACAGGAAATCAAAGGTCCTCGTCTCCACAATTGACGCGATTTTCAAACGAATCTCCACAGCTAAAACAAGCATCACCACCCTTGTATCGAACAAGACAACCGCGTTATACTAGCCAACACACAAGCGGGCATCGCCAAGTGGTAAGGCATCAGCTTCCCAAGCTGACACTCGCGGGTTC
>CAJMPK010000030.1 GCA_905215205.1 uncultured bacterium | reverse complement strand
CGTACATGTGCGGATGAATGTGGGAGGTGTTCGGATAAAGTCGATAATCAAGGGCGTGCGTAAGCCCGCATTTGCGTTTTCAAAATGTCCCGGATCGGCGGGGCGATTCGGGATACAATATCAATAGAAAACGACGCACCCCGCGTAAATGTTTGGGAGCGCGGGCGGCCTAGTTTTCTGGTTTTGTTAAATGCCCGGGATCCGACCCCCGGGCATTCTTATTTGCGCTTGTTGCGGCGCAAATGCCTTCTACCGTCCGCACCGCGCGTGCGCCTACGGACCTTAAACCGAACCTCATACGAGTCAAGAAACGCGATGACGAACGTGCCCGCATCGGACGATGGAGGCTGGCTGCGTTCTCCCAAAAAACGGGGCAGACTCCAGTGCGGAGTCTGCCCCGAAAAGAGAATGGCAAAGCAAGAACGTGGATGGACGAGAAAAGTGCCCGCAAGTCTCATGGCCATCACATCCCACCTGCCAAAGGGATGGGTGAGCGAGCGTTACTCCTGCTCGGACTCCTCAGCCTGTTTACGGCTGCGGATGAGGTGCACCACGCCGATGCACAGCACCGCGCCACCAGCGATCCAGGTGAAGGTCACACCGTTGAGGCCGGTGAGGGGAAGGCTGGAGCCCTGCTGGTCGACAATGATGAAGCTGAGCTTACCGGTAGACGCGGTAGCCGAATTGTTCTTCACGACACCATTTGCTGCATTGATTGCAGAATCCGCACTAGGGGTAACGTCATCGCCATTCTGGTTAAGATCGCGCTTGATGGTAAAGGTCACACCGTTTGCTGCGGAGTTGTTGTAACCAGGGGCGGGCGTAACCTCCGTGAGGACGTAGGTGCCCTCGTCGAGACCGACAACGTTAAGCTTGCCGGAGTCATCAGTTGTCAGCTTAGCCTTTGCTTCATCAGTCGTCTTGACACCATTTGCCATGATAAACTTGTTAGTATCACCCTGCTCTTGCAGCGTAAACTCAACACCCTTGAGTCCCTTTGTTTCATCATCAGAACCGACCTTGGTGACATCGATACCGTAGGTGTAATCATAGGCAGGATGCTCAACCGTGGTGCCAACACCTTCGGCATGCGGATTGTTGGAATAAGTCAGCGTAACCTTATTTTTCTGGGCTTTACCAACCAAACCTTTGAATTCATCTTTGATCTTGCCATTTTCGAAAATCTTGGTGGAGTCGAGCTTGGCCTTGTACTCGACAGTCACCTTCGAGCCACTGTTCAACACAATAGAATTGCCACTCTCATCCGTGCAGCTCTTGAGATCGGTGAAGTCGACAGTTATCTTATCGTTCACGTACTTGGCGGTGTAGCAGTCAGTCTTGACCTCGGTATCACCGATCTTGACCGTGACGTCTGGCGTCGTGCTACCATCCTTAAACTTCGGCGTCATGGATTTGGGGAGCTCATCAGTGAAGGTGTACTTGTAGGTGCTGTAGGTGTTGATGTTGCTTGCAACCGTACCGGTAAGAAGATAGTCGACATAGTCGCCCATCTGAGAGTCAGCAGCCTTGCTGGGATTCTCGAATGTACCAAACGTGCCATCCGCTGCGTCATCCTTGACGGCCTTGGTCACGTTGGGGACGTCCTTCTTGGGCTCTGCCTTTACATCTTCACCACCGACGACAGTGAAGATTGGCGAGGTATAGGCGTCGGTATTGCCGTTGGCCGAATCGCTAGATGTGGTCGAACCAACATTTGCAGTCACAAAGAGCCAATAGCCGGTGTTTAAAGCCTTAAAGTCTCCCTTGCTGGAATCGCCTGGGTTTGTCCAGGTTAGAGTCGAACCCTCAAGTGCGGCAGCAATCTTATCCAACGTGGAGCCAGCGTCAACCTTGGCAGTCTGGCCAACTTTATTACCGGCATTATCTTTAATGTACTTGGCCCAAGCCTGAGCGCCTGCATTCGCAGCAGGAGCCTCCGCGACGCCAGCAAATGCACTAGTCACAACACTCATAACATCAGGCGACGCCCAATCAATATCGGAAAGGGTCTTATCGCCAGACCAGGCACTTCCATCATAATCCTGCGTGACCTTAGCCTTAAAAATCTGGATACCCTTAAAGGTTGTGTCCTTATAGGTCTTCTCGTCAATCTTTACATTGCCGTCCGTGGCCACCGTCGGCGTGCCATCAGCAAACGCCATGGTCACCGGGGCCATCACGCCGCCGAAGCTCAACGCTGCTGTGAGGCCGGCGGTTACTGCCAGGCGTGCGACGTTCTTGCTCATGCTCATCTTCTTTTCCTCTGCTTTCTGCTCGAATTCCATTTGATCTAAATCTGTCTGTCTGTGTCTTAGCATCTACTTCGCTACGTCTCGCCCCGCTCTCTGTGGGGCTGCCAGCTACTCTTTATGGCTGCCACCTCCCCGCTTGACCAGGAGCGCGGCCACGATGAGCGCGGCTCCGGCGACCGCTGCGGCGGCCGCGGCGCACATTGCCATATCGCCAGTCGAGGGCATAAAGCCTTCGGTGGTAATGCTAGGGGGTGTGCCGGTGGGCGTGTTGATGAGCGACGCCTCCAGGCTGCCCGTCGACCCGTCCGCGCTGTCGGCGCGCAGGGGCGACTCGGCCGTGATGGTGAGCTTGGGCTTGGCGGCAGCCACCTGGTCGACGTCCAGGCCCTCGGCCTTGACCGTCACGGAGCGCGTGCCCTCAAAGGCGGTGTAGCCCTTGGGAGCCTTGAGCTCGCGGACCTCCAGCTTGCCCGAGTCCACGCCCGAGACGGTCACGCGGCCGTCCTCGCCCGTGGTGACGGTGGCCTTGCCCTCCGCATCCCACGTGCCGTCGGCCGCCAGTGTGCGACCGCGGTCATCGGCGATACTCAGGACCGCCCCGGCAAGCGGCTTGTCGCCGTCGCTGCCGCGCTTGGTGAGCGCGAGATCCCAGGTGTAGGCGCACGCGTCGTCGCTCGGCGTGTGGGTGAAGCCGGCGTCGCCGGACTGATCGGCAAAGGGAGAGCGCGGGTAGCGCAGGTAGACCTCGTTGGGGTTGCCCTTCGCGATGCCGTGGTTGCATGCGCTGTTGAGCGGCGCGTTGTACACGGCGACCACGCGGGCGCCCGCGGTGAAGGCGTCGGCCCCGCCGAGCGCGGCGATGAGGTCGCCGGTGCGCACGGTGAAGGTCTTGCCGTCGACCGAAACCCTGTACTGGGCCGTGATATCGGTCCAGCCCTTCGCAGGCTCGGTGCCGACGCGGCCGTCCTTTCCGGCCGAAACGGCGTCGAAGCCGCCGTCCGCGCCCGCCGCCACGTACACGCGCATGCTCGCGGCGACCTTGGAGGGGTCGAGCCCCGCGCTCATGGTGTCGACGAACTGCACCGTATAGGTGTCGTAGGCGGTGAGACCCGCCGGGACTGTGGCCGAGAGGCGCCAGTACAGGTCGTCGGCGACCGTGGCGTCGGCGGCCTTCTGCCATGCGGCGGTGCTGTCCTCCAGCACGTGCTTAGCGACCTTGGGGGTCGCCGCCTTGGGCTTGACGGTGACGGCGCTGCCGCCCACCAGGGCCATAATCGGCGCGGTGCCGACCTCGCCCTGAGCGATGGCGTCGTCTTTGGCGACGATGAGCCAGTAGCCGCAGGGCAGCTCGGCCGCCGTGCCCGCGTTAAGGGCCACGGGCTCGGCGCCAGAGCTCTGGAGGGAACGAGCGAGCTGTGCGCTCAGCGCGCTCGTAAGGTGGGAATCGGTGTTGAGCCACTCGGCAGCTTCCTGCGCGGTGGTCTGGGAATTGGGCATACCGGCGCTGTGCAGCACGGGCAGCGCGGCGTCGCGCACGGCGTCGCTTGCCCAGGCGAGGTCGGTAGCGATCTTGGCGTCCTTGTCGCCGTCGACGACGTTGGCGCTAAAGATCTGGTAGGCGTCGTAGCTGCGCGCCACGGTGCCGCTCACCGTAATGGAACCGGTCGAGGTCGGCGCGGCCTGCGCGGAAGCGGGGAACACAACCGCGCAGGTGCCGATCAGGAGGGCAAGCAGCGCAAACAAGATCGGGAAGGAGCAAACTTTCTTATTCACGACGCTCGCCTCCCTTCGCATTCGCCTTGCGACGAATGTGCATCCAGGCCGCAGCAGCGCAAAGCACCGCCGCGCCGGCAAGGTACGTCAGAGTGACGCCCGACATACCAGAAAGGGGCAAAGAGGTGGAGTAGGTGTTGGTGAAGGTGGAGGCGGGAATGGCGTTGGGCGCGGCGTCCTTGCCGATGGTGTTACTCACGGTGTTGCCCATGTCGTCCTTCACCTGCGTGACCGTGGTGGAGGTGGTGAGGCCGGAGTACTTGCCAGTGGTCTCATCCATGACGGCCTTCACCGTGACGGCCACCTGGTACTCGGCCTTGGAGTAGCGAAGCTTGTCGATGGCACCGGTGGTAGGCGCGACCTCCTTCACCGTGTAGGTGTAGGTCTTGGCGCCAGTCGGGTTCGAATCGACGATCTTGGCGAGGTGCTTTTTGGAGAACGAGATACCGCCAAAGGATGCCACGATGTCGTTGACCTTGGTGGAGCCCGCTACGGGAGCGACGGAAATAGTCGTCGGATCAAGCTTAGGTGCGCTATCCTTATTTGCCCCCGTAGCCTCGATGCTGAACTCGAACGGCACATAGTTTTCGCCGTCCTTCGGCCAATCCATGTTACGAACCGACTTGATCACCGGGATCTCCACGGACGTGGTGGTGAGAGAATCGGAGATGTACGCGTTGCCGCCCTCGTCGAAAGCCGGCTTTTTGTCCTCGGTCCACTTAATGGAGCCGTCCTCATCGGACACCGTGAACTCGTAACTCGTGTTGTTCAAGTTGTAGCCAAACGGAGCCTGGGTCTCAACAAGCGTATACGTGCCCGGCAGCAGGCCCTCGAGCGTGAACTTGCCAGGCGCGGTGTCGGTGTCTGTCCACGTGGTATCGCTCGAAGTCGACTGGTCGCTCACCTGGTCGATCACGGTCCAGGACTGGTCGGCCGTACCATCGGCGTCCTTTTTCTTGGTGAGCTTCCACTCAGAACCAGGCAGTTTGTGTTCTGTGTCGTCCTCCGCCACCTTGGCCCAAGACACCGTACCGGTGATCTTGGTGTTAGGGATGGCACCCGTAGTGTTGGAAGAGTCGAACGGATGCCGCGTTCCGTCCGTATCCACGTAACCTTGAATATAGTTGACCGTCTCACCAGCATTTTTCATGGTGGCGTAGTAAATCTTGTCCGAAACCTGGTAACCCTCCGGCGCCGTCACCTCTTTGATGTAATACGTGAATGCCGGGTTAGAATCCGAGATCTCCGTACTCGGATTGGCCTTCTGGTTCAGATAGTTGAACTGAAGCTTGCCATCACCCGAAGCGTAATCATTTGCGCCACCGTCAGTCACCGTCACGATAGCGTCCTTGCCCGCGACAGCATTCTCGACAGAACCATAGATAGCCCACGAGGAACCAGGAAGCGACGTGTTGCCGTTCGCCGCATCGACCTTGCTCCACGCAACGGCGGAGCCGTCGGGCGTATACGACCCAGACCACGGGAAGTTGTGACGCTCCTGATCCATATCGATGACGGAAGCCGAGTTACCCTCACCAAATGCTGCGGCAACCTTCGGGCTGTTCATTGAGAAATCGACGCCCACATAAACGCGGCCGTTGGTAGTCACATGGTCGTCGAAACTTCCGTTGGGAACGAGAATCGATCCGATCATAGCCGCCGCAGGATCGTCGTCAGTCCACTTGGCACCGGTGGCTGTGCCGCCGTATCCCCAGTCCGCGCGGTTTTCTCCCGCGATGCCGCCTCGAATGGTAAGGCTGGTGGTATCGACGAAGTTCCACATGATGGACTGGGAGGCCAGCGAGTATTTCGCGTCAAGGTCTTTCTTGGCGTACTGACTCTCGTAACCGCGAGATATTTCTGTATCTCCCCACCAGAAGCGCCAGCCGTTGTGGAACTCGACAGGATTAGTACCTGTAACGTTCACGACAATGGATGCGCCTTCGGGGATATTGGTGAACTTAAAGTCGACGCCGCGGTAGTAGACGTCATCCTTCCAGTTGGAGAGCTCGGAACCGGCGATGGTGAAGACCTGTTGCATAGAAGTTCCATCGCCGGTAAAGGTGATGAGTCGCTCGGTGTTGCGAATCTTATTGCTCGGGATTCCGGTATCGAGCGCACCGGAAACAGACTTGCCGCTACCATCGTCGCTACCATCGAATTTGAGTGTATAGCTTGTTCCGTCGTTATTGTACTTGTTGATGACGTAGTTGCTATTAGGCTCTGCAAAGCCGTTGACATCCACCTCGCCGGTATCTTCAAACGAGTCGAGCTGTTTCGATAGCTTCGAGAGGTATCCATTTGTACCGTTATAGCTCGAATAATCGCTACCGTTGACATTAGTCAAATCAACAGCTTTATTGAACAGGGTGCTTTCCAGAGCAGACAAGCCCTCGTACCAATTACCCTGCATTGTCACCACAGACTGGCGTTTATAGTCGCTATCGCGCCAGTATGTGATGGGGCCTGCGATTTGCGCGGTGTAGGCAAAGCCGGAAGGAGTCGCGCCCTCAAAAGGTCTCTGCTGTCCGACCCAAGCGCCTTTGTTCCAAGCGCCAACGGTAGTCGCCCCCGGCAAGTTGCCGTTGTAACCAACGCTCATTTTGGTGATCGCACTGTCGATTCCGGCGACCGCAAGCACGGTGCTGCCGTAGACAGGACGGAACTGGGAACCAAAACCAACGGTGCCAAAGCGGAAACCAGCGCCGCTACTATTATTATAGGGCCAGCTCTCTTTGAGTGGATTCATGGCAAGCTTGCCACGGACCACGGTAAGGCCCTCCGCCTCAGCGGCATATGAGCCGGTGGGGGCGTTGTCCGCATCAAGATCGATAGTGCCGTCGCTCGGCTTATCGCTCGGCTTACCACCGATGTACATGTCGCGGCCGACGTAGGTGGCCACGCCGGGATCAGGGGTTGAGACATTGATATTCGTACCGATACCGATAGACGTGGGAACGTAAATTCCCGGCTTCACGGTGGCCGTCGCTCCCGCTGAAGCCGCATTCGCACTCTGAGCCTGCTCAACACTATTTGAAGAGCCAGACTCGCCGCCATCGGTCTCGTCGCTATTCTGGTTTTCGGCATCCTCGCTGGTGTTACCTACAGCAGCGGACTCACTTGAGGAACCCCCCCCCATTACAGTTTCCGCGGTAGAAACTGTCTGGGCATCGTTGGCAATGGCCTGCGAGATCGGAGGCATGACGAGCGACAGTACCAGGCTCAAAACGGAAGCTCCGCACAAAACACCCGCTAGTACACGATGTGCCGCTTTATTGTTCTGCTTGGATTTATCTGAATTTGCTGTCATCGATGTCTCCTCCCCAAGAGACCGCGATCTTGCTCTTTCACTATCAAACGTATCTGCGTAATCTGTAATTGCGCACGCTTATAGTTCATATTGTAACGATTGTTTGAACATCTAAGCAAAAATACCGATAGTTTTGTAGCGAATTCTCAATTCTCTTGACATTTGCTCGGATTTACCTTCGTTTATTCGCTATGAAATATCTATTTCTACTGGTAATTAAGCTAGTTATCATTTTTTTAATAGCATTTTATTTATTTGCACAACATTTTGCTCAAGAGCATGCGTCCTTTGAACGGTCGAAAATCGACCGTGAACGGTAGATCATTAACCGGGAGGAATAGACTACCAAGTTGATGGGAATATCTTTAACTCATCGGTAGTTACAAGCGTAATGTTCAGACAACCATATTTGAATTTTCGCGCAGATTTTAGGCATCAATTCGCCCAAATCGCCAGAGGCCACCGCAAAGGAGCCTGCCCCCTTTGCGGTGGTTCTCCCCCCCCCGGCGCTATAGCAGATGCTCCTCGATAAAGATCGCGATGCCGTCTTTGTCGTTGCTCGCGGTTACAAAGTCGGCGGCGGCACGGGTGGCGTCGCTGCCATTTGCCATGGCCACGCCCACGCCGGCGTCGGCCACCATGCAGGTGTCGTTGTCCGCATCGCCAAACACGCAGATGTCCTGGAGCTCCATGTCGTTGAGCTCCGCCACGCGCACAAGGCCGCGCGTCTTGGACACGCGCGGATCCATGAACTCGTAGAGCCGCTGCGTGGTTTGCAGAGCTGCCGCCTTAACAGTGTCATCGGCAAACGTCGACGCCCGCTCAATCACCCGCGGCATCACCTCGGGCGCCATGGTAAACATCACCTTGGGCTGCGGCTCGCGCAAGAACTCGGCAAAATCGACCACCTGGTAGGGCACGCCGTCGACGCGCGACAGGTGCTCGACGCACGCGTTGCTCTCGGGCACGTAGAACACGCCGTCTCGGGGGCAGACGGGTGTTGCCGGAAGGTCCGCCATGTGCTTGCAGATGCGCGCGATGGTCTCGCCCGGCAGCGGATAGCTCAGCTCGTTGATGTCGTGCGCGCGGTCGATGACCTCGGCGCCACCGCAGCCCACCATCACGTCTACCAGGCCTTCGATGCCCCAGAGCTCGTACATGGCCTCGGTCGCGTGGGCGTCGCGCCCGGTGCACAGGCCAAAGAGCACGCCGCGCTCGCGCAGGGCGCGGATCGCCGCCACGGTGCGCAGGGACACCGTGTGCTGACTCGTGAGCAGCGTGCCGTCGATATCGCAGAACACGGCTTTGATGTGGCTGAAGGTGGTGTCCATGGGGGCCTTTCTGGGTTGTGCGGCGATGCTGAATGTGATCGGAAATGGTGTACATGGTATACCAAGGCGCAGGCGCGGCCCGTCAAAGCAAAAACCGCCACAAAGGTGCCCCTTTGTGGTGGCCAGACCCGCAGGATGGCTGGACCCGAAGGGTGGCCTGGCCCGGGGCGCAAACCATCACAACATTCGACGTTTTTCGGCAAAATCGCGATTTTCGCTGAATGTTGTGATGGTTTTTACTGCTTTGCGGCACGATCCAAATGCCGGCGTCCAAACAGCAGCAGCGCCGCGGGAACCGCCGTCACAACCATGCCCGCACCAACGAGCGTCTGCTGCACGCCAAACGTCGCCGCCAGCCACGGGGCAATCACCAGCGGGGCCACGCCGGCGAACATGTTGCCAAAACCCATGACCGAGTTCACGCGACCGAGCTGTTCGAGCGGAGCCGTCGTTTGCACGATAGTGTTGTGGAGTGGGTTAACGACGCCCCAGGCCACGCCTAGGGCAATCTGGCCGACGAGGGCCACGCCTACGTACGGTGTTCCCACATAGAGCAGGCTTCCCAGGCCCACGGACATAAGCGCCACAAGCAGCGTCTTAAGGTTGACCAGGTGCGGCGGCAAGCGGAGCGCGACCACGGCGCCCAGCACCGCGCCCACACCGCAAGCCGACGAGAGCCAGCCCATCCACTCAACACCGACGTGCAGAACATCACGGTAGAAGAACGACTCCAGCGGATCGAAGGCACCGTAGCCAAAGTTCGAAAGAAAGATGATGCAGAAAAGTAACGCGAGGACGCTGTTGGTAAAGACTGTCTTGATGCTGGTCGCGAAGGTGACGCGGGAAGATGTGTTGGGGTCGGGGCTTTGTCCCGCACGCTCCCCTTCCTCTGCCGAATCGGCATCCGCATGCCCGGCGACATGGCTGGTCTGCGGTCTAAAGCCCCAACCGGCGACGAGCGCCAGTACGGTAAAGATCATCATGAGCACGAACACCGCGCGTGACGATGTAGCCGCCGCGACAAAGCCGCCCAGCGTGGGGCCAACGATGATACTCACGTTTGAAAACATGGCGATGGCGGAGTTGATGTCTTTGAGCTCGACGGGGTCGTCGGTGAGGTAGGCTGGATAGGATGTGGCGATGGGCTGGGCGAACCCCATCACAAAGCCCAGGAGCACCGCGCCGAGCAAAACGATGCCGGTCGCGCTGCCAAAAACGAGGATCGCCACGCCGGTTGCCAGCGTGCCCACGATGCTCAGCAAGAAATGACGGCACGGGCCCCAGGCGTCGAGCGCCGCGCCACCCGCGAAGGATCCCAAGATCACGAATACGTTCATAAAAAGGACGGCCAGCGATGTCGCCACGACCGAGGCATCGTCCGCATAGGTGAGCGTTCCGATGACGCCGATAAAGTAGCTGGTCTGGAAGCCGGTGTAGATGAGAAAGCGCATCGCCACCAGGCGCTTGGCCTGCACGGACAGCGATGATCGAGGCTTTGAGAAAAGAGAGGCGAGCATGGAGACTCCTTGTTTCATACGAATGCGGACGACGGGAATGCGGACGACGGGCATTCGCCACCGTCTGTCAAATCAATCTATCCGCATGAAACATTAAGGACGCATCAAGCCCCTTCTCTCCGTTTTTCGCCCGTCAACTACTTGGTAGATTGTAAGGCATGTCCCACACATCTACCAAAGCAAAAACCACCACAAAGGTGCCTGGCCCCTTTTGTGGTGGAAATGACGTTTGCCCAGATAAAACCTGCCAAAATAAACCTGTCCCTTTTTGGCAGGTCTATGTTGTGGCAGCGCAGCGAGCCGGTTCCAAGTGCCCCAGGTCGCCCCGAAAGAGGAGCGACGCGTACTTTGGTACGCGAGCGACGGCTTGAGGGGCGAGATGGGGTGCTTGGGGCCGGCGCAGCGTCAAACCTGAAGGTGGTCTTGGATGAGGTCGCAGATAGCTCGGGCGTCGTTGATGTTGATGGCTCGGGTCGCAAAGCCGGCGTCGAAGGCCTGACGCGCCAGGGCCTCGTTGCAGGCAAGGGCCAGCGTGTGACCGTCGACCAGGTCGAGCGAGCTCTTGCCGCGCAGACGGTCGACACCGGAGCGCGCGACCACGATGTTGTCGAAGCCCTCGGTCTTGTAGCCCTCGATGATCACCACGTCAACATCGTTGTAACGCGACAGCAGCTCGCGCGCGGGCACCTCGTCCTCCTCGCGCGTGTCGGCGTACTCCGCCCAGCGCGTGGCGCAGATGAGTCCCACGTGTTTGGATCCGGCTTGGTGATGGCGCCAGGTGTCCTTAGCGGGTACATCGATATCAAAGCCGTGATGCCCATGATGCTTGAGCGAACCCACGCGCAGGCCGCGGCGAGTGAGCTCGGCGATAACCTTCTCGACAAGTGTGGTCTTGCCCGAGTTTTGGTAGCCGATAAACGCGATCGCGGGGACGGCCGGTGTCGGAGCTGCGGGCGCGACGGCGACGGGTGCGTTCGCAGGTGCGTCGCCCGCGGCTCCCACAGCCTCAACGGCAGCGGCCTGACGTTCTGCACGATCCCACACACCCGAGCGGCCGCCCTCCTTGTGCAGCAGGCGCACGTCGACGATCTCCATGCCGCGGTCGACGGCCTTGCACATATCGTAGATGGTCAGGCACGCAGCGCTCGCTCCGGTCAGGGCCTCCATCTCGATACCTGTCTTGCCCGTCACGCCCGCCGTGACCAGCACGTGAAAGCCGACCTGTCCATCCGCGCGCGCCGGCGCCCAGCCCTCGGGCACGTCCTCGGCTGGCGTCCCCGCCGGAGCGATGGGCGCAATGTCGCACTTGCTCTTGGTAATGAGCAGCGGATGGCACATGGGGATGATGTCGCTCGTGCGCTTGATGGCCATAATGCCCGCCACGCGCGCGCAAGCAAGCACATCGCCCTTTTTGGCGCGGTCCTGCAGCACCATGGCCTGCGTCTCGGGGTGCATGAGGATGGTGCCCTCGGCGATGGCAATGCGATGGGTCTCGGCCTTGTCGGACACGTCGACCATGCGAACCTCGCCCTTGGCGTCCACGTGCGTCAGCTCGTCGCGACGGGCATCGCGGGCGGGCTCGGTGGCAGCACCAGCAGTCGGCCGTGCGGACGCGTCGGCGTTGCCAGCATTCGCCGCAGCCGTGACTTTGTGGGCAGACATCGCGGCCCTGCGAGCGGCCTTGGTGGCATCGGCGTACCTGCTCTTGGCCATATGATCATCCTCCGATTTGGGACATAAATCGTTGCGTGCCCTCAATTATCGCGTGTTCCTGCGGTTTGTGGGCCACGGCATCGCGCCAAATCGAAAGTACCTGCATATCATCACCACGGCGCAGGGCGTCGCGCACCGAATACTCGGCATCGCTGAACAAGCAGGGGCGCACGTTACCGTCGGCCGTCAGGCGCAGACGGTTGCAATTCGCACAAAAATGATTGGACATGGCGCTAATGAAGCCAACCGTTCCCGCCGCGCCCGGAAAGTGCCAATAGCGCGCAGGGCCCGCGCCGGCAGGAGCGTCGTTGATGTCGAGCGGCTCGAGCTCGCCCAGTCCCGCCGCGGCGACCCCGGCATTGATGCGCGCCCGCAGCTCGTCGCTCGGCACGATGTCACTCGCATCCCACAGCTCGGGATTGAGCGCGGGCGCATGCGGGTCCACAGCGCAATGCGAGCTCGTATGCTCGTCGCCGATGGGCATGTATTCGATAAAGCGCAGGTGGATGGGGCGGTCGACGGTCAGCCGTGCGAGGGCCGCCACATCCTGGTTGAGCCGGCGCACAACAACGCAGTTCACCTTAACGGGCTCAAAGCCCCAAGCCAGCGCCGCGTCGATGCCAGCCATGGTCTGCTCGAGCCGGCCCAGACGCGTGATCTTTCCAAAGAGCGTAGGGTCGAGTGTGTCGAGCGAAATGTTGACGCGGTTAAGCCCCGCGTCTTTGAGCTGCGGTGCCAGCTTGGGCAGCAGGGCGCCGTTGGTGGTGAGCGAGATGTCCTCGATCTGCGGGATCGCGCGGATATCACGAATGAGCGGAATAATACGGCGGCTGACCAGCGGCTCGCCACCCGTCAGGCGCACGCGGCGAATGCCCTCCCCCGCCACCAGGCGCACAAAGCGGGCGATTTCCTCGGCGCTGAGCAGCTCGTCGTGCGCGCGGGGCGCCACGCCATCGGCCGGCATGCAGTAGATGCAGCGGAAATTGCACTTGTCGGTAACGGCAATGCGCAGATAGTTGATATCGCGGCCAAAGCCGTCATGTTGCACGTGCCCGTCCACGCAGCCCTCCCTCACGCGGCGTTTTATTCTTCGGAAAACATAATACCCCACGGGAAGAATGGGTCGACACCCGTACGACAGGACAGGCCACTTCGAGCAAGACGTACTTCCCGAGCCCATCCTCAACACAGACCATCACAACATTCGATGCTTTTCCCGTTTTTGGCAAAAAACGTCGAATGTTGT
>CAJMPK010000029.1 GCA_905215205.1 uncultured bacterium | reverse complement strand
TTGCGGCGGGCGTTGAAGCTGCCCATGCCACAGTAGATGGCATCGGCGCCGGCAGCGAGTGCGGCGGCAAAGGGCTCCGGGCCTCCGGCGGGGGCCAAGAGCTCGGGTCTGCGGTTGGTGGTTCGACTGGCGGTTGCGGTCATATCCTGCCTTTCAAAATGCTCAGATACTCAAAAGTATAGTGGCGCCGTCGCGGCAGGCGATGCCCGCAGCCTAAGCAGGATAAAGTCTTCAGCAGCCTCTCGGGCAAAAATGATCCGTTTTCCTCCGTCCCCAAGGGGTCAGTGGGTTAGCCCTCCTTGCGGACCTTTTGTAGATAGCGGTAGACGCTGGGCTCAGAGATGCCAAGCGCGGCGGCGGCACAGGCAACGGCACCCTTGAGCATAAACACGCCGTTGCCGTTAAGGTGGCGAATAACGTCCACGCGATCGGCCTGCCCAAGTGAGGTGATATCCTGCCCGCGGCTTTCGAGCAGCTCGGAAATACTGCGGTCGATGAGCTCCTGTGTGGACTCCGAAAGGCTCTCGACTTCGATGGGGGAGGGTTCCGTGCGGACTGGCGCGGCATCGAAGCAGGCCATAAGCTGCTGGGCCATGGCATTGATGTTGCGCACGGCCGAAAGATCGGTGTTGACGCACAGCATGCCGACGATCTCGCCGTTCTCGCGGATAAAGTACGTTGCGGATTCCAGCGTCTTGCCACCGGTACCGTGGCCTTCGTAACCCGTAATAAACGGCAGGTCGCGATACTTGGGGTCGTGCATAATCTTGAGCGCCAGATCGGTAGCGGGCCCGCCAATCTTGCGGCCGCTCACGATACCGTTGCGAATATCGACGATGGCGTGGTCGGGATCCGAGAAATCGTGCAGCACGATTTCGCTGTTTTTGCCGAGTATCTGCTCCAGGAAATCGACCATCGGCAAAAAGCGACGTACGGTCTCGTTCACGGGCAACTCCTTGGGGTGAAATCGAAAATGTTCATAACAATTTTTTCTCATGGTAACACGCTGTTCGTCATCTCGTATATTCGCAGGTACATTGCGTAATACAGACGAGCGGTAGGAATTCGGCGGTAAACGGTCGACCAAAAGAAAAGTTAGATGTTATTTTGACCGGACACTTTCCTTACCTGCTGAAATGTATTATCTCAGCTGAAGAATAGTCTGATAACAAAAAATTATTATTGAGAATGAGAATCATCTTTAATACGATATGCAACGAAGGCACAACCTCAACCCCGCACTGCGTCACAATAGAGCGTTAGATGCGAAAACAACTATTTCGAGGATTGGTGGTCAAATGACCCAGGAGACGGTTACGAACGGCACTGAAGCCCTGTTCACTCGCGAGGGCATGCCTCCCGTTAAGGAAATGATCCCGTGTGCCCTTCAGCACGTACTGGCTTCGTTTGCCGGTATCATCACCCCGGCTGTCATCATGGCCGGCGTCTACGGCTTTAATAGCCAGCAGAGCACCGACATCATCCAGGTCGCGCTCATTCTTTCGGCAATCGACACGGCCCTTCAGGCCTTCGCTCCCTTCCGTCGCATCGGCGGCGGCCTGCCCATCGTCATGGGCGTTTCGTTCGCGTTCCTCCCGGCCCTCCAGGCCATGGGTGCCTCGGGCTTTAGCTTTGGTGCGCTGCTGGGCGGCGAGATCGTCGGCGGCGCCGTCGCGGTCCTCTTTGGTCTGGCCTACAGCAAGATCAAGTGGCTGTTCCCGCCCGTCGTGACCGGTACGGTCATCTTCTCCATCGGCGTTTCGCTGTATCCCACGGCCGTCAAGTATATGGCCGGCGGTATGGGTACGCCGCTGTGGGGCACCCCGCAGGCCTGGTGCGTCGCTCTTATCACCTTCGCCGTGGTCTTTGCGCTCGCCAACTTTGGCAAGGGCACGCTCAAGCTGGGATCCGTGTTCTTTGGCATGATCGTCGGCATGATCGTCTCCATCCCCTTTGGCATGATCGACTTCTCCAGCGTCGCCACCGCTCAGGTCTTCGCCCTTCCCAAGCTCATGCCCTACGCGCTCGAGTTTGATCCCGAGGTCTGCATTACCCTCGCCGTCGTGTTCCCCATGGTTGCCATCCAGGTTATCGGTGACGTCTCCGCTGCCTGCCTGGGCTCCATCGACCGTATGCCCACCGAGCGCGAGCTCTCCGGCGCTATCGTGTCCCAGGGTCTCACCTCTATGGTCGGCGGCCTGCTTGGCGGTCTTCCCACCAGCGCCCTTGGCCAGAACGTGGGCATCATCTGCTCCAACAAGGTCGTCAACAAGTGGGTCTTTGTGATCATCGCTGCCGTCTTTGCCATCGCCGGTCTGTTCCCGCAGCTCTCTGCCGTCCTTTCCGCTATCCCGCAGCCCGTCATCGGCGGCGCGACCGTCGGCGTCTTTGGCACCATCACCATGAACGGCGTGCGCATGTTCACCCGCGAGGGCCTCACGCAGCGCACCACCACCATCGTCGGTACCTCCGTCGTCTTTGGCCTGGGTATCTGGATGGCCAGCGGCTGCCTTGCCGGCGAGGGTATGCCCGCCTGGGTGTCCACCGTCATCGGCTCCAATGCCGTAACCCCCACCGCCATCATGGCTATTGTCCTTAACCTGATCCTTCCGCAGACGCCGGTCGTGGCTCAGCACATCGATGCTGCCAAGGACGCTGCCGTGGATCTGGTCTTGCCCGAGAGCAAGAAGTAACCAATTCGGTGCTATTCGTCGGCGGGCGCATCGCCTCGTCCGCCGACGTCACGCGGCGCCAAGCCGCACTTCAAAGGGTTGTCCCTTTGGTGAAGCGTTGACGGGAGAGGGCCCGTTTCCGGTGTAGGCCGGCGCTTCGCACTCCGCCATGTCAGAGGTGTCAAACCCCGCCCCTGATGTTGAAGGGAGCATCCATGCTTCTGGTCGCTAACGGTTCCGTCTTTACTCGCAACGCTCAGACCCCGTTCATTCCAAACGGTGCGGTCGCCATTGACGGAGATACGATCGTCGAAGTGGGCCCCGAGTGCGAGCTCAAGGCCAAGTACCCGGATGCCGAGTACGTCGACGCCCAGGGCAACCTCATCATGCCCGGACTCATCAACTGCCACACCCACATCTACTCGGGTCTGGCCCGCGGCCTTGCCATTAAGGGTTGCAACCCCACCAACTTCCTGGAGAATCTTGAGCAGCAGTGGTGGAAGATCGACGACAACCTGACGCTCGACGGCACCAAGGCCAGCGCCTACGCCACGATTCTGGACTCCATCCGCGATGGCGTCACCACGATCTTTGATCACCACGCGAGCTTCTGCGAGATCCCGGGCAGCCTCTTTGCCATTAAGGATGCGGCTCAGGAGCTGGGCATGCGTTCGTGCCTGTGCTACGAGGTCTCCGATCGCCGCGGCCAGGAAAAATGCGACCAGGCCATTGCCGAGAACGCCGAATTTGCCCAGTGGGCCGCCAAGGAGCGTCGCGATAACGACAACCACATGATCGCCGCCATGTTTGGCGGTCACGCCACCTTTACGCTGTCGGACGAGACCATGGACAAGATGGCCGAGGCCAACAACGGCCTGACCGGCTTCCACATCCATGTGTGCGAGGGCATGAACGACGTGTGGGATTCCCGCCTCAACCGCGGTGGCATCAGCCCGGTCGAGCGCCTGCTGCAGCACAACCTGCTGGGTCCTGACACCATGCTGGGCCACTGCATCCACGTGACGCCTGCCGAGATGGATATCGTCAAGGAGTCCGGCACCTGGCTCGTCAACAACCCCGAATCCAATATGGGTAACGCCGTGGGCTGCGCCCCCGTGCTCGAGTTCTTCCGCCGCGGCATCCCCGTGTGCATGGGCACCGACGCCTACACCCACGATATGCTCGAGAGCCTTAAGGTCTTCCTGATCATTCAGCGTCACAACGCCGCCATGCCCAACGTGGGCTGGTGCGAGGCCATGACCATGCTGTTCGAGAACAACGCCAAGATGGCGAGCAAGTACTTCGATCGCAAGCTCGGTGTGCTCGAGGCCGGCGCTGCCGCCGACGTCATCGTTATGGACTACAAGCCCTTTACGCCGCTGAGCGAGGAGAACATCGACGGCCATATGCTCTTTGGCATGATGGGCAAAAACTGCCGCACCACCATCATCAACGGCCGCGTCCTGTACAAGGATCGCGAGTTCGTTGGCATTGATGAGGACAAGATCAACGCGTGGACTATGGCTGAGTCCAAGAAGCTTTGGAGCACGCTCAACGATCGCGCCTACTAATTACAAGTAGATTCACGCGCGTCGGATGTTTCGCCGCATTCGACGCGCGTATAGGCGGCCTCCGCGGGGTCGCCGGCGCTGTGCTAGCGCTACACCGTATTTGCGCCCGCCGCGCGGTCTCGCCGGGCGTTACAGAGAGGAGCTCACTATGAGCGACATCATGAGGCCGATCCCGTTTTCGCAGCTGATGAACTGGATCATCGAGGAGCACAAGACCCAGGACGCCATCTTTGGCGTGCGTAAGATGGTCACGACCAACCAGGAGGGCGCGCTTCCCATTTTTGACGAGCGCATCGAGACTCCGTTTGGTCCGGCCGCCGGCCCCAACACGCAGCTTGCCCAGAACATCGTGGCATCCTACGTGGCCGGCTCCCGCTTCTTTGAGCTCAAGACCGTTCAGGTCATGGACGGCGAGGAGCTCTCCAAGTGTGTGAACAAGCCCTGCATTGTGGCGCAGGACGAGTGCTACAACTGCGAGTGGTCGACCGAGCTCGAGGTCCCGCAGGCCTTTGCCGAGTACGTGAAGGCATGGTTCGCCTGCCACCTGATCGCTCGCGAGTACGGCCTGGGCAGCCCGAACGGTTTTGTCTTTAACATGTCCGTGGGCTATGACCTCGAGGGCATCAAGAGCCCCAAGGTCGACGCCTACATCGAGGGCATGAAGGACGCCAGCGGCTCCGAGGTTTGGAACGAGTGCCGCACGTGGGCGCTCGCTAACTTGGACAAGTTTGAGCATGTCGATGCCGCGTTTGTCGAATCCATCCCGGCACGCGTCTCCAACTCCATCACCGAGTCTACCCTGCACGGCTGCCCGCCCGCCGAGATCGAGCGCATCGCGACCTACCTCATCACCGAGAAGGGCCTCAACACCTACATCAAGTGCAACCCCACGCTGCTGGGCTATGAGTTTGCGCGTCAGCGCCTCAACGAGCTGGGCTTTGACTACATCGTCTTCGATGACACACACTTCCGTGAGGACCTGCAGTGGGCCGATGCTGTGCCCATGTTCGAGCGCCTGATTGCCCTGTGCGCCGAGCGCGGCCTAGAGTTTGGCGTCAAGCTGACCAACACGTTCCCCGTCGACGTGACGAGGAACGAGCTGCCCTCCACCGAGATGTACATGTCCGGCCGTTCGCTGTTCTCGCTGACCATCGAGGCTGCCCGCCGCATTACCGAGCAGTTCGATGGCAAACTACGCATTAGCTACTCTGGCGGTGCCACGGTCTACAACATCCGCGCCCTGTACGATGCCGGCATTTGGCCCGTTACCCTGGCGACCGACGTGCTCAAGCCCGGTGGCTACGAGCGCTTTAGCCAGATGGCAGGCGAGTTTACCGATCTGGACGGCAAGCCGTTTGAGGGCGTCTCTCTCGATGCCGTGACCGCGATCCAGGCCGATTCGCTCACCAACCCGCTCTACAAGAAGCCGCTGCGCCCGCTGCCCGACCGTAAGGTCGCCGGCAAGAGCCCGCTTTCCGACTGCTTCACCACGCCGTGCCGCACGAGCTGCCCCATCCAGCAGGATATTCCCGCCTATCTGGCGGCTGTTGACGAGGGCCGCTACGAGGACGCGCTCAACATCATCATCGAGCGCAACGCCCTGCCGTTCATTACCGGCACCATCTGCCCACATCCCTGCGGCCGTGCCTGCGAGCGTGCATTTTACGAGCCCGAGGGCGCCCAGATTCGCGCCAGCAAGCTCAAGGCCGCCCGCGAGGCCATGACCGCCGTGCTGCCCAAGCTGCGCGCCCAGGCCATCGCCAACGACGGCGAGCGCAACGTTGCCGTTATCGGCGGCGGCCCGGCCGGCCTGGCGACGGCGTTCTTCCTGACGCGTGCCGGCGTGCCCGTCACCATCTTCGAGGCCCGCGATTCGCTCGGCGGCGTGGTCCGTCACGTGATCCCCGAGTTCCGTATCGCCAGTGACGATATCTCTCACGATGCCGAGCTCTGCTTGGCCTTTGGCGCCAAGGTACAGCTCAATGCTCGCGTGGATTCCATTGAAGAGCTCAAGGCCCAGGGCTTTACCGACGTGGTCGTGGCCACCGGTGCCTGGATGCCCGGCTCTGCGGGCCTGGGCGAGGGTGCCGAGCTCGACGTGCTGGAGTTCCTCGAGGCCGCCAAGAAGGGCGAGAAGCTCGAGCTGGGCGAGGACGTCGTGGTCATTGGCGCCGGCAACACCGCCATGGACGCGGCCCGCGTGGCCAAGCGTCTGGCTGGCGTGAAGAACGTGCGCCTGGTGTATCGCCGCACCAAGAAGCAGATGCCCGCTGACGAGGAAGAGCTTGATCTTGCTCTTGCCGACGGCGTTGAGTTCTGCGAGCTGCTGGCGCCCAAGGCGCTCAACGGTGCCGTGCTGACCTGCGACGTTATGGAGCTTGGCGAGCCGGATGCAAGCGGCCGTCGCAGCCCTGTCGCCACGGGCGAGACCGTCGAGCTTTCCGCCACCACAGTGATCTGCGCCGTGGGCGAGGGCATCGACGCCAGCCTGTACGATGCCGCGGGCGTCGAGCACGACCGTCGCGGCCGCCTTGCCGCCACCTCCACCGGCGTTGAGGGCGTCTGGGCTGCGGGCGACTGCCGTCGCGGTCCTGCCACCGTGGTCGAGGCCATCGCCGATGCCGCCGAGGTTGCCCGTGCCATCGCCGGCGTGGACTTTAACAAGTACGCCGACCAGAATGCTCAGGCCGGTCGCGAGGACACCTGCTACGAGCGCAAGGGGTCGCTGTGCCGCGACAAGCGCAACTGCACCAAGACCCGCTGCCTGGGCTGCGGCTCGGTGTGCGAGGTCTGCTGCGACGTGTGCCCCAACCGCGCCAACGTGGCAATTAAGGTGCCGGGCCTGGCCAAGCATCAGGTCGTCCATGTCGACGGCATGTGCAACGAGTGCGGCAACTGCGCTGTGTTCTGCCCCTACCAGGAGGGTCGTCCCTACAAGGACAAGCTCACCCTGTTCTGGAGCGAGCAGGACATGGAGAACTCCGAGAACGAGGGCTTCCTGGCCGTGGGCGAGGACCACTTTAAGGTCCGCGTCGCCGGCACGGTCCGCACCGTCTCGGTCGATGCCGTCAACACCGGCCTTCCCGAGGCCGTCCGCCTGACCATCAAGGCCGTGCGTGACAACCATTCGTACCTTCTTAAGAAATAGGCGAGTCTCTTATGGCCAAATCCATTCAGCATAACGTGGCCTACGTTGCCTGCGGAAGCGGTTGCGCCTCCGCAGGCGGCGACGCCCGCTGCAGCGAAGGCTGCATTGGCTGTGGCGCCTGCGTCACGGCCTGCCCCCACGGTGCCATTGCGCTGGTCGATGGCATCGCCCGCGTGGACCGCTCCAAGTGCACGGGCTGTGGCCTGTGCGGCATGGCGTGCCCGCAGCGCGTGATTGCCTTCGTTCCCGGCTACCAGAACATTCTGGTGCGCTGCAACAACACCGATAAGGGCGCCATTGCGCGCAAGATCTGCGACACGAGCTGCATCGGTTGCGGCATGTGCGCCAAAAAGTGCCCTGCCGGCGCTATCCGCATCGAGGACAACTGCGCCCATATCGACGGCGTGGACTGCCTGTCGTGCGGCATGTGCGCCGTCGTCTGCCCTCATGGCGCTATCCACGACCGCACCGGCATCGCCGCCGGCGTGTAGAAGGGAATCACCATGGCACAGGAATTCACTTTTACCGTTAACGGCGTCGAGCGCACGACGACCCAAAACAAACCGCTGCTGCGCTACCTGCGCGACGACCTGCATATCCATTCCGCCAAGGACGGCTGCTCCGAAGGTGCTTGCGGTACCTGCACCATCCATGTGGACGGTGCGGCCGTCAAGGCGTGCGTGCTGACCACCGCTCTTGCCGCCGGCCGCAACATCGTGACCGTCGAGGGCCTGCCCGAGGACGTGCGCGAGGCCTTTGTGTACGCCTTTGGCGCCGTGGGCGCCGTGCAGTGCGGTTTTTGCATTCCCGGCATGGTCATGGCGGGCGCAGCGCTCATCGCCGAGGACCCCGAGCCCACCGAGGAGCAGATTAAGTACGCCATTCGCGGTAACGTCTGCCGTTGCACCGGCTACAAAAAGATTATCGAGGGCATCTCGCTGGCCGCTGCGGTGCTCCGCGGCGAAAAGCAGATCGATGAGGACCTGGAGCGTGGCGATGACTACGGCGTGGGCAAGCGCGCCTTCCGTATCGACGTGCGCAAGAAGGTGCTCGGCGAGGGCAAGTATCCCGACGACATCGACGAGCTCGATCAGCCGGGCCTGACCTATGCCAGCGCCGTGCGCTCCAAGTATCCGCGCGCCCGCGTGCTCTCCATCGACACCTCCAAGGCCGAGGCCCTGCCCGGTGTGGTGGGCATCCTGCGCGCCGAGGACGTGCCGGTCAACCAGGTCGGCCACCTTATCCAGGACTGGGACGTCATGATCGCCCAGGGCGATATCACCCGCTGCGTGGGTGACGCCATCGTGCTGGTGGTTGCCGAGGACGAGGCGACGCTCGAGAAGGCCAAGAAGCTCGTAAAGATTGACTACGAGCCGCTGGAGCCCGTGCGCAACATTGTCGAGGCCAAGGCTGCCGACGCCCCGCGCCTGCACGACAGCTTCTTTGCCTTTGGCAACACGGTGGAGCTCAAGGACAACGTGTGCCAGAGCCGTCACGTGACGCGCGGCGACGCCGCCAAGGCGCTGGCAGAAAGCGCGTTTACCGTGACGCAGCGCTTTACCACGCCCTTTACCGAGCATGCCTTCTTGGAGCCCGAGTGCGCCGTCGCCTTCCCGTACAAGAACGGCGTCAAGGTGCAGTCGACCGACCAGGGTGCCTACGACACGCGCAAAGAGTGTGCCCACATGTTTGGCTGGGACAACGAGCCCGAGCGCGTGGTCGTCGAGACCATGCTTGTGGGCGGCGGCTTTGGCGGCAAGGAGGACGTGTCCATCCAGCACCTGGCCGCGCTCGCCGCATATAAGTTCCAGCGTCCCGTGAAGTGCAAACTCACGCGCGCCGAGTCGCTCGCGTTCCATCCCAAGCGCCACGCCATGGACGGCACCTTTACGCTGGGCTGCGACGCCGAGGGCAACTTTACCGGTCTGGACTGCGAGATCAACTTTGACACCGGCGCCTACGCGTCGCTGTGCGGCCCGGTGCTCGAGCGTGCCTGCACGCATGCCGTCGGCCCCTACAAGTACCAGAACACCGACATTCGCGGCTTTGGCTACTACACCAACAACCCGCCCGCCGGCGCGTACCGCGGCTTTGGCGTTTGCCAGTCCGAGTTTGCGCTCGAGAGCCTGATCGACCTGCTGGCAGAGAAGGTCGGCCTGGATCCGTGGGAGATTCGTTACCGAAACGCTATCGAGCCGGGCGAGGTTTTGCCCAACGGCCAAATTGCCGATTGCTCCACGGCGCTGAAGGAGACGCTGCTCGAGGTCAAGGATGCCTACTATGCGCATCCCGGACACGCCGGCATTGCCTGCGCCATGAAGAACGCCGGCGTGGGCGTGGGCCTGCCCGATGCCGGCCGCTGCAAGATTCGCATCGAGGACGGCGTGGCCGTGGTCTATGCCGCCACGTCCGACATCGGCCAGGGCTGCAACACCGTCTTTTTGCAGGACGTTGCCGAGGCATGCGGTCTGCCGCTTCGCTGCATTGCCAACGGCGAGTGCTCCACCGAGAACGCTCCCGACTCCGGCACCACGTCTGGCTCGCGTCAGACGGTCGTGACCGGCGAGGCCGTGCGCGGTGCCGCCTTCCTGCTGCGCGATGCCATGGTCGGCATCGAGGCCGGCAAGCCTGCGCCTGCCGCCCCGGTGAGCGCCCATGGTGACGGCGTCAAGATTGAGTACGACGACGGTCGCGCCTATCAGCTGCGCACGCAGGAGCTCGTCGCCGGCCAGGGTATGCATCCTCAGGATCCCGCGGCCGCCATCAAGGCGCTCGAGGGATGCGAGTTTGGCTACGTGTACCTGGAGCCGACCGACAAGCTGGGCGCCGACGTGCCCAACCCCAAGAGCCACATCTGCTACGGCTTTGCCACGCATGTGGTCATTTTGGACGATGACGGCCGCGTGAGCGAGGTCTATGCCGCGCACGATTCCGGCAAGGTGGTCAACCCCATCTCCATTCAGGGTCAGATCGAAGGCGGCGTTCTCATGGGTATGGGCTATGCGCTGACCGAGGACTGGCCGCTCAAGGACTGCGTACCCCAGGCAAGGTACGGTACGCTCGGGCTGTTCCGTGCGCCCGAGATTCCGGATATCCACGCCATCTACGTGGAGAAGGACGAGCTGCTGCCCGTGGCATACGGCGGCAAGGGCATCGGCGAGATCGCAACGATCCCCACGGCGCCTGCCGTGCAGAACGCCTACCGCGCGTTTGACGGCAAGCTGCGTCCAAATCTGCCCATGGTGGATACGCCCTACAGCCGCGTCCGCAACCGCGGGTAGGGTAGGGCGCGGACAGCCATTACTGACGAGCTGTTCGCGCTCAACATCAACTGCATATGCTGCGCCTTTGGCCCCAGCTCCATCGTGAGTCGGGGCCTTTTGTTTGGAGCGGAAACTGTGTCCCGGAATTGCCACTCAGAACGGGACACGCTTTCCGGATGGGATGCTTGGCGGAAACTACGGCCCAGTTTTTGGCTCCAGAACGGGATACATTTTCCGGAACGGTCCACGTGCGGTGGTGCACCGCCCCTTTTGCGTGCGCCGCTTGTCGAATTACGTTATAGATAGCTATATTATAGGAAGGGATAATATAGCTAGCTATAACGTAAAGGAAGGATGGCCCTATGTTTATCGGAAGAACAGTGGAAATGTCCGAACTCAATCGACTGTATGGCACGGGCTCCTTTGAAATGCCTGTGATTTACGGCCGCCGTCGTGTGGGTAAAACGCGCCTTATCACAGAGTTCATCCAAGGCAAGAAGGCTATTTACTTTCAAGCTCGTCGTACCAATGCGGAGGCAAACCTGCACGGCTTTAGCCAGGCGATACTTGCAGGCTCGGTTGGTGCTGCAGGCGTGTCGTTTCGTAGTTTTGACGAAGCGTTCGATGCATTGGCCACCATGGCTCGCACGGAACGTTTGGTTGTCGTGATTGACGAGTATCCCTATCTCGCCCAATCGAATCCCGAAATCAGCTCGTTGCTGCAAGACAAGATCGACCACTTATACAAAGAGACCAGGCTAATGCTGATCCTATGCGGCTCGTCTCTTTCGTTTATGGAGGAACAGGTGTTGGGCTACGAGAGCCCACTATACGGTAGGCGTACGGCCCAGTTTAAGATCATGCCGCTCGATTTTACGACGACCCTCGGCCTGTGGCAGAGCATGGGTCGCGAAGACGCTGCGGTTTGCTATGGCATGACGGGCGGCATTCCTGCATATATCGAGAAAGTCGATCCTGCCGCACCGCTCAAGGACAACATCAAACGTCTTTTTCTTACTCCTACGGGCTATCTCTTTGAGGAGCCGAGTAACCTGCTGTTGCAAGAGTGCCGCAATCCCGAGCAATATGATGCGATCGTGCAAGCAATTGCTCAGGGGCGCTCGAGGATCTCGGAGATTGCGAGCTCTACGGGAATCCCTGCGAGCAACGTAAAGAGCTATGTGGATAAGCTGGCGTCGCTTGGGATTGTCGAGCGCGAGCTGCCCCTAAACGAGACGAGCAATAAGCGAGCCGTGTATCTGCTGAGCGACCAGATGTTTAGGTTCTGGTACAAGTTTGTGCCGCAGAACATTGGGCTGATTCAAAACGATATGGCCGAGATGGCGTATAAACGCATTGAGTCGCACGTATCGGATTACATGGGTACGGTCTTTGAGCTTATATGCAGGCAATATGTGTACGAACTCGCGCGCGCAGGCCGGCTCGATGTGGTTCCGGCAAGCGTCGGGCGCTGGTGGGGGACGGATAATCGCGCGCATACGCAGGAAGAAATCGACTTGATTGTTGACGATGGCGAGGGCACTGCGCTGTTTGCGGAGTGCAAATGGCGCAGTGAACCGGTGGGCGAAGACGTGCTGCAAAAGCTCGTGCACCGAAGCGAGCTCTTTAGGCGGCAGCATAAAAGCTACGTGATCTTCTCGAAGCGTGGCTTTACGCAAGGATGTCAGGAAGCTGCGGCGAGCAGGGGAGATGCCAAGCTGATTTCGTTTGCCGAGATGTGCGAGCGGAAATAACCAAGCACGCTCTGATGTGATGCTCGGAATGGGTCGCGCTAAGGATGCCAAGCGTAAAACCTTCAATGAAAATGGCGTAAAAACTACATTGAGAACGGCGTAAAAACTACATTGAGAATGGCGTAATTTCGCAGGATGACGTCGCCCGCTGGGGCTGCAGGGGCGGTTGGCCTGCAAACCTTGGGCTTTCGGACGAGCTTGCGCGACAGACGGCAAGTCAGTACGCGCGCTCGAAGGTCCGCGTTCGCGTGTTCCTTTCCACCTACGGCGGTGTCGACAACAGTGTCCATTATTTCCGAGATGAGAAGGGCCTTGAGGTGGATCTGATCCTTGAGCACGACGGGCGCTGGGGAGCCATCGAGGTCAAGCTGAGTGATGCGAAAGCAGACGATGGAGCGAGAAATCTCAAGGCGCTGGAGAGGAAAGTGCTCTCCAATCCTGCCGCCCAGAATGCTGCGCCGGCGTTTTTGGCGGTCGTGGTTGGAAAGGGGAGCATTGCCTACACACGCGACGATGGCGTGGCGGTGATCCCCATGGCGGCACTTGGGGCGTAGTGGTTTTGCGGGCGTGCCGTGCTTCCTTTACCGAAAATCCATTTGGTAAGCCAGATGCTCGCGGATAGAATAAAGTTGACGGCAGCCCAAGTTCTGGAGAGCTGGGCAGCGCCGTTGCTTGGTCAAGGGGTCAAAGCCTTAATTGTAGTGACTTGTTATGCTTCGAACGCTGCTTGAGTGCCTCGGAAAGCCCGACAAACGCCGTGAAAAGCGAGACCAAAGCAACCAAGAGCTCTGTGAGCTCTGATGGGCCCGGGATGACCTCTGATTCAAGTCACCGGGCCTCAATCTTTTTCACACATTCGAATAGGCGGTCGACTCTCTTGGGGCCGTCTGCATGGCGTGTGCTTGACGCATAGTATTGCGCCCCGCTTTCATGTCCGCGCGGGCGCCTATCCTTACGGCAATGTAGCCGCCTATG
>CAJMPK010000028.1 GCA_905215205.1 uncultured bacterium | reverse complement strand
TCGGGGTCCAGCTGTGCTTAGCAAACATGTAGTAAAGCAGCAGCGTAAGCATAAGCGGGACAAGCTTCGGGACGATGGTGTTGAGGGTGTCGGCAACGGAGAAGTTGACCGGATCCTCGGTGACGGTGCCGTAGGTCACGGACTCCATGCCGTTACCCAGATCGGTGACGCCGCACTCGACAGGGTTGCCGTCGGCATCGGAAGCGGTAAGGGCGTTGCCGTCCTTATCGGTCATGGCGATGGTACCGGCCTCAGCGGTCTCGGTATCGATGCCCTCCATACCGGTGAAGTTCTTGGCCTCCTTCTCGGAGACAATCACGGTATTGGCGGAGAGGCCACGGGTGGTGCCATTGGGGATCTGGAGGTTGATCTGGGTGCCACCCATGGTGACGACCAGGCAACCGACGACGAAGACGCCCATGATGGAAGCGGCACGCGTGAAGGCCTGCATGTTGGCGGTCAGAGCGTCAATAGCGCTGGTGCCAAGCTTGTAGGACCAGTTCATGAGCCAGAAGCGCAGAGCGAACTGGACGGCGTTGAAGATCACCAGGAAGATGATCGGCGCAGCGGCGTTGCCGTTGATGGCCATGTTGGAGGTGATGCCGGCCGTGATAGGCACGAGCGTCAGCCAGAACAGGGCGTCACCGATACCACCGAGCGGGCCCATTGCGGCGACGCGGACGGCGCGGATCGTGGGGATGTCAACCTTGTTCTGCTCGAGCGAAAGCACGATGCCCATAACAAAGGTGACGAGGAACGGGTGGGTGTTGAAGAACTCCAGGTTATGGCTCATGGAAGCCGCGAGGTCGTTCTTGTTGGTGTGGATCTTCTCCAGACCGGGGATGATGGAGTAGAGCCAACCGGCGGCCTGCATACGCTCGTAGTTGAACGAGGCCTGCAGGAAGCAGGAGCGCCAAGCCATCTTGTTGAGGGTCTTCTGGTCGAGCTGCGGAGCAGGAGTGAGATCCTCGTAGTGCTCCGGGATCACATACTCATTAGATGCCATCTTCGAAGTCACCTCCGTCAGAAACAGCTGCACCCTTCAGCTCGGTCTGCTGCTGGAAGTCCCAGAAAGCGATACCGAAGCCGATGAGAGCGAGGATGAGCAGAGCAGGGGTTGCCAGCGAATCGTTGGCAACGGTGATGAGCGCGAGGCCAAAGCCCATGAGGAAGAAGCCCCACATATCGCGGTTCATCATAACCTTGAGCAGGACGGCGAAGCCGACGAAGCGCATCATGCCGCCTGCAGCGGAGAGACCGGTCTGCAGCCAAGTCGGGATGGCGGAAGCGATGGTCTGACCGATGGTGGCGCCAGCGATGAAGAACAGGGTGACGACGACAGCGAAGATCAGGCCGAGCAGAGCCATGGCGAAGTAGTTCAGACGCTCGATACCCTTGGTGTCAGCGTTGTGAGCCATGTTGTCCGCAGAGGACATGAGCGGCGACATAAGCGTGAAGACCAGGGTAACGCCGAGCTGACCAAGCAGAGCGAACGGAATGGCAAGGCCGACTGCCGCGTTGGGCTCGAGGCCCGTAGCAATAGCGAGAATGGCTGCCATGATGCCGCCGATAACAGCGTTAGGCGGCTGAGCACCTCCGATCGGCATGTTGCCGATCGTCATGAGCTGATAAGTACCACCCACGAGAAGACCGGTGTTGAGGTCGCCAAGGATAAGACCGATGACGGCGCCGGTGACGATGGGCTGATAGAGAGACTCGAGGAAGTCAAACTGGTCGATTGCCGCGATGAACGTAACAACGAAGACCAGGGCGACCTGAATGATCGAGAATTCCATCTTGCTCCTCCTTTCAAAATGTATGTACGCACTTTGGATTTCACGTACAGAATGTCAGGGTTTCACTCCTGACAACGTGGATCACGAGGATTACGAGAAGAGCTTGCTCGTGTCCTCAACAGGCGTGCTCGGAACGCGCCTGATCTCCAACTCCACCCCCAATTCCTGCAGCTCTTTAAACGCAGCGACATCCTCGTCGTTAACTGCGACGGAGGTGGCGACTTGGCGCTTTCCTTCCGACATGTGCATGTTGCCGATGTTTACCTTCTTTATAGGCACACCGCCCTTGACGAGCGTAAGCACGTCTTCCGGTGTTTCGGCCACGATGAAGATCTTCTGGCGCGGGCTCGCCTTGCCGATGACGTCGATGGTCTTCTGCAGAGAGAAGAAACGCGTAGCGACGCCGGCGGGAGCGGCCATCTTCATGAGGTTCTGGCGCATGGTGTTGGTCGCCACGTCGTCGTTGGCGACGAGGATTAGGTTGGAGCCCAGAGTGGAGTTCCACTGGGTGGCAACCTGACCATGAACCAGTCGGTTATCGATGCGGGTAAGAAGAATGTTGGGTTCTGCCATGTTGATCAGCTTCCTTTCGTTATTTGCTGACGACAGTTACTTGATCTCCTGAATCGCGTAACGCGAAACATCTACGACGGCTCCGGATCGGACTTTGATCTGGACCTTTTCGCCTTCGATGCCTTTTACGGTTCCGTAGATACCGCCGGCGAAAAGAACCTCCTGACCCGGCTTGAGCTCGGTGTGCAGCTCCTTGAAGTACTTCTGCTTCTTCTTCATGTTGATTTGCGACCAGATGGTGTAAATCAAGCCCATGATGACAAGCAGGCCTAAAAGGGCGACCGAGGAGCTCAAGACGCTGGCTCCGAAATCGGCCATTAGATGCCGTCCTCGTCGCCGAAGATATCCTCTTCCTCGGCACCAGCAACAGAAGCGACCGTCTGGGCGGTGATGCCCGTCTGGCCAACGGTCACTGCCTGCTCGCCAAGCTCGGCGAGCGTGGCATTGCCGCGGAGGAACAGAAGCTCAATAACCATGGGAAGGTTGGTGCCAGTCAGAACCTCGACGTTGTCGACATCCTGGGCAATCATCATCGACTGGTTGAACGGGGTGCCGCCAAGCAGGTCGGTAAAGACGAGCACGCCATCGCACTCCTCGCGCATGGCGGTAATAGCGGCGCGGAGATCCTCACCGTAGGATGCGGCCTGGTCGCCCTCAAAAGGAACGACGGTAAAAGCAGGCTGGTCGCCGGCAACCATAGCGATAGCGCTTGCAAGGCCGGGTGCGAACTGTCCATGACCGGTAAGAATAAAGCCAACCATTCAAATTTCCCTTCCGAAGGTGTGTACAATCTGAGTCCGATGATTTTCGGAAGCCAGCGGGCGCTCGCCCTTAAAGCTTCTTGGAAAGCGTTCTTTGAAGACCAGTGGTTTCTAAACTGGTAGTAACCACGTGACGTGTTGTTGTCACTATATCACCCCAGAAGAGGTCGCTTTCGTTGATTCATACGGTAAAACGTTTTTGCACCGCTCACGGTGATATTTCGACCGTTTACCGCTCGTTAACACTTCTACCTGCGGTTTTGAAACCGTTTCGAAATGCTTTGGCAAAAGATCGGAACTTTTCCTGTGTCTGAACAACGCAGGGCGGCAAAAAATAGCGTGTAGAAAAATTGCAGGTCATTGTGAAGATATGTGAATTGGTCTTTTTGACTTAATACCAGTTAGAACCAGTTTTGAGATTATCGGTGAACGGTAGTTTTCGACCGTTCACCGGTTACTTGCAATCGTTTGCAGTTGTTTTCCCAGATGAATTAGGGAAGCGCGATGGAACGCTTGCGCGATCACGGGAAGTTTTTGGCATTTGTCCTCATCCCCCGCGCGCCAAACTCCGGCATCCAAAATGAGCTAATAGCTCACGTTAATCCTTTTCAATCATTACTTACTCAATATCCGTAATTATTTATCGTTTATCGTTAATTATGATATGATACAAGTATCATCCAAAACGCCGATTGGAGGGGTTATGCTCCATCGAAACGCATCTATATCGAATGAAACCATCAGCCGCGAACAGACAATAGCCAAACTGAGGAAGCTCGCTCGCATCTGCAAATGGGCCACAATCTGCATTACCACCGCGCTCGCTCTGGGACTCCTCGCAGTCATTGCGATTGACCTTCTACTCATATTGCCTAGCCTCTCCCAAGGGTCGTGTCTCCAATCCGTAGAACTTCAAGGCGGCGAAGGGCCGTGCCTTGCTATCGTCGGTACCGATGCGCAGACCCCGCTTATGCTCGTCGCACACGATGGTCACACTGCCATAGGGAGCCTCTTGATGACATGCCTCGCGCTCACCATCGCGATAAGCGTGCGCAGGCTTTTCTTCAACATTGAAAAGGAAGGCAGACCCTTTGACCTTGAATGCAACCAGACGCTTCGTCGAGTAGGACATTTATTCCTTATCGGCGGCGTTGCCGTGAGGCTTCTTGGTGCCGTAATCACGGGAATGATACTCTCAGGATTTGGCGGCAGCTTTACGGATGCGTTCGTCGGCCAGTTATTCGAGCCCTCCATGCTCTTTGCAGGCCTGATTATTTGCCTGATTGCCAGCATCTTCCGCTACGGGTATATCCTGCAAAAACAAGATGACGAGTTGCTCTAGGGGGAATCCATGATTATTCTGCGGCTTGACCGCATGCTCGCCGAACGCAAGATCTCATCCAAAGAGCTTGCGGAACGTGTGGGCATCTCCCAGGTCAATATGTCACGCATTAAGACGGGCAAGGTTTCTGCCATACGTTTTTCAACTCTTGACGCGATATGCCGGGCGCTCGACTGCCAACCGGGCGATGTACTGGAATATATATCCGACGATGAAGCCGATAGCCTTTTTGGACTTAAAGATGAATAGCCATAATTAAGCCGCCAATCACGCCCTCAACGCAAAAAGTCCGCCAGAACGACTTCCGTACTGGCGGACTTTCTGCTGTCTATCGGCTAGATGCTCGATGAGCCGTGCGACTCTTTACGCAAACAGGCCGTAGATGCTGATGTTGGCCTTGGCGTAGAGGCCGTTAGCATACTCGGTCCATTTGGAGCTGGTACTCGAAGCCTGCGAGGAATACTGCTGATAAGCAGTGTAGTAGGCGGTCATGGCCTGCTTATAGGTGGCGCTATCGGCGGTAAAGGCATCATCGGCAAAGGCCTTGGCATAGGTGCTGTCGGCATCCTTCCAAGTGCCCTTTGAGCTATCCCACTCATCGCCGGCAAGGTTGATGATGTAATCGGCGTAGTCCTTGCTCGCGGTCTCCTCGTTGCCGTCAGCAGGCTCGGTCGGGGCGGTCGGCATGCTTGCGGAGCTGTCGCCGACCTTCTTCTTGTAGAGCTTCTGCAGCGTCGCGGACTGACGGACGATCTGCTTGGCCTGGTCCTTGGACACGCCATACTGCGTGGCCATGGTCTTGTAGTCAGAAGTGCCGATGGAATCCTCGGCGTACTGCTTCATCTCCTTAGAGGAGACGGTAATGCCCTCGTCCTCGGCAGCGTCGAGCAGGATCTTGTTGCGCACGTAGGACAGGATGACGTCGGCAGAAGGAGCGGTGTAGTTGCCGTCATCGTCCTTGACGGTGTCGAGGCTGTACTGGCTCTCGATGGCCTCGCGCGCGGTGATGTCGCTCTTCTTGCCGTTGTAGCTATAGCTTGCCACGGTCGAATCGAGCTGGTCCTCGGTGAGGGTCGCCGAGCCGACGCCCTTGCCGCCAAAACCACCGTTGCCAATAAAGAAGCCGACCACGGCAGCGATCACGACTGCAACTACAAAGGCGGCAATCATCGTCTTCTTGTGCTTGCAAGTGTGGTTGTCCACGTCGGAGTCGTCGTCCTCGTCCTGTTCCTCGGGCATGAGGTTCTCGTCGGCGGCATCTGCGGCAATCTGAGCCTCCAGGCGAGCGTCCTCCTCCTCGGCGGTCGTGCCGGCGGCAATATGCTCGGCAGACGTGCCGGCGACCAGGTCGATCTTCTCGTCCTCATCACCGTCGGGGCCTTCGCCGCGCTCGATGATCTGGATGCCGTCGATCTCGTCCTTCTCGTCTTTCTTTTGAATCAGACCCATATCGGTTACTCCTTGTTAGGAAACATAGTCCTCAATAGAATACGCCCGACAGAGCGCCGGGCGTATTGATTCTTAGGTTATACGCAAACACTTAAGTACTATTTAGGCGTTTGCAGCCTGTATGTCTTAGGCCAGGTGCTCAATAACGGCATCAGCAAAGGCCTGCGTACCCACCGCGCCCTCGACAGAACCGGTCTGGGCACGACGTACGTCGCCGGTAACCCGCTTACCCTCGTCGAGCGTGGCAGATACGGCGGCACGAATGCGATTGGCCGCATCGTTCTCGCCCAGATGATCGAGCATCATAGCCGCGGACAGAATCTCGGCCGTGGGGTTGGCGATATCCTGACCCGCGATATCGGGCGCGGAGCCGTGCGTTGCCTCGAAGATGGCGCAATCGGCACCGATGTTGGAACCCGGAGCCATACCCAGTCCACCCACCAGGCCAGCGCACAGATCGCTGACGATATCGCCGTACAGGTTGGGCAGCACCAGGACATCGAAGTCGTTGGGGTTCTGGACCAGACCCATGCAGGTGGCGTCGACGATCTTGTCGTTGAACTCGATATCGGGATAGTTGGCGGCCACCTCGCGCGCCACGCGCAGGAACAGGCCGTCGGTCGCCTTCATGATGTTGGCCTTGTGCACGGCCGTCACCTTTTTGCGGCCGCAGCGGCGGGCGTACTCAAAGGCATACTCCACAATGCGGCGGCTCTTGGCGATAGAGATCGGCTTGATCGAGATCGCGGAATCGGCGGCGAAGGTCTTTTGGCCCGAACGCTCGACAAGCTGCGAGAGCTCCTCGACCTCGGCAGTGCCCTCATCGAACTCGATGCCGGCGTAGAGGTCCTCGGTGTTCTCGCGCACGATAACCAGGTCGACGTCGCGGAAGCGCGATCCGTCGCCCGGCTGCGACAGGCAGGGGCGCACGCAGGCGTACAGGTCGAAGTGTTTGCGCAGGGCCACGTTAACGCTGCGGAAACCCGTGCCGACCGGCGTGGTGATGGGGCCCTTAATGGCAACCTTGGTCTCGACGACCGCATCGAGCACATGTTGGGGAAGCGGCGTGCCAAACTCGTCCATGACGCCGGCGCCGGCCTCTTGGACGTTCCAGTTGATCTGGACACCGGTGGCCTCGACCACGCGGCGCATGGCCTGCGTAATCTCGGGACCGATACCGTCACCGGGAATCAGGACTGCATCGTGCGCCATAATCTGTTACTCCTCGTTTTCGGCGTCGTCAGATTTTTTAACGCTAGCACGCTTCTTCTTTTTGGAGAGATCCAGACCGAAGCGTTTAACAAGCATTTCGCAAATCTCGCTCGAACGGGCCTTGAGATAGCTGCCCTTGCCGTTCTCGGCGTCGAACTTAAGGCGCAGCGCGAGCTTCTCGGCGACCTCGGCGTCGATCTCGCCCTGGCCAAACTCGTACAGGCAACCGAGCATGTCGCGATACTCGAGGTCGCCGTGGTAGCACTGGATAGCCTCGTCCAGGATGGGCCAAGCCTCGCGCGAACGCTCGACGCTCGTGGCGCCCCACACGCACAGCAGGCGGAAAGCAGCATAGCGCAGCGTGGAGGAAATCTCGTCGAACAGTGCGGTCTCGGCACCCTCAAAGGCATCGCCCAGCTGCTCGGGGCAGGTGGTGGCGAGCGCCGTCAGGGCATCGAGGGCCTCCCAGCGGGTCTGCGCCTCGGGGCGGTCGAGTGCCTCGATCAGCGCGGGGACGCAGGGCACGACGCGCTGCGGATCGCGCTCGGCAAGCAGGTGCAGCACGCGGGCGGCAAACTGGCGGATGCGGCGCGTGGGGCAGCCGAGCTCCTTGACCAGACGGTCGACGGCGTTCTCGTTCTCCTCTGCCAGCTGAAGCTGTGCCAGCTCCTCGTCGGTGAGCTGTTCGTCTTTGTTTTCTGCCATAGTTACCTCTTCTTACTATTTCTTAGCGTGCTTGCCAGCACCCTTGCTGTCATCGGTGACCGAGATGAGCTGTCGGTCGGCCGCGCCATTGCGACGCGCACGGCGGCGTTCCTCAGCGTCGCCCGCGTCGGCGGCGGCGCGATGAGCCTTGTTGACGTTAAAGACCTCGTCGTGCTTGCGCCACGGACCGACGGACTCGCCAAAGCTCATCTTAAGACCGGCGATAAAGCCGCCGAGCCAGCCGATCGGCGCAAACTGCACCAGCGGGAACAGCGAGAACACCCAGGTCAGTAGGACGACTGCCGCCGCGCCTGCAAAATTGGCGATCCAGTAGTCGCGCTTGGTGATCACGCGCTTTTCGCACGCCCACTGGCCGCACAAAAAGCCAATGTAGATCGCAAAGATAAAAAGCACCAGCGCTAGTACCACGAACGTCCAGCTCATGGGCGCTACTCCCCGTGATGGTGGCCGCAGCAGCACTCATGGCCGTCGTCATGGCCGTGGCCGCCGCAGCACTCGTGGTCCTCGCCGTGATGGTGACCGCAACCGCACTCATGGTCGTCGCCGTGCTCGCCGCAACCGCAGCCGTCCTCGTGAGCGCCATGCTCCTCAGGACGATACTGCGACCAGTCCAGACCGGCGGCGATGGCGTCGGCCTCCTCCTTGTAGAGGACCGTGATGGCCTGGGTGCCCAGCTTGGCACCACCGATGGCGTCGAGCATGTCGTAGAGCGTAAAGGCCACGTCGGCGCCGGGCAGCGCAAGCTCGCGGTCGTCGGCATAGGCGAGCGCCAAGCGCAGGTCCTTAATGAAGTGCTCGACCATAAAGCCGGGCTTGTAGTCGCCGTCGAGCGCCTTGGGCGCCAGGCTCTCCATAGCGCCGGACTTGCCGGTGCCGCCCAGGATCATCTGACGGGTCTTCTCCAGGTCAAGGCCGCTCAGCTCGGCAAATGCCATGGCGTCTGCCATGCCGACCATGCAGGCGCCCAGCGACACCTGGTTGGCGAGCTTGGCAGCCTGGCCCTTGCCGGCGCCGTCGAAGCAGCAGATGGTTGCCGCAAAGGTGGAAAGGATATCGCGGACCGGCGCGATGTCGTTCTCGGTGGCGCCCACGATAGCCGTAAGCGTGCCGGCGATAGCACCCGACTCGCCGCCGGTGACGGGGCAGTCAAACGCCATGCGGCCGGAAACCTGGGCGGCCTCGGCAATGTCGCGTGCCAACTCGGGCGAGCTCGTGGTGAGGTCGATCAGGACCGCGCCGGGCTTAGTGCACGCGAGCAGGCCGTCGCCCGCCAGGTAGAGTTCCTCGACCTGGGAGGGATAACCCACCATGGTAAAGACAACGTCGGCGTTCGCCGCGGCATCTGCCGGCGTATCAGCCCAGACGGCACCGCGCTCAACGAGCGCTGCAGCCTTGGACTTGGTGCGGTTGTTGACCGTGACGGGATAGCCGGCATCCAGGATGTGACCGGCGATGGGGGCACCCATAATTCCGGTGCCGATAAATGCGACAGAGAGCTTGTTTGCCATGAAACCTTTCCTTTTGGGTTGGGTGTTATTACCAGGTTGAATACTCGGTGCCAGCGTTTGGGCTGTGAGTCGAGAGCGATTACGGACGCAGCGTTTGCCTACTGACCGCGCACGCGGCGGGCGATACGGTCGGAAAGCGACGCCTTGTCGGCGCGGTTCTTACCCCAAAACGCGCAGGCCACCATGCCGGGGCCCACGTGCGAGCCGATGGTGGGACCCACGGAGCTGCGAATGATCGTGACGTCGGCGCAACCCTCCTCCTTGCGGATGGCAGCTTCGAGCCAGTCACCGTCCTTCTCGGCATCGGCCGTCATGATGGCGATGGGCATGGTGCGATCGGGCACATAGTTCTCGCGGAACGACTTGAGGATGGACTTGAGCGCCTTCTTGCGGCCGCGGTTGACGCCGATCAGCGACAGCGAGCCGGCCAGGTCGTAGGAGAGCTCGGGCTTGACGTCGAGCTTTGCCGTGAGCTGTGCCGCCGCGGGCGGAATGCGACCGCCGGCGGCCAGCGCGTCGAAGCTCTCGAGCGTAAAGTAGCCGTGCACGTAGGTCTTGGCCTCGTTTGCCCAATCGACCAGCTGCTTGGCGGTCAGTCCCGCCGAACGCTGGCGCACGGCCTCGAGCGCCAAGAGCGCGCCGGTCGCGCAGGGCAGAGCGTTGTCGACCACGTAGAGCTCAAAGTTGGGATACTCGGCACGCACGGCATCTGCCGCCTGGCACGCGGAGTTGTAGCTCGACGACAGCGCCGAGGTAAAGCACAGGTAGACCGTGGGCGTGCCCTCTTTGGCGCACTCGGTAAAGAACTCGATATAGCGACCGAGCGACACAGCCGAGGTGGACACGCGGGCACCGGCGCGCATGCGGTCGTAGAACTCCTTAGGGCTCATGCTCGACCAGATGTCGTCCGTGCGCTCCTCGCCATCGATGATAAAGGGGAAGCCCAAGATATCGACATCAAGGTTCGCGGCGACCTCGGGGCTAAAATCGCAGCAGGTATCGACGACGATGCGGCAACGGTCCGAATGACCGGCGGATGCGGCCTTGTCCATCAAAGCGACTCCTTACGTAAAAAGGCGGCCACCCGCATGGGATGGCCGCCAACCGTTAACTCATGCAAGTTAACGTATTTTACTCGTCAAGTGTTTCGATGCGGGGCTTGATGATGCCATATCCACCATTCTTACGGTGATACACCACATTGATGAGGCCAGTCGTCGCGTTCTCGAACACGTAGAAGTCGTGGCCCAGCAGATCGGTCTGCACCAGCGCCTGCTCCTCGGTCATCGGGGTGACATCGATGACCTTCTCGCGGACGAGCAGGTCGTCCTCCTCCTCAGGCAGCAGCAGGTCGGCCAGATCCTCGACGCGCTCGACCGGTGCGACATCCGCGGCGCTGGCACCACCCTGGCGGTTGTCCACGACCTTAGTCTTGAACTTGCGCAGCTGGCGGGTAACCTTATCGGCGGAGAGGTCGATGGCGGCATACATATCTGCGCCGTGCTCGGCAACGCGAATCACCGAACCGCGGGCACGAACCGTGACCTCGACGATTGCCGGGTTGGGGTTCGAGGGGTTCTTCTCATAGCGAAGCACGACGTCGACTGTCATGGGCTCGATATCGAAAACCTTGAGCGCCTCGCCGATCTTCTCATCCACATGCGCACGCAGAGCATCGGTTACCGTCGTCTTGCGTCCAGAAACCTTGATATCCATACGTGGCTCCAATCTGCCTCGGGGACTTACTGTACTGGCTATGTACCCATTGCCGTGCATTTAATCACCCGAATTCCCAAAGACCCGAATAACGATTGCTTGATACCGCATACCGAAGTCTCGCACTTTTCTGCGGCAAAGTGCGCTATAGGAAAGCGTCGGCGGAGTTGGTTTTTCTCATGAAAATTAGCTTTGACCTGCTGGTTTTATCAAAATAGAAAAGCCGGGCTCCCCTATTGGGGAGACCCGGCTATGCGTGTTGAAACCGTGAAGAAGCGCCTTGTTCGGTGTACGGCAGGCGCCACCCCTACCAATAACTAGCTATTGAGCTTGTTGATGTCATCGTCGGTGATGGCGCCCTCCTGGTTAGACGACGGACTGTCGCCGTTGTTATCGGAGGCGTCGCCATCGGAGGACTCGGTCTCGTTGGACGTGGAGTCGGATGCCTGCACATTGGCCCCCGAAACAGTCTTGGCGGTAAGGTCATAGGGCATTTGGCCGTACCAGACGCAGTGGACCGCCTCGAGCGTGCCGTCGACTGTGATACCGTCGAGGGCATCACTCACGGCACGGCACAGCTCATCGTTAGAGCTAAGGCCTGCGACGCCAAGCGTGGAGGGCGCCTCGAGCGTGCCGACATAGGAGATCTGGCTCATCAGGCGCGCGAGGTAACCACCGGCCGTGGAATCACAGATCACGTAATCGACCTCGCCCGACTCGAGTGCCTCGAAGCACTCGTTGATGTTGGAGAAGGTCTTTTGGTTGGCCGTGATGCTCTGCTTGGCAAGCGCTTCCTGCGAGGCCGAGGAAGTCTGAACGCCCAAGGTAGCAGTGTTGAGTGTGTCGGTTGAGACACTCGGGGACTCTCCGTCGCTGGTCTTGCCGAACACGGCGGCAGCATCGTACAGACAGGTGCCAAGCGAGCTGATGTCGCCGCCCGCAGACTTGATGTCGCCAATAAAGATGTCGGCCTTTTTATCGCTGAGCGCGGAATCGGCCGAGGACGCATCGACAAAAGCAACCTTGAGACCCATGCGGCACGCGAGGGCACGAGCGGCATCGACCGCATAGCCCGTGAGGTTTCCGTCGGCATCCTGCATGGCTTGCGGGGCATCGGAAGTATCGAGGGCGACCGTCAGGGTTCCCGGCGCGACCAGGGCATCGTCCGATACCGTGGGGGTAACGGTCTCGCGCTCGATCTGGTCGATCGTGGGCGTCGTGAACGTGGACAGTGGATTGAATGCGCATCCACTCAGGCCCAAAACGGCAATGACCGCCGCGGTCCCAGCACCTAACCGAGCCGCATGCATCAAGCTGCCCCTCACCATGTCCGCTACCCTGCCTTCTGTGTCGTATACGATCCGTGCCCTGCACGGGATATCGGGTTGTTCCCACCAGCTGACCTGGTATTTGACCCCACACTTGCGCACCGGGGCGTTTGCTCGGGAGGCCGCAGCCACCTTCACGACTGGCCCGCTCGCCCGCGAGGCGGTATTGCCCCAAAGAAAGTAGAACGGACGGTGCGGCTTACATCTAGGACGCGCCATGATCGCGCCGCGCGCACGCGGTCGCTTACGTGGATCCCTTTGACCGCGTCTGTCTTGGACTAGGATGGGCATTTCGTCCGTCCGCAACCACAGCCTGGCAGGAACGTAGCGCATTATAGCTAAGTTCAAGCTATAGTTTAAGGTTAGGGACGTTATTCGCATCGCGAGCACAGATTTCGCAGGTCGGAGCGGACCGCACGTGCCATGATTGAGCCCGTCGCCCCCCCCTACGGAGAGCCCCAACAGGCCCGTCTTAGGGCGCCGTGGCCAAAAAATAGCAAAAATGAGTACTGTTACCAATTTAGTAGCAGACAATTTTGACCTCTCGGACAGATTTTGCGCTCAGTGTCGCCAACCTGATGCTTAGTTATTCTACATTTGTTTATTATCTTCTTACTTTACGACGCCTCCGAGTCCTAAATTCCTTGATTTTGCTGTTACTGATTTAGTGACAGTACTCATATTTGCCATATCTTGGCCAGGGCATATGATTAACCCCCTATTTTCGACGCGAATTAGACCGGCTTAAGCCCAAAACACGCCCGCAGCGTGTTAAGCAACGCCTCTTGCTTCTTCCTGCGGGCATCGACACGATTCCGGTACCGCTTTCGCATACGCTGGTGGATGCTCCATGCGAGCGCTTCCATGGCCTCCATGTCGCAGAGCATCTCGTTATTGACTGTCGCGACCTCGATTCCCATGGCCACAAAACCCGTATTGCGCTTTTCGTCGTGAATGCGCCCGCCACGAGACGAATGGCCCTGCTCACCGTTGTATTCCAGGTCAA
>CAJMPK010000027.1 GCA_905215205.1 uncultured bacterium | reverse complement strand
ATCAAGAACGGTAACAGACCTAAGCACCCCGTCACCATCATCTTTGGCGGCAAGGCAGCGCCTGCCTATACCATCGCTCAGGACATCATCCACCTCATCCTGACGCTTTCCCAGTGGATCGCAAACGACCCCGACGTGGCTCCCTACCTGCAGGTCGTCATGATCGAGAACTACAACGTCACTGCTGCCGAGCGCGTGATCCCCGCTGCCGACATCTCCGAGCAGATCAGCCTGGCCTCCAAAGAGGCGAGCGGCACTTCCAACATGAAGTTCATGCTCAACGGCGCTTTGACCCTGTGCACGCTCGACGGTGCCAACGTGGAGATTGCCGAGCTCGTGGGCGACGAGAACATCTATACCTTTGGCGCCTCGTCCAAACAGGTCGAGCAGCTCTACGCCGAAGGCACCTACAACGCCGGTGCGCTCTACCGCAAGCCCGGCATTAAACTGCTGGTGGACTTCATCACCAACCCGGCCTTTATGGCAACCGGCAACGCTGAGCGCCTGCAGCGCCTGCACGACGACATTAAGGGCAAGGACTGGTTTATGGCCCTGCTCGACATTGAGGAGTACATCCAGACCAAGGAGCGCGTGCTAGCTGACTACGAGGACCAGGACGCCTGGATGCGCAAGGCGCTGATCAACATCTCCAACGCCGGCACCTTCTCGTCCGACCGCACCATCTCCCAGTACAACGACGAGATCTGGCACCTGAACTAATTTCGCTTCCCTTACCCATCCTCTTGAGAAACGGAGTCGTGGCAACGCGGCTCCGTTTTTTGTGCCCGCACGTTACCCTGTGACCCGACTCGACCAAACAATCTCGATCCATAACAACTACTCAACCAAAACGGTCCCAGCTGTTACAGATTGAGACATACCGGCCCCTCCCCTTGGGTTTATCTCAATCTGTAACATCTAACGTCCGAAATCGGCCCTACCCGTTACAGATCGAGACAAACGACCGGCCAGACAACCCCAACACAAAGAAAGGCTCCCCTCTCGCCCAGCGGACGGGAGGGGAGCCTTATATGTGACCGCGGCAAAAGGATGGCAATACCGCAGTCGCCCAAAGGGAGGGCCCGGATGCACCAGGCCTAGATAAGGTTCTTGCCAGAGACCTTATCGAAGAGGTGGGTCGCGTTCTTCTCGAACTTGAACCAGATGGAGTCGCCCGCCTTGAGTGCACCCTTGGCCTCAAGGTCGACAACGGGAATGATCAGGACGAACTGGCCATCGGGAGCGGTCACGTGAACATGCTCGGTCGAACCCATGAGCTCGGTCACCTCGACGGTACCCTGGAGCGCACCCTCCTCGTCCTTGTCGGCAAGCAGAATCTGCTCGGGGCGCACGCCGGCCGTGATCTCCTTCACTTCGCCGCCGTCCCAGTTGAGAGCAAGCTGAGCGCAGGTCTCGGGGGCGAGCGCCACGTTCATATCCTCGGTCTTGACGGTGAAGCCGTTGCCCGAGCGCACCAGCTGGGCATCGAAGAAGTTCATCTGCGGCACACCGATAAAGCCGGCAACGAAGATGTTCGCGGGATGGTTGAAGACCTCCTGCGGGGTGGCGATCTGCTGGACGACGCCGTCCTTCATGACCACAATGCGATCGCCGAGGGTCATGGCCTCGGTCTGGTCGTGGGTGACGTAGATGAACGTGCCCTTGATCTCGTGGCGCAGCTTGATGAGCTCGGCACGCATCTGGTTACGCAGCTTGGCGTCCAGGTTGGACAGCGGCTCGTCCATCAGGAAGACCTTGGGGTCTCGCACGATGGCGCGGCCGATAGCGACACGCTGGCGCTGGCCGCCGGAGAGCGCCTTGGGCTTACGATCGAGGTACTCGGTAATGCCCAGAATCTCGGCAGCAGAGCGAACCTTGCGGTCGATCTCGTCCTTGGGAACCTTCTTGAGCTCGAGCGTAAATGCCATATTCTCGTACACCGTCATATTGGGGTATAGAGCGTAGCTCTGGAACACCATGGCGATGTCGCGGTCCTTGGGTGCCACGTCGTTGACACGCTTGCCGTCGATGAGCACGTCGCCCGAGGTGATGTCCTCTAGGCCAGCGACCATGCGCATCGTCGTGGACTTGCCGCAGCCAGACGGGCCAACGAGAACGATAAACTCCTGGTCATGCACGGTGAGGTTAAAATCCTCCACCGCGAGCACGCCGTCCTCGGTAACCTTGAGGTTGTGTTTCTTCTCCTCGGTCTTCTTCTTTTTGCCAAAGAAGCCCTTCTTTTTGGACTCGTTGTTGGGATACACCTTCTGAACATGTTTGAGAACGATCTCGGCCATGTCTTTACCTTTCGATATGCGGCACCATGTTGAGGGCGCCGCAGAAACTTGCAAAACAGTTACGGCATCAGCCCTTGACGGCACCTGCCACCACGCCGTCGATGATGTACTTCTGGCAGAGGATGTACATGACGACGATGGGGACAACGACCATCATGATGCAAGCCATCATGGGGCCGAGCTCGACGTGGCCGTAGCCGCCGCGGAAGTACTGGATCAAGATAGGAATGGTCTTGTACTTGGTGGAGTCGAGCGTAAGGTAGGGCAGCAGATAGTCGTTCCAGACCCACATGGTCTCGAGGATGCCGACCGAAAGATAGGTGGGCTTCATGATGGGAAGGACGATCTTAAAGAACACCTGGACCGGGTTGCAGCCGTCGATCATGGCCGCCTCCTCGATCTCGAGTGGGATGTTCTTTACAAAGCCGGCGAACATAAAGACCGCCAGGCCCGCGCCAAAGCCGAGGTAGATAAAGCAGATGTTGAACGGCGTGTTGAAGCCGATGCGGTCCGCCAAATTGGACAGCGTGAACATGAGCATCTGAAAGGGCACGACCATCGAGAAGACGAACAGGTAATAGAAGAAGTTCGAGATCTTGCTGTTGACGCGCACTACGTACCAAGCACACATGGAGCAGCACACCAGAATCAGCACGACTGACGTGACCGTGATGATGAGCGAGTACATAAATGCCGAGGCAAAGCCCTGCTCGTTAAGGGCGTGCATGTAGTTTGCGAGGCCGTTGAACGTCTCGGGCGTGAGCAGATCGAATGCCGTGGTGGTGCTGATTGCAGTTGCCTTTTTAAAGGAATTGAGCGCAATCATGAACACGGGGTAGATCCACGCGAGCGACAGAATCGTAAAGAAAATCGAGAGCGCGCGGTTAAGAGCCTTATCGCGTTTCATTACTGCTGCACCTCCTTGGACCTCGTGGCCTTAAGCTGAATCATGGAGATGGCTACGACCAGGATGCAGAAGATGACTGCCTTGGCCTGACCGATGCCCTGCCATGCGATGCCGGCACGCGAGTAGAACGTGTTGTAGATGTTCAGGGCGAGCATCTCGGTGGAGTGCGCGGGGGCGCCGCCGGTAAGGGCGAGGTTCTGGTCGAACAGCTTAAAGCCGTTGGTGATGGACAGGAACAGGCAGATGGTGATGGTCGGCATCAGGTTAGGGATCTTAACCTTCCAAAACGTCTGCCATGCCGTGGCACCGTCGACCTTGGCGGCCTCGATGTAGTCGGACGGAATGGACTGCAGACCAGCGATGTAGATGATCATCATGTAGCCGACCTGCTGCCACAGGGTCAGGATGATAAGGCCCCAGAAGCCAGCAGCAGAGTTAAGGGCGATGAGCTGGGCGCCCACGTTGGAGAGCAGGCAGTTGATCAGAATCTGCCAGATGTAGCCCAGCACGATGCCGCCGATAAGGTTAGGCATAAAGAAGATCGTACGGAAGATGTTGGTGCCCTTGAGCGCTTTGCGGGTGAGCGCCTGCGCGATGGCGAGGGCGATCACGTTGATGAGCACCGTCGACAGGAAGGCAAACGCCACGGTAAAGAAGAACGACGTGGCAAACTGAGGATCGGACAGTGCGCGCACGTAGTTCTCGATACCGACAAAGTGCGTGTTGTTGATGGTAATAAACTGGCAGAACGAGAGATAGAAGCCCTGAATAAAGGGAATCACGAACCCGATCATAAACGCCAGGCACGTGGGCAACATAAAGAGCGGCCACCAGCGCTTGAGTGCTTTGCCCATAGAAGGGTCCTTTCAATATGCAGGGGGCGGGCAAACCAACGTCTGCCCGCCCCCTGTCGCTAATCAGATAGCCTGGGCAGCAACTGCTTACTCGGAAGCAGCCTTCTCGGTCTTCCAGCCATCGACGAAGGCGTTCTTGACGCCGTCCCACTTGCTGTTGTCGGCAGCATAGGCGATCAGAGCCTGCTTGAGGTTCTTCTTCCACTCCTCGGAGGGAATGTAGACGAAGTCCCAAGCGACGGTCTTCTTGCCGTCCTTGGCCATGGCAACGGCCTGCTGCGAGAAGACGTTGGTGGTTTCCTTGGCGCTCTTGAACGGGGCAGTCAGACCCATCTTGTCAGCGATGATGCTGGTGGCGGTGTCAGAAGTGACGCACCAATACATGAAGTCCTCGGTGGCCTTCTGGGCATCCTCGGAAGCCTGGGAGCTGACGCACCAGTAGTTCTCGCCGCCGGAGCACAGGCCCTGGTTCTCCTCGCCGTCAACACCGATGTAGATGGGCATCATGCCAATCTGATCGTCGGTCATGCCGGCCTTGGTGAGGTCAGCGTAGGCCCAAGAGCCGTTCTGATAGAAGACGGCCTTGCCGGTTGCGAACTCGTTGGTGGCGTCGTCGCCGGTCTTGGAAGCAAGCTGCGAAGGATCGCAGGTGGAGTCGGTGATGTACAGGTCGAAAATCTGCTTGAAGTTGTCGAGATACTCGCCCTTGATCTCGTCGTCCTCCTGGTTGTGCTCCTTCTCGAACTCGTAGTAGAGCGGGAGGTTGGCGAGGTGGGTGGTGTAGCGCCAGCTGGAGGAGTCATCCATGCCAGCAGAAGTGAAGGCACCCTCAATGCCAAGCTCGTCCTTGCGGGCCTGGATGTCGTCGGCACAAGCCTTCAGCTTGTCGAAGGAGTTGATGTCCTCGGCCTTGTAGCCAGCCTTCTCGAGCAGCTGCTTGTTGTAGATGATGCCGTAGCTCTCCTGGACCCAGTCGATACCCAGATCCTTGCCGTCGGACTGCAGAGCCAGGGAGTCGTCGATGAGCTCACCGCGGAGCTTGGTATCGGACAGGTCGGCGCAGTAATCCTTCCAGTTCTTAAGACCGGTGGGGCCGTTGACCTGGAACAGGGTCGGAGCGGAGCTCTTGGACATCTCGGACTTGAGCTTCTCCTCGTAGGTGTTGGAGGCGGCGGTCACGATCTTGACCTCGACGCCCTTCTCCTTCTTATAGGCCTTGGCGATCTCCTTCCACTCCTTGTCGACCTCGGGCTTGAATTGGAGGAAGTAGACCTCGGCAGCGTCACCAGAAGCAGAGGAGCCGGAGCCGGCGGAGCCACCGCAGCCCACGAGGCCCAGACCAAGAACCGCAGCCGCGGAACCAGCAAAGCCCAGGAACTGCCTTCTGCTCATTTCGTTCTTCATTACAATCCACCCTTTCACACCGTGGCGGCACCCTTTGCCGCCGCCTTCGGAGATTGGCTCGGGGACTTTGCCCCTTTTGCTGATTTGTACGATACGCTATTTGGCTACTTGTTTGAACAAGTATTACTAGAGCGGTAGAAAAACTTCGGTGAACGGTAATTTCAACTTGATACTTGACAAGTTTTGTATAAACAATTATTTGTTATCAAATGCAGAGAAAACGCCCGGTCAAGCCGATGCATCGTCGGTTTGACCGGGCGTTTTCGCTTTGAGGGCATGAGTCTCGTCAGGCTGCGAGCTAGCCGGCTATCGCTTGGAGTTGACGCGGTAGTGGAAGATCTCGGGATGCGTGCGGGCATGCGTGACCTCAAACAGGATGCCGTCCGAGGTGTAAGACTGGCTCTCCATGACGGCGACACAGTTGTATTTGCCGAGGTCAAGATAGCTGCAGTCCTCATCGTTGGCAAGCTCGACGCTCACCGTACGGCGACTCGCCATCACCTTGACGCCGCGTTTGTGCTCCAGATAGTCGTAAATTGACTTTGCGGCGATCTCTGGCGTCAGACCCTTGGCGATCGACTCCAAAAAGTAACCATGGTCTACTTGGCGCGCATTGCCGTTAAGGCTTCGGACACGCACCACGCGAATCAACTCCTCGCCCACCTTAAAGCCCAGGCGACGAGAGAGCTGCTCGGTGCAAATCAAATGCTCAAAAGACTTAACGTCCGTCGATGCAACGGCATTGTTGCGCTTTGCAAACTCGCCAAACGACTCAACCTCTTCGAGTGCGCCCAACATGTCGGTTTCGCCCTTAAGCCAAATAACGCGCACGCCCTTGCCGTGTATGGGCTGCACAAACATCCCGTCGGCCAGCATACCCAAGGCGCGACGGACGGTATTGCGAGTACATCCGAACTCCGCGGTCAGCTCGGCTTCGGTTGGCAGCATCTCCTGAAACGCATAGGTCCCATTAATGATGCGCGAGCGTATTTCTCGGTAGATTCCTTCGTATATCGCTTTTGGCATTGTTTCACCTCTACATTATTTATTTCCGGCTAGGCACGATAGCATTTCTTAAAGTTGTTTAAACCGAATATCGGTAAAGCGACAGGATTTAACCGTTGACGGTTTCTGTCATGCCCAAATCGGTTTCGCTCAAAACTGCCGGCACGACAATCGTCTGGTCCTCTACAATGAATCCATTGTTTAAACGTTTCCCCACGCGCAACGCGCCTCGATATTCGGAAGGCAGAACATGCTGCAAAAAATCCAACGCTTTGGCGGGGCAATGTTCGCGCCCGCCATGCTGTTTTCTATATCAGGCCTCATGGTCGGCGTCTCCGCTCTCGCAACGACTGCTGACATCGTCGGCGATCTCGCCGTATACGGAACCCCTTGGTACGTTTTTTGGACCATCATCCAGCGCGGCTCGTGGACGGTCTTTAAACGCCTCCCGCTCCTTTTTGCCGTAGCGCTGCCCATCGGTCTTGCCCAAAAACAACCAGCTCGTTGCTGCCTCGAGGCTCTCGTCGCCTATTTTGCCTACTGCTTCTTTTTGAGCGAGATCATTAAGCTGAGCGGAGACAACCTTGGACTTGAGTACCCGTCATCTTTGACCTCCGCCAGCGGTATCACCGTCATCGACGGCATCAAGACGCTCGACACCGGCATTATCGGCCCGCTGGCGGTATCGGCAACCGTCGTCGCCATCCATGACCGCTTCTACGATGCAAAGGTTCCCGATTGGCTCGGCACCTTCTCGGGCTCCTCGCTGGTCTACCTCATCAGCTTTTTTGCCGTGTTTGCCCTTGCCGCTATCTCGGCCGCCATCGTGCCCTCCGTATACGCAATGACCGAAACGCTGCGCCATGCACTTACGAGCGTCGGCCCCTTTGGCGTGGGCATCTTTGTGTTTTTGGAGCGAGCGCTCGAGCCCATGGGGCTGCACCACCTGCTCTACATGCCGATCTACTACGACAACCTAGTCATTAACGACGGCATCTACGCCACGTGGAGCAGCTTGCTCCCCATCCTCTCCCATAGCACGCGCCCCCTTAATGAACTTGCGCCGTGGGCCGGTTTTACCGCCACCGGCTGGGTCAAGCTCTTTGGCCTTCCCGCCATCGCAGCCGCGTTCTACTCCACCGCAAAACCAGAGCGCCGCGCCGGCCTCAGGGTCATCCTTGTTCCCGCCATCATCGCCTCGGTGGTTTGCGGCGTTACCGAGCCACTCGAGTTTCTCTTTATGTTCACCCACCCCGGGCTCTTTTTTCTCTACGCCGTCTTATCGTCTTGCCTTGCCACAACCATGAATCTCTTTGGCATCGTCGGCATCTTCTCGGGCGGCCTCATGGAGATGGCAGCCTTCAACTTTATTCCGCTCATGCGCACGCATGCCGGTGCCTATCTTTTGGCGCTCGGTATCGGCCTTGCCTTTAGCCTCATCTTTTTTGTGAGTTTTCGAGCACTCATCTTGATCTATGACCTTAAGACGCCGGGCCGCGAGGATCATGTCGCCAATCGCGCGGCAATCGATCATTTAACGGGAAGCGGCTTTGCCAAAGAGCAATCTCCCAATGACGAGGTCAATAGTCAATCCGATCAAGATCACGTCCTCGCTGAGCGGGTAATTCAGCTTTTAGGTGGCGTTGGCAATATCGTGGGCGCAACCAACTGCGCCACGCGCCTGCGCGTCGAAGTTGCAGACCCTTCTATCGTTGCAGATAACGCGTCGTTTGTCGCGGTGGGCGCCAAAGGCCTCATCATTACGGGCAAGACCGCCCAGGTGATCATCGGCATCTCCGTTCCCCGCGTTAAAGAGCATTTTGACCAGATCATGGGCCTCGAGCCGGGATTTGTGCCCACCGCCTCGGCCTCCCCTGTCGCCAGCCCAACCCACAAGCACGGCGATATCTGCTTCTTCGACATCGACGGTACGCTCGCCTGGCAAGATCCCAAACTCGCCCAAGAGCTCCCCGAGGATGAGCGAGACCTCTCCCCCTACCCCAATGAAGCGGTCTCGCAAGCCATCCGTGATTTTGTTGCCAAGGGCAATATGGCGTTTATCTGCACAGGGCGCACACTGAGTTGCATCCATCCAAAGCTGCTCGAGCTGCCCTGGGCCGGCATCGTCTGCCTCGCGGGTGGCTATGTCGAACTTGAGGGACACGTGATTCGCGATTTAGCGATGACGCCCGGCATGCTGCAGCGCCTTGCCCCCTATCTTGAGCAGTCGGGCGAGGTCATCCGCTTTGAGGGCCTCAACGGCGTCGTGCGCATGAGTGCCGATGCCCCCGATGCTCCCGGATACGCGCGCACCCTGGGCGACGCAGTCACGCAGCTGCAACATTACAGTGCCTACAAGATCTTGATGTCTACATCGCTCGCCAGCCGCATCGCTCAAGATAAGGCACTTGAGCCGCTGCTGTGCTTTAACGAGCTCGAACTCGAGGTAACCGAGATCTCGCCCCGCGAATGCACGAAGCGCGGGGGCATCCAGTCTGTACTCGACGCCCTCGATCCCCACCACGGAACCGTATACGGCATCGGCGACGCCAGCAATGACGTCTCGCTGATGAACGCCGTCGATGTCGGTATCGCCATGGGCAATGCGCCGGACTATCTCAAAAAGCGCGCCGACTACATCACCGACTCGGTCGACAAAGATGGCGTCGTCAAGGCGCTCGAGCACTTTAGGCTTATATAAGCAGCCGGCACGCGCACGCGTCCCGTTTCCCCAAATCGCCAAAACAGACGCGCCGGCAACTCCAATGTGGCAATATGGTATCTGCACACCGCAACGATGTAACCCAAGAAAGAATGCGAGAACCCGTGTCCAGTCCGTTTACCAGCTTTTTAGCCCAGCACTTTGACCAGATCAACGACTATCTGGCCACGTTCTTTGACGGACAGGCGACCTCTGCCGATATCGAGCGCTACCTGTATGCGCCGCTCTCGGCTTTTACGGCCAACGCCGGCAAGCGCCACCGCCCGCTTATCTGTATGCTCGCCGCAACCGCAGTGGGCGGTAGCTTTGAGAGCGCCCGCAGCGCCGCGGCAGCCATCGAGCATTTCCAGTCGGGCGCGCTGATCCACGACGACATCGCCGACAACGGACAGCTTCGTCGAGGCAAGCCCTGCATGCACCTTACCGAGGGCACGGGCCTTGCCATCAATTGTGGCGACCTGGCGCTCACCATGGTCACCAAGACGGTTCTCGACGACCCTACGCTGGAGTCCGACGTGAAGCTGCGCGTGCTCCACGAGCTTACCGAGATGATCGTCCGCACCATCGAGGGTCAAGCGCTCGACCTGGGTTGGGTCCGTGACGGGCGCTTTGATATCTCGGTTGATGACTACCTGGACATGGCGACGCACAAGACCGCGTTTTACAGCGGAGCCACGCCGCTTGCCGCCGGAGCCATTATCGGCGGCGGCAGCGATAAGCAAATCGAAGCGCTGCGCGCCTTTGGCCTGCACACGGGCCTCGCCTTTCAGATTCAGGACGACCTGCTCAACCTTGTCGGCACTAAGGAAGCCGCCAACAAGGACTTCCGCACCGACATCACCGAGGGCAAGCGCACGCTTGTCGCCGTACATGCCCTCTCTGATGAGCGCCACCACGACGAGGTCGAGGCGATTCTTTCCTCGGGCACCGATGATCCCGTGCAGCTCGCACGCGCCGTGGAGATCTTCCAGGAGACCGGCTCCATCGATTACGCCCACACTTACGCGCTCGACCTGACCGCTAAGGCCAAAGCGGCCATCGAGAACGTTGAGCTTGATCCGCACGCACGCGAGCTGTTCCTCTCCATGGCAGATTTCTTTGTGGAGCGCCTTAACTAACGGGGGCTATAAAACCTGTCAGCAGCGTTTTTAGGCACAACTTGCTACACTGTTGAGTGCATGTTTATGCATCCCTTTGCGTTGTCTATCCGACAGACGCTCAAATAGTACGAATGGTACGCCGAAAGGGGTTCGTTCATGGAACCTATTACAACGGGCATGCAGGGAGCAGCCGTCGAGGACGTCCAGTCCCGCCTTCTGCAGCTCGGCTATACAATCGATGACGCCGAGGTCTCCGACAAGCGCTTTGGCACCACCACCGAGCAGGCTGTTGGCACCTTTAGGCTCGATAGCGGCCTTGCCGCTGGCTGCGCCGTCGATATCCCCTGTTGGAGCGCCCTGGTAGACGCCTCGTATAAGCTGGGCGACCGCACGCTCTATCTGCGCATGCCCAATTTCCATGGCGCCGACGTTCAGGCCCTGCAGCGCGCGCTCAACGTTTTGGGCTTTGCCTGCGGTGAGGACGACGGCTATTTTGGCCCGCACACCGAGGCCGCTCTGCAGCAGTTCCAGGAAAATGTCGGCCTGTTTGCCGACGGCATGGCCTTCCAGGACACCTACGCCTACATCAACCGCCTGCACCATGTGTGGGAGGGCAAGCCCTCGGTCACCGAAGCCGAGTCCCGCATCGGTTTTGCTCGCGCCGCCAACGTGCTCGAGCGCTTCCAGATTGCCGTTATCGGCGAGGACCCCATCGCACGCAGTGTTGCGTCGCGCATGTGGAATATCGCCACGGCAACGACCGACAACAGCGGCATGATGCTCTGCGACTCCGAGGTCCCAACCGACGTTGACCTGGTGCTCGAGATCGCAAGCGACGAGCTGCCCGCCGACGCCGCACCGCGCGCCACGATTGCCCTCGCCGAGTGCCACAACCTGGCCCAGCGCATCCGCACTGCCAATGTCGCCGCGCAGCAGAAGCCGGCACGTATTCGCATTGAGCTCACGGGCATGACGCGCTACAACGGCACCTTCACGGCCAGCGACGCGCAGACACTCGCCGTACGCCTGCTCGATGGCGTTTGCGATGCCCTCGCAGATTAGGTAAACTAAACGAGTTGCTTTTGGGCAACACCACACATTGGGACGTAGTTCAACGGTAGAACTCCGGTTTTTGGTGCCGGCTGTTGGGGGTTCGAATCCCTCCGTCCCAGCCAAAGAAACAAGCCTCTCGAACGCATAGCCGATCGGGAGGCTTTTCTTGTGGGCAAGCGGAGGGATTCGAACCCGCAAGGGTGCGGAGCTGAGGAAACGCGAAGCGTTTTCCAGCGCAGCACGCAAGGAGCGAAGCGACGCAGCGGAGCGCGGCCGCCGAAAAGGCGGACGCGGAATCCCTCCGCCCCACAGCCGGCACTTGGGGACGTTCTTAAAGTGCCGGCACTAAAGGAACGTCTCCAAGTGCCGGCCTCCCAAAAATCTACCTTTAAAAGACAGGCGCCCCAGGCCCATAAGGACCAAGAGCGCCTTTCATCTAGAAAATATCAGCCCAGTTCCGAAAAGCGAGCCGCATGCGACAACCAAGTAGCCGCAGGCCCCGGGAGAGTGGGGACACCGGCTTAGGTTTATCGCGAGTTCCGCACGAACAGGAGGCCACTTAACCTCGATGTTTTGGACGTGACAGCGAGAGGGGCCCTGGTATGGCAAGGTGACGTGAAACAAGGCGGCGCTGACCTTCTGGTCGCGCCGCCGAAGTTGAACGTCAGATTGCCGTGCCAGGGCCCCTCGCAGCGTCAAGAAGTCCGCCGTTCGGTAGAACGGCGGAATTTTAGTTGTTCAGCATGCGGTCGAAGCTTCCCGAGTCGCCATCCCGATAGTCGGCGGTCATCAGGATCTCCTGCGGAATGCGCCCGCCTTCACGTAGCACGTTGCGGAACTGTACGCGCGTAACCATGGGCAGATCCTTGATCGTCGCTGCCAGGTTCTGCGGCACACCCTGGTTGGCAGCCGCGGGCTCGCACTCTCCGCCGGCCTTCACGCGACGCTTATGCTCGGCGAGCATAGCGCGATACATGCCGGCATGCAGGCGAATCTCAACCACATTGGCATTGCGAGTCTGCTCGACGATGCGCGCGCCCTCGCGATCGATATCGCCCACGTAGTAGACGTAGTTAAAGCGATAGCCAATCTCGGCCAGATAATCGTCCAGGGCATGCGAGACGCTCGCCTTGCATCCGCCGCCAAAAATCACGCCGCCCACCTTGATGCCAAAGAGCTTGGCGTGCTTGCGGCCACGCAGCAGCTTGACGATCTCGTCGTAGGTGTCCAGGTTCTCGACCATAATGAACGGCTTGTCGGCTCCCAGCGTAAAGAAGCCCGTAAAGTGCACGGGGCGATTGGGGGCGACCTTGATCGCCTGCATGCTGATGCCCTTTTCGGTCATACGTCTGATCAGGCGCTCACCGTGCTTGCCGTCAAAAGCCTTCTCGTCGTTAAAGATCTGGTAGGCACGCTGGCGGCGCGAGGCAACCGGCGTATCGGCACCTCGGTTCTGCTCGATCCAAGCCTGGATGATTGCGATTTCCTCGGCAATCTTGCGGTTGGACATCTCGTTGTGCTGAGTGCGCTGCGGAGCCTTTTTGCCGTCCTTGCCCTCGACCTTAACGATTTGAGTCTGTTGCTCCTTAATCTTGGAGAGCGCCATTGGCGTGGGAACGACCTTGAGCAGCTGCCTGCCCAGGACACGGGCCAGAGCAAACGCCGAAACCTCGCCATGAGCGGGCTGCTCAGGCTGCTGGGCGGCCGCATCGTTTGCAGTCGGTTTGGGCTGCGCCTGGGATTTGTGCTTGGAATCTGCCTGAGCTTTGCGCTCTTGCTTTGGCGCGGACGAGCTCTTTTGCGAACGTTCGGACTTGTCCCCCTTCGCCGGCCGGCGCTTGGGCTGCTCCACCGGGGTCTCAGCCTTCACATCCTTGTTTTGCGTTGTCGCCTTCTCGGCCACGGTCTCGGCATTTGAGCCACGGCCGCCACGGTGACGACGACGGCGGGGCTTGCTCGAAGCGCTCTCCCCCGCCTGTTTATCAGCGGACTGTTGAGCTTTGACCTCGGTGTCAGTCGCAGACTGCGACTCGGAAGGTTGCTGCTCGCAAGCCACCGGCTCAACGGTTTTCTCAGTTCGTTCGGCCTTATCGGCCTGAGCGGTCGAAGCCGGCTCGCCCTTCTCCTGACGCTTTACGGGATACGCGCGCCCCGCAAAACCGCGGCCGGGACGGCACGAACCCGGAGCCCTCTTGGC
>CAJMPK010000026.1 GCA_905215205.1 uncultured bacterium | reverse complement strand
TCCGTACATGTGCGGATGAATGTGGGAGGTGTTCGGATAAAGTCGATAATCAAGGGCTCAAAAAACTCAAAAATACTTAAAATACTTAAAGATTGTAGGGGCATAATTAAGTTGTATGAGTTCAAGGGAGGCTTTATGGCGGCACCGACGGCGTACAGGCAGGCAAATCCATTCACGCCGATGTTCGGACGTGTACCGGCGTATATGGCCGGCCGTGAGCAAATCATCGATGATATGGTGCTGGCGTTTGAAAATGACGACTCCGATCCCAATCTTTGCTCGGTTTTCTACGGTGCGCGTGGTACAGGTAAAACGGCGCTTTTGGCATATCTGTCGTACCGCGCCCAGCAAGAGGGCTGGATTACAGCGAATGTGACGGCCTCGGAGGGGATGCTCGAAGACATTTTGCAGCGCCTCAACGAATCAGCCGCCCATCTGATCGAAAAGCCCGCTTCTAGGCGTGTGAACAGTGTCGGCATTGCCCCTGTAGGAAGCATGAGCTGGGAAAACATCGATGTTGAATTTGAGGGCGCTAACTGGCGTACTAAGATGAACGCTTTGTTTGCTCAGCTTGAAGCGACTGACACCGGGGTGCTTATCGCCGTTGACGAAGTGGATGCATCGTTTGCGCAAATGACGGAGCTTGTTACTACCTACCAGCACTTTGTAAGCGAGAATAAAAAGGTAGCTTTGCTTATGGCGGGGCTGCCGTTTCGCGTGCTGGCGCTGCTGACGGGGAAATCGACATCGTTTCTTCGTCGCGCGGCTCAACATTCGCTGGGATCAATTTCACCGACTGAGGTAAAAGAAGCGTTTCGACTAACGATTGAGGACGGCGGCAAGACGATTTCTGATGAGGCGATCGACCTCGCTGCCAAGGCGATCGATGGTTTTCCATTTATGTTCCAGTTGGTGGGGTATCGGGCATGGAATGCTTCGCGCCAAGCCTCCGAGGTTTCTATTGAGGATGTCGAACGAGGCGCGAAACTTGCGCAAGAGGAGCTGGAATCGCGAGTTTTCGCTTCAACAGCGGCGGAACTTTCACGAGGGGACCTTGAATTTCTTCGTGCAATGAATCCGGTTGGGACGACGACCAGGCAAGAGCTGGCAGCGAGGCTTAAGAAGAGTTCCGGTTCGATTTCAACGTATAAAAAGCGTCTGGTAGAGGCTGGGGTAATTGAAGAGCCTCTACAAGGACGTTTTGAGTTTGCATTGCCAGGCTTCGGCCGATATGTCGCATCGCTTTACTAGAGGGTCGTTGCTGCGAAGGATCGCTTCGTGTCCCTTTACTGTCTCGATCTGTAACAATAAGCCTGCTTTTAGGGGCCTATCTGTTACAGACTGAGACAAACTGGCAGAGTGGCCTTCTGCTCCGCTCAAACCACCGCAAAGGGGACAGCGCCTTTGTGGTGGTTTTTGTTTTAGGCCGAGGGGAAGGCTTTGGCGAGACCGGCGCGCGTCTGCGTGTCGGTCTTTTGGTAGATAGAGCTCAGGTGGCGCTGTACCATGCGCATCGAGATACCGAGTTCCTCGGCGATTTGCTTGAGCGGGCGTTCGTCCTGTGTCACGGCTATGAGCACGTCGACTTCGCGCGGGGTGAGGGCGTGGTTGGCGATGAAGGCCTGGCGCTGCTCTTCGATGCTCGGCGCAGCGAGCGCTTTCTCGGCTCGTTGCTGGTGTTCGCGCTCCTGCTCGGTTTGGGGCAGGCGGAACAGGCCCGCGGCTACAAACGCCACACTCGCCGCCACAAGCAGCGTGAGCGCGCCGATCATGATGAGGGCGACATTGCCCGAGGTCACAAGTGCCAGCGAGATGCCCGACGTAGTGAACGCGCACACGTTGTTGGCGGCGCGGCCCATGCCGGCCCAGAGGGCGGGCGCGTGCATGCGCGGTGCCAGCTGCGTAAACGTAGCGGTGAAGAACGTGACGAAAAAGCCCGAGCTCAGGTAAAAGACGACAAGGCCCAGGTTGGGATCGGCGCCGGCCTCCACGGCTAGGATGGAAATGGTCGAGAGCACGGCGATGCCGAGCATGACAAGTCCCATGTAGCGGCGCTCGGCAAGGTCAAAGATAAGACCGGCGACAAGGCCGCTTGCCGCCAAAAAGAGGCGCGGCCAGGTTTGCACGGCAATGGTGCCGTGGGCGTTGGAGAGTGTGACCACGTTGTCGAGGGTCGAGAACAAGCAGGCAAGAATCATGACGAGTGCGATGCTCCAGCATGCCTGCTTGGCGAGGGCATGAGAGGGCTCAACAAAGGGATTGATGGCGGGGCTGGAGCTCTCGGCAGCCTTTTGGGGAACGAAGCTGAGGGCGGATACGGCGATAGTCGCTGCGCCAAGGACGATGAGCTCGACGATGCCGGCGCAATTGAGCAGGTTGACGGCGAACTGCATCAGGATGCCCGCGGCATAGGCTGCTCCTGCGCCAGTGGCGAGTTTGGGGTCATCCTGGAATATCAACGAAAAGGCGTGGTGAGTGGCGGCGCCCAACAGGCCGAGTCCAAAGAACGCCACGCACCCCAGAATCTCGAGGGCAAGCGGGCCCGTGGGGGACTGGATCTGGGTCAATCCCAGGACGGCGATGGGAACAGCGGCGTTGGCGGCTGCCAATGAGTGGCCTTTGCGCTGTGCGAGCCCGAGCAGCGGCGCATATCCGATAAAGCCGAGTACGCTGGCGCCCAGAATAAAGCCCTGTGCGATCACAACGCGTTCGGCACCGGCGAGCAGCCCGACGTTGACGTCGAAGCGAAACTCGGCGGCAAGGAAGGCGAAGGTGAAGAGCGCGAGTGCCAGAAGCGCGTTGATTTTAGGCTTACTCAGGTTCAAGAACGGTCCTTTGGGTGGACGAATAATCGTGTCCTCGATTGTAGACCATGACGGTAGGGGGTGGGCCTTTCGGGGGGCGGGGCGCGCTTGGCAATAGCGTGCTCGTTGCCTTTTGCGCTGGCAGGTGCGCCACATGAGAATTTGTGCCCCGGGATCCGGATATCTTCCCGTAACATGGTGTTATAGAAGCACCCCTTACGACAAGGAGGCTCATATGCGAAAGCAAATCCATGACAACCCAATCGACCACGGCTGCTCGTGCGCGCTCTCTCATGGAACGTGGCGCCGCGTGGGCGCAAAACTTGCTTGCGCGGGGGCTTGCGCGCTCATGGCCGGCCAGCTGTTGCTGCCGAGCGTGGCGCTCGCCGCCGACTGGGTCAACGTGGGCGGCACGCAGTACGACGCGGGCACCGCTGCCGGCGACGAGGCAGGAACCTGGTCCTGGGATGGCGCTGACGACATGAAGCTCAACGGCTACGACGGCGGCTCCATCGGCGCCAAGGGTAACCTCACCATCGGCGTGACGGGTACCAACACCGTCACGGCCGACGCCGGGCAGAGCGCCATTGCTGTCAAGAACGGCAACCTTGCCATTACCGGCGATGGCACCCTTAATGCGACGGCTCAGACCGATGTGATTGCGGCGGAAGGCGACGGCAATGCGGGTGGCGATGTGACCATCAGCGGCGCCAATGTCAACGTGACGGCTTCGGGCGCAGTGAACAGTGCGACGGGCATTCGCGCGACGGCCGGCAGCGTGACGATCGATAAGGGCGCCGATGTCAAAATCGAGGCAAAATCGGCGGAAGGATCTTGGCGTCCAACGGTGGGCACCTACGGTATCTTTGCCGATAACCTTCCCAGTAGACATGCTGCTCAGGAAAGCGAGCAGGAAGAACCGGATTATGTCTCCGTGCACGGGGGCGACGTCACGATCGATGCCGCCAACCTGTCGATCAAGACAGCCGATGCCTGGCAGGTTTCCGTGTGCATCAATACGGTCGGTATCAAAAAGAATACCCTCATGAAAATCGTCAACGGAGCCGATGTCGCGCTTTCCGCCGGCAGTGCGGCTTCGCTCTCGGCGGGCATCAGCGCGCGTTCGCAAAGCGGTGCGGTGTGGATGCTTGTCGAGGAGTCGAATCTTACGTCTCGAAGCCTGTCTTCTGCAAACGGCATCGATGCCGTCCGCAATCAAAGTTTTGGAATCATGGCAGAGGCAAACACCGGGTCGGAAACGCCTCGTATCAAGATTCGCAAATCGAAGATTGAGGCTTCGGGCGCGACTGCGGGAATCTATGCGATCAACTGCAACGACGCGACTGCGACGCTGTTCCGTGCCGCGAGGATTGATTTGAGCGTGAACAATTTGCACGGGCGCGCGATGATTACGACTCCGACGGATGGTGCCGTGCGCGATGTGAAAAAGGTTGTTGATACGGGGAAGTGGCCGAGCTCCCAGAACGGGCAGGTCGTCGGTGTTGCCGGTTCGTCTGCTATTACGGATATCGTCGGTTCTGCCGAGGTCGCCCATGATGTAGTGATTGATTTTGGAGACGGGCAGGAGCCGGAGCCGACACCGGAGCCCGATTCCGATCCCATGCCCAATCCCGAGCAGAAGCCTGACCTCAAGCCCGTAGACAAGGATGCAAAGTCCACCACGACGGTCACCAAGACCGTTACGGCCAAGACTGCTGCCGCCAAAAACGGTTCCGGCGCCCTGGCCGCCACAGGCGACAACGCCGCGACGGCGGCGGCCTTCGGAATCGCCGGCGCGTCGGTTATCGGCGCCGGCTTCGTCGCGTCCAAGCGCCGCAACCGCTAGCGCAAGCTTTCATAGCCATTTTCAGCCGCCGCGTGGGCATAAATGCCCTTACGGCGGCTCTTTGTATTTCCGCAGGTAGAGGCCTAGGTTCGCATCTACGAACCTAGGCGTATAGAGTCATTTGGCGCATCTTGGTTGTACAGGACCACCACAAAGGGGACAGGCGCCTTTGTGGTGGTATGTCCCTACGACCAAGGAGGCCGTTATGTACGGAAGCCACTTTGATAAGGAGGCCCAGCGCGAACGCACCTGCTCACTGGCCCATGGTACTTGGCGCTGCGTGGGTGTGAGGATTGCGAGCGTCGGTGCGTGTGCGCTTATGGTTGGTCAGCTGCTACTGCCGAGTTTGGCGCTTGCGACCGAGTGTGCGGATCCCTCCGCTGCGACTGGTGAGGTTGCCGCGGCTCCGGTGACACCGGCGGTTGCGGAGGATGCGGCTCCGGCGACCGCGCCTGTAACTGATGCTGCTCCGACGGCACAAACCGTCGCTGAACCTCAGCAGACGGCCCCGACTGGCGCTACCGATGAATCCAACGATGCGGCATCCGCTGAACAAAACACTCCCAGCGACAACGCCGCCATGCCGGCGAATGACGCCATCATGCCCTGCGGTGTGACCGATGTTGTTGGCGGCAGCGACGTTAGGGTCAATACGACCGTGGTTCCCCACTACACGGACTGCGTGCTTCCGAGCAATGTCGCACTCGAAAAGGGCCAGTCGTATACCTATGATTTTCCCGATGTTGAGGGCGGCATGCCGGATGAGCCGCTCTGCGAACTTGTCGAAACCAAGTACTACCGGGCCGATGCTGCTTCGGGCACCCTGGCTGAAGTCCAGGACACATCTATGTCCGATGTGACGGCTCACTTTGAGCCTGTTGGCGATCACATGAGGCTGACGCTGACCTTTACGGGTGGCGCGGCAGGCGGCTCGTATCGACTCACGCGCAATGAGGCTCTCTATATTGGCTCGGCACTGGAGTATACCGGAACTGACTATGAAGGCAGCTCGACTATCCTCAACGAAACCAGGTACGATTATTACCTCCGCTACGTCATCAATAGCGAAATTACGCTCGTTGCGTCAGAAAACGAGGCCCTCCATAACCTGGACGTCAACGACGTGAAGACCGACTACGCGCCCGGCGAGGCGCCCCGCGCGACCGCGACGATTCCCGCTGCCGATGCCGACAAGTACGAGATCGCCTACGAGTGCTGGGAAGAAATGGAGCTCGATATGGAATCCGGGGAGTCGGTACCCGTTGCCTTCTGGTATTCCGACCCCGCAAAGTACACGCCGGGCATGAAGAAGATTGACCACTTCGAAGAGGGTAAGTTCTACATGTACTCCGTTGAGCTGAGGCTCAAGGGCGACAATACCGTGGCCGATGACTGCAATATGAACGTCAACGGTCATTGGGCGCACCACATCAAGACCGTCAACGGCGTCTTCGCGCCAACCGCTGACAATATGCTGTGCGAGCAGCCGATCGACGAATGGCGGGCCATCGACGTTATCGAGATCAACGGCGCCACGAACACCTTCAAGGCAGGCGATAAGCCGGTCTTTACGGCGAATGTTCCGACGGGCTCCAACTCCCTTCCTCAGTGTGAGTACTGGACGGGTAGCGACGGCAGCGAAGTAAATTCCGTTGAGTTCTGGGACCAGCACATCACCAACCATATCGACGCGTTTAAGCCCGGTGTGACCTATCGTTACGGCCTGTACTTTAAGCCGGCGCGTGGTTTCTACTTTACGCCCAATACCAAGCTGAAGATCAATGGGGTTGAGTGTGGCTATCAGGTGGGCGAGGCAAGTGAGGTTGATCCCGAGAGCGGTTGGATTTTCACCCTGTGGCTGAACACCAATCTGATGTTTACGCCTGAGACTACGCCGGCTCCCGATCCGCAGCCCACGCCGGATCCCAATCCGACACCGCAGCCTGAGACCAAGCCCGAGGCCAAACCTGAAGCTAAACCCTCGGCCAAGCCGGCTGCGACCACCACGGTGAGCAAGACGGTTGAGAAAGCCACGCAGGCCAAGAAGGGCGATGCTGTCCTGGCTACCACGGGGGATACCACCGCGATGACGGTCGCCGCCCTGGGCATCGCCGGCGCAACCGTAGCCGCCGCCGGCCTCGCCGCGACCAAGCGCCGCAAGCATTAGAACTGGGTGACGGCTCTCGTTCTCGGCTTCAGCAAAATCTTAATCTGTAACACCAAGCCAGATATTTGGGCTCTAGGTGTTACAGATTGAGATGAACTGCTCGGCCGCCAACCTAACGTCTCAATCTGTAACACCAAGCGGGGTATTCGGTTTCAAACTGTTACAGATCGAGACAAACTGGCTGGCCAAGTTCGGAACCACCACAAAGGTGCCTGTCCCCTTTGTGGTGGTTTGCGCAGGTAGAACGGTAGGTTCGTATATATGAACCTACCGTTCGCTTTGTTTTTGGACAACGATTACGCTGGATGACTTTAGGTTTGCAGGAAAGGAACGACCATGAGGTGGACTACTGTTCGAGCGCTTTGCCGCCGCCTGACCGTTGCCGCGGTGACCCTCACTATGGTGACGGGCTCGTTGCCTGTGGGCGCGTTTGCCGAGACTCTCACCACCGACGGCACTTTTGTGCAGACGGATAACGGCCAAGCAGCCGACGCCGCTCTCGCCGATTCGGCTGACGCCCAAACGTCAGACTCTGCTACCGCCGACCCCGCGCCCGATGCCGGCGCTGCCGATCCCACAGTGCTCGATACCGGTGACACCCCCACACCCCCGGACTCCGAGATTGCATCGGCGGCGGGCCTGACGGGCGCCGGGCAGACCGGGAGCACACCTGCGGGTACGCTCGCCACCGATCTTGTCGAGGGCAAGGAACTCGCCGAGCAGCAGAAGCAAGAGGAGGCTTCCGGTGCCGAGGCAACCTGGAACGAGGAACTTGGACTCTGGGCAACCTCGAAGGGCGCTACGGGCGTAAAAGGCGAATACGATGATGGCTACGTGGTCGGCGAGCAGACTCCCGCGCAGTACTACTTCTCGATCGATAGCCTCACCAACGAAATTTCTATCGAGTATGGCGACGCGGGCATTACCACGTTGGAGGTGCCCTCGACCATCGACGGCAAAAATGTCGTGAGTCTTAAGGGCATGGGAAACGCTGCGCTCACATCAATTACGTTTGCCCCCGATTCGCATATCCGCTCTGTGGGCGGTTTGGGCGGCAGCAGCATCAAGGAAATCGCACTGCCCGATTCGGTTGAGGAATTGGGCTGGAATGCGTTTACCGGAAGCAAGACACTTCACACGGTGACCTGGCCCAACAACGCGGCCTTTACCACGATTCCCGAGCAGGCCTTTGAGGGTTGCGAACAACTTGACGACAATGTGGTGGCAACGCTGCCACCTTCGGTTAAGACTATCGACTATCGTGCCTTCGCCAATTGCGGCGTGCCGCAGTTCTATGTCTCGGATACAACGGTACTCACCTTTACGCAGATCAATGTGCCGGGCACGGTGGAGCGGATCGGGCACTATGCCTTTGATGGGTGCTCGCATGTGTCGTCGGTGACGATCGGCGATGGTGTCAAATCTATCGGGGCACTCGCGTTCGCCTCTCTTGATCCTGCGATTGCCGGCAAAGAGATTGTGCTACCCAAAAGCGTGGAAATGATAGAGTGGGGAGCTTTTGAGAACACGAGATACGGAAACGAGACGAACCATAATGCCGTTGCCCTGCGCGTGATGAACCCCGATCTTCAGTTTGGTGAGGCGGGCTATCCGGGCGACTATAATGAGCGCGTGACAATCGATGGCGTAACGTATGCGATTCCCTTTGGTGAAGGCCAGACCATCTATGCCTATGCGACCGATTCGGCTGGCAACCCCTCGATGGTCAAAAAGCTTGCCAATGCCGTGGCCGATCGCAAGGACTCCGTCGATTCCTCGAAGCCTGCCTACACGTTTGAGTGGATGGGCGAGGCGGCCCAGGTGACGGGCAAACTTCCCCAGAGCGCGACGGCTACACTCGTGCAGGCGGGGCAGTCCACGCCGCTGGCGGTTGGCGATGGCGGCAGCTTTACAGCGGACGCTCTCTCCAAGACAGCAGCCACCCTGCGCATTTCGCTCGACGGTTACTATGACATGGTGCTGGCGTGCCCGGGCGACCAGATGACGGGCACATGGAATATCGGAGAGATTAAGGCGGAGGACTTTACCAAGATTCCGGCCTCGCGCGCGATTGAGCTCAATGTGGCCTATCTCGAACCGGTCGCAGGCCAGGATAAGACCGAACGCATTGAGCTCGATAGTCTCGATAACATCGATCTGACGGTGAAGAGCGGCGGCAAGACGCTCAAACCTGCCAAGGGCGACAAGGAAAACGACTACCGTATCCAGGGTACAGCGCTCGTGGTGTCGCAGGCCATTGCCGATGCGGACCAGGATCTGGAGATAACGCTCGTGCCCAAAGACAGCCTCAAGCTGGGTGGGGCGACGGCGACGGTGAAGCCTTCGGCCGGCAAGGTCGATATCGACTTGAAGCCTTGGGGCACGACGACGGTCACGACCAAGGGCGACTACCAGGGAGCCAACCGCGTGCTGGTGTTCCGTACGTCCGACGGCAAGCTGGTCGCCGACGGCGTTACCTATTTGATGGGTTACGAAGACGATGGCACCACGCCTATCATGAAGGCCGAGACGCCGCGCCTTAAGGCCGGTTCGTATACCATCGTCGCCTTTAACAAGACGAGCTACGACATCCAAGCGACGAGCTATTCCACGTTTAGCCGCCTAGGGCTGACCGTGGGTAAGCATATCGCGCAAAAGCAGGTGAAGATTGAGGACGGCAAACAGCTCGACGTGACGCTCGACGTCCCCACGTTTGACGTGGAGACGTATCGTGCCGAGCGCGGGCTGACGGCGGGCTCGGTTATCGCTGATTCGTCCGCGGTCGTTGGCGTGGAGACCGAGCTGCGCATTCATTACGAGCTCAAGGACAGCCAGGCTGCCAAGATTGAGATTCCTCTGGCCAAGGATGCCGTCGAGGATGTGTCCGCAGGCGCTCGCGAAGCCGGCGCCAGCTCCGATGCCATGTGGGCTGCCACAACTTGGGAGGGCGACAACCTCGTTCTCGATATGAAGAAGGGCATGGGCGCCGATGTGTTTGTGCGCTTTAAGCCTAAGGCCGCGGGTATCTATGCCATCTCGCCGCTTATTACACTGGGCGAGGTGACATTGCCACTGGGGAACACGACGCTCGAGGTCAACGCCTCGCGCATCGAGGTCGACAACACCGACGTTCACAGCCTGCTGGGCAATGTGGCCTACGTTTATGCAGCGCCGGGCAAGAGCGTGCAGCTCACCGTGGGGACGGGCTCGTCGGCTGCAAAGTACACCGGTAAGACCAATAAACTCGGCCGTGCCAAGATTGAATACGACCTGCCGCAGGATACGCTTGCCGCCGAGCGCGTGATGCTCGAGGCGCGTGTGGGCTCGACCGATGTTGCCGCCGCTACTGCCGAGGTAACGGCTCGCAATTATGTGCGCTATGTTCCGGGCGCTTCGGTCTGGAACTTTGATGTGACGTATCGTGGCGGTACGCAAAACCTGGTCAAGGACGGCAAGGACACCGGCAAGAGTCTGTGGACCTTCCATCATCTGCCGCAAAAGAAGAACGCCTACTGGACGTTCGATATCACACTCGAGGTGGGAAACGAAGAGGCCGCCGACACGCTCGACCTGTACGTGGACTGCGTGGATGGCAAGACGGTGACGATTCCTCTGACTCAAAAGTCGCGCGAGGGCACCCGTGTGCGCTATGTGGCGGAGTATGTGGACGAGGGTTACCTTAAGCTGCTCGACGAGTTTAACAAGGCGAATGACTCGACCTATGTGAACTGCGGCAACTTTGAGCAGATCTTTATGCCGCAGACCTACCGCATCTCCAATGCTCAGCTTATGACCATGCTGAGTTTTGACGCCAACGCTTCGGCCAAAAAGCATTCCGCCGCGGCCGAGGAGCGCCAGCAGGAGTTCTCGAATGCCGTGCAGCAGTGGCACGAGTATATGATGGATAACTCGTTTAATGATGTCGATGAGGCCTTTAACGACGCGATTGACCAGATGGTCGCCGATGCGTTTGCCGAGGAGGACGAGGACGGTAAAGAGGACGAAGCCCAAGGTGGAGCTGCCCGTAAGGCTCGTCGCGCCCCTGCCGCCAGCGATGGCGAGGGTGATGATGCTGGCAACGACGAGGCCGCGCAGTTTGCGGCTGAGCTCAAGGCCGCGGTCGGCGGGTCGGCGGCACTGCTGACCCAGCAGGGCGACAGCTATGGCGTCAATGTGGACAAGATGATCTTTGAGGATGCTTACGGCACCAGCGAGGATTGGTATCAGGAACTCGCGGCGGCCCAGGGCGCGAACGCTGCGGATGCGGCCGCCATCAAGGAGCTCGTCGACCATGCATCGCGAGCGGAGTTTATTGCCCAGCGGGCCGAGGATCTGGTGGGCCAGTCGATGGGTATCGGCCAGCTCAACCAATACGGAAGCTGGAATGACGCAACCGCCGCGGCGCTCAACAAGTGTGCGGGCATTAAGGCCAGCGAGTACAACGGCCAGTCGACGAGCGGGTTTAACGATTTGGGCCAGGCGCTCGGCAGCTCGCTGAGCTACAAGGCGGCTGACGACGATACCGTCAAGGGCTTTAAGGTCGCCGCGCCCGATGGCGAGCAGACGGCCTATATAGAGTCGGAATTTATCGAGAACTCCAATAACAACAAGAACCAGGCGCTTCTGTTTAACTCGATCGCCATGCAGTGCGACATTCTGGACAACCTGTACGACAACTGGAATGTGGTCCATAGCCTCAACAACTCCAAGGTGCGCGGATGGCTCATGGCCTGGAAGCGCAACGGCGACGTGAGCGCCCATATGAAGCTCATCCGCACGATCCGTTCGCTCAAGAGCTATAAGATCGAGTGCGAGATGTTCGGACAGGTCTTTAAGACCGATGCGTGGAAGGCGGCAGGTCAGGCGTTTCCCGCGGCGACTCAGGGTATCGGCATCTTTACCGGCATTTACGGCGTGAACGATGCCAGCAAGAACTGGGAGAACGTGAACGTCCGTATGCAGAAGGTGAAGGGCGAGCGCGAGGGCTATGAGCTTCAGCATACACGCTTGCTTGCCAAGCCCGAGAAGACCGAGGACGACTGGAAGTGCATTTACGCGCTGCGCGATGCCATGGAGAAGGCGCGTGCGTTTGAGGATCTGCTGTATCGCCAGCTCTGCCACGACAGCACTGATGTGGCAGTGGGCTCCATTATGACAATCGCCGGCGTGCTGACGGCCGGTTCGGCGGGTACCGTGGTGGGCGCTGCCTATGATGCGGCTTCGACCAGCGTAGGTTCGGAGCGCGCGATTAAGCTGACCAATGCCGAATGCGCCTACGATGTTGCCTGCGAGCAGGTGGAGCGCGCGTGCCAGAATCGTATTACGGTCAACTGGGGCGAGCTGACCGATTCCGAGGTCTACAAGGCCAACAAGGACGGCTTGATCTCGGACGAGAAGATGCAGTCGATCTTCGAGGCGCGTTATCGCAATGTGGCCGCCAAGGCTGCACCCGACCCTGCGGGCGTGGTGTACGAGGGTCTGCTGTCCAATACAGTTGAAGGCGCGACGGTTGAGCTGTGGAGCGCCGACGATGCGGCCGGTACCAATGCGGTGCGTTGGGATGCCGAGGAGTATGAGCAGGACAATCCGCTTGCAACGGGTGCGGACGGTGCGTACAACTGGAATACGCCGACCGGCTGGTATCAGGTGCGCGTGACCAAAGACGGGTATGAGGAGGCGCGTTCGGCTTGGCTGCGCGTGCCGCCGATTCAGACTGAGGTGAACATTGGCTTGGTGTCGACGGCGGCGCCCGAGGTGGCTTCGGCCCATGCCTATACCGATTGCGTCGAGGTTGAGTTTACGCAGTATATGGACGCGAGCGACGATACCCCGGTCGCATTGTGCGCGCAGGGCTTGGGCGACGTGACGTATACGTGGCTCGACAAACAGGACGATCCCAATGGCAAGCCGCTGTCGCGCGTGCTGCGTATTCGCTATGCCGATGCGCGTGAGGCGGGCTCGACGGTGGCGTTTGAGCTCGATGGTGCTCGCAACTACGCCGGCACGGCCATGGCGCGCTGGGCAAGTGGTGAGCTTGTCGTGGGCGTTCGTGCCGACAAGCTCAAGCTCAACGTGGAGCAGGCTGTGACCATGCTTGATGGCAGTGACTTTGAGCTGGTGGCGCATGTGACCGATAAGGCGGGCAAGCCGTTTGCGGGCGCCAAGGTTAGTGTTGGGCTGGAGTCCTCGGCTATCTGCTCTGTCGATGCCACCCAGGCCGTGACGGGCGAGGACGGCGCGGCGACGTTTGTGCTGCATGGTGCTCTGCCCGGTTTGACGACGTTGACGGCGGCGGTGGACGGCACGGCGCTGTCCAAGCAGGTCGACGTTCGCGTGTCTGCCGAGCCGGTGCGACCGGCGCGACCGGTGGCGACGATTGGTGCGACGACGTTTGGTGCATGGTCGCCCAAGGAGAACTACATTACGGTGCCCAAGGGCACGAAGTTGGAGCTTTCTGCCGAGGATGGCACGACGATTTGGTACACCACCAACGACACCTGCCCCTGCCGTGACGAAGGCCGCGTAAAGTACACCGAGCCTATTGCACTCGATAGCAACATGTATGTGCGCATTACGGCACAGCGCCCTGGCATGTCGTACAGTGAGTATTCCGAGCGTCTGAACATTACGATTACGGTGACCGATGAGGCGGCGCCTGAGCCGACGCCCGATCCCAGTCTGAAGCCAAAGCCCGAGCCGACGCCTGGCGGCGGCGAGCAGGGCGGCGGTGCGGATGGCT